>JANPIN010000124.1:0-87761 GCA_031425035.1 Saprospirales bacterium | reverse complement strand
ATAAGGTTGATAATCAACCTTATAAACCCTTTTTCATAAACCTTATCAACCTTTTTTATCAACCCTCATCAACCTTTTCCATCGCCTGCCCGGCGGCAATACACCAGAGCAGCTCGCTCAGAAAACCGTCCGCCCGTTTATGGGTATCTTCCGGTTTGGTCGCCTGGCCGTGCTCATCGAACATATCCTGGCCTTTTGGCACGGGGAACATGGCCGGAACCGTCCAGGCCCTGATTTTCCACAGCGAAAACTGCAGCGACGTGATGACCTGCGTACCGCCGAACACCCCGTCGGAAACCGTGGAAATAGCGATGGGTTTACGCCGCCATTCATTATACAGCAGATCCACGACATTTTTGAGGCTGGCCGGGTAGCCGCCGTTATACTCCGGCGTAACGATAATGACGCCGTCCGCTTTTTTTATTTTTTCGGCAAATTCAAGCGCTTGCGGCAGCGGCTCCGGCTGCAGGTGCAGTCTTTCCTCGAATACCGGAAAATTATAGGCCTTCAAATCCAGGATTTCCGCCGTGCCCAGTTTTTGTTCCTGAATATAGCGTTCAAAAAACAGGGCTACGCGGTGACTCATACGATTCAGGCGTACACTGGCGGAGATGATGGCAATATGCGGCATAAACGGAACGAAAGGTAAGGATGAATTAAATCTTGAATATTACCCGTTATTTCAGTGATTTCATATCAATTACATACCGGAAGCGCACTTCTTCGTCCTTTATCTTTTCAAAAGCCGCGTTAATATCCTGCATTTTGATCATTTCTACCTGCGGATGAATGCCCTTGGCGGCGCAAAAATCCAGGACTTCCTGGGTTTCGGCTATGCCGCCAATGAGGGAGCCGCCGACGCTGCGTCCAAGCCTGGCCACTTCCATATTATTAGTGGGTTCCTTATAGGGTCCCAGCAGCCCGACCGTCACCAAACTGCCGCGCCACTTGAGCAGACAAATGTAGGGGTTTACGTCGAATGGTTCCGGAATGGTGACCAGGATAAAATCGAAGGTGATGTCCTGCGCTTTCATGGCCTCCTTATCTTCGGAGATCAGTACGTCGTCTGCGCCCAGCTCCAATGCCGCTTCCCGCTTTTCTTCTTTAGTGGTGATCGCCACTACCGTGGCGCCCATCGCCTTGGCCAGCATCACCGCCATGTGGCCCAAACCACCGATGCCCACGATGCCGACTTTATCGCCCGCCTGTACGTTCCAGTGTTTCATGGGCGAGAACGTCGTAACGCCCGCACAGAGGATAGGCGCCGCTTTGGTAATATCTAAAGCGTCCGGAATTCGGAGGACGAAAGCTTCCGTGGACACAACATGGGTAGAAAAGCCCCCAAAAGTGTTAAATTTTGCCGCCGGCTTCCAATAGCCGTTGTAGGTCATAGTTGGGCCATGTTCCCCCTGGCAGAACTGTTCTTCTCCTTCCCGGCAGGGCTGGCACTGCTGGCAGGAATCGATCATGCAACCTACGCCCACGGTATCCCCGACTTTAAATTTGGTTACGCCGCTACCGATGGCGGCTACCTGGCCGATGATTTCATGTCCGGGTACGCAGGGGTAGATCGTATTTTTCCAATCGTTGGCGACCTGGTGTACGTCGCTGTGACAGACCCCGCAATAGAGCACTTCGATCAGGACCTCTTCGGTGCCGGGCGCGTCCCGTTCGATATCCATCGGTTCCAGCGTTTTACCGCCGATTAATCCACCCGTTGCACCATAACCTTTTACGGTAAACTTGCCTGTGGTCGTGTTTGCTGCTGTTTTCATAACTGAAATTTAAGTTTTTCCGCTATGTGAAAATAACTATGCCAGCGCTGTCAGGATTTACCGCATTTTATAAAACACCCGTTTATCCACCGCCAACGTGCCGGCAAACATGAGCGCACCGCCGATCATATTCGTTATTCTGAACACATTGAGCATTTCCTGGGGATCTTTAGCCAGCGGCAAATGAATCAGCAGCGCGACTAATAACAGATAAACGGATAATAGCAGCGCACTTAAACGATCATATTTCCTAATAGACGCACTGATAATAAAGGCCAGTAAAGCTATACCGGTCAGGTAATTCCAGAAATAGGGAAAAGGCAGGTACTTGGGTACGAACTTTTCCACGCCTACATCGGCTAATGCTAAATGTAGAAAAACATAAAACGAAAAAGAAAGGATGAATAACCACTTTCCAAGCGAGACTAATTTTTTCATCGTGCTGGAGGTTAGATTTCGAAGGGCATGATCGAACGGATTTCCACACTGCCTTGCTCGTAGAGAAGAATCGGGCAGGTTTTCGCATAGTCCGTTATTTCTTCCAGGCTTTGCGCTTTACAGATCAGGTAACCGACGACCAAAATATTTTCAGCAGTAAAAGGTGTTTCCACCTGACTGGCAGGGCTTATGACCGTCCCTTCATACTCGATGGGTCGCGTGTCAATAAGTTTTCCCTGCGCTGCTATTTGACCGATCCAAGCCTGCCACTTCGGCATATCGCGTTGCATATCCTCCGGCGTGGAAATGTACTGGCCGTTCCCGCTGGCGTTGCGGAACAAAAGCAAAAACTCGTTCATAATACAAGAAGTTAGATGATGAAGTGAATAATATCACCGCAAAAATCCGGCGCTGTACAGCCGCTGACCCTTGATATATGTCAACGATTTAAAGTTTTGCTTTTAACCGGGTCAGTGTTTCGGCGGAAATACCCAGGTAAGAAGCGCTGGCCTTACTGGAAAGGCGGGCTAATAATTTGGGTTGGTGTTCCTGCATCCATTGCAGCCTTTCGAGGGCATCCATCGCAATAAAAGTGTTCAGGCGGAATACACTATTGGTATACGAGAGTTCTATTATCTGCCGGTAAATCATTTCAAACTGCGGTACTTTATCCATCAGTACCTGGAAATTATTATAATTAATAGCTAAAATACTGGTCGGCTCAATCGCCCTTAAATTTTCCATCGCCGGCACTTGTTTGCCAAAACTATTGACTTCCATCACCCAGCCTTCTTCTATAATAAAGTCGCGGGTCATCTCATTCCCCTCTTTATCCCATACAAATACTTGTACACAGCCTTTGGCGATAAAATTACAGTGCCGGCAAATATCGCCGGCCCGTAATATTATCTCATTTCTTTTATAATGCAGCAGTGTAAAACAGTCCAGCACTGTATCCAGATCAGCCGGTTTACTGCCCAGCTTACTTACTATATAATTTTCAAGTACCTCTTTCACGACTGACTTTTACAGTTCATAGTTTATAGTTCATAGTTCATAGTTAACTCCGTCCCAGTTTTTCCATCACGTATAACTTATGACTGCGGCCGATGGGCAGCACCCGGCCGGCGATCTCTACTTCGGCGGCGGAGAAGGACTCGATCTTATCGACGGCCACCAGGAAAGAGCGATGAATACGCAGGAAATTATCGTTTCGCATAAGTTCCTCGAGTTCGCCTAACTGGTAGTGGGTGTGGTAGGCTTTGGTGGTGGTCTGGATGGAGACCGCGTCTTTCAGGCTTTCGATGAAGAGAATTTCGTCCAGGTAGATCTTGACCGAACGTTTGTTCACCGTAAAGAAATAATAGGGGCGCTGCGGTTTGGTGTTGGGTACCGCCGGACGATGGGGCAGCAAGAGTTTATTGACAGCCTTGGTAAACCGGCTGAACTCGATGGGTTTGAGCAGATAGTCCGTGACCCGCAAATCGAAACCGTCCACGGCAAACTCCGGGAAAGCCGACGTGATGATCACCCGCGGCGGATGATTGAGGGCTTTCAAAAATTCGAGGCCGTTCAGTTTGGGCATTTGCACGTCCAGGAAAATCACGTCGACCGGTTCCGTGCGCACGACTTCGAGGGCCTGAATGGCATCGTGGCAAATATGGCCGAGCTGTAAAAACGGTGTCTGGTCGATGTATTCGGCCATCAATTCGGCCGCCAAAGGTTCATCTTCGACAATGAGGCAGCGTAGAGGAGTCGTCGTCATAGTGTAGGAATAAGGTTGATGGTGCCCCAAGTTCTAACATCCGGCCATGCCAGGCAAGAAAAGGGATCGTTCGACGGTTTATCACCACCGAACGACCACTTTTTCGCGTTTTTCACGCCTTTATCCTTTTAAAACGCCCAGTTCGCGACCCACTTTCGTAAAAGCGGTCACCGCTTTTTCCAGGTGTTCCGGCTCATGGGCAGCACTCAGCTGCACCCGGATACGCGCCTTGCCCTGCGCAACCACCGGGTAGAAGAAACCGATGACGTAAATGCCTTCGTCGAGCAGGCGGCGGGCAAATTCCTGGGCCAGCGGTGCGTCGTACAGCATGATCGGCACGATCGGGTGATCGCCGGGCAGGATGTCGAAACCGGCGGCCGTCATCTGCTCCCGGAACCATTTGGTATTGACTTCCAGTTTGTCGCGCAAAGCCGTGCTGCTGCTCAACAGGTCGAAAACCTTGATCGAGGCGCCGACAATAGCGGGCGCCAGGGTGTTGGAAAACAAGTACGGCCGCGAACGCTGACGCAGTAACTCGATGATTTCCTTGCGGGCCGAGGTAAAGCCGCCCAGAGCGCCGCCCAGCGCCTTGCCCAGCGTGCCGGTAATGATATCCACCCGGCCCATGACTTGGCGGTACTCGTGGGTGCCGCGACCGGTTTTGCCCAGGAAACCCGAGGCATGGCATTCATCTATGCCGACCATAGCGCCATACTGCTCCGCCAGGTCGCAGATCAGGTCCAGCCGGGCAATGGTGCCGTCCATACTGAAAGCGCCGTCGGTAAAAATGAGTTTGCGGCGTGCCCCGGCGGCATCGGCCTGCTGCAGGCACTCTTCCAGTGACTGCATATCATTGTGCTTGTAGCGGAAACGTTTGGCTTTACACAACCGAATACCATCGATGATGGACGCGTGGTTTAACTCATCGCTGATGATCGCATCTTCCTCGCCGAGCAGCGGTTCGAACAGGCCACCGTTGGCATCGAAAGCGGCGGCGTAGAGAATGGTATCTTCTGTACCTAGAAAATCGGCAATCCGGCGCTCCAGTTGTTTGTGAATGTCCTGGGTGCCACAGATGAAACGCACCGACGACAGGCCGTAACCATGCGTGCGGATGGCCTCGATGGCGGCTTCAATGACCTCGGGGTGGCTGCTCAGTCCCAGGTAGTTATTCGCACAGAAATTGAGGACTTCCTGCTGGACCGTGGTGCTGATCACAGGACCCTGCGGCGTAGTGATTATGCGCTCTTCTTTATACAGCCCGGCTTCGCGGATGCCGGTAATTTCGGACTGGAGAGCGGATTCGACGTTGTTGAACATGGTGGATTTGTTAGGTGATAGGAGACAGGGGGCAGGAGTTAGGGGGCAGGAGTTAGGGGGCAGGAGTTAGGGGGCAGGAGTTAGGTGACAGGGGGAAGGGGGCAGGAGACAGGGGGCGACATCTCGGTATATGGTCTCGCCATTCATCAACAATGCCATAATCGACTGATAAACATCCCTACCCCACCCTGACTCCTGACTCCTGGCTCCTGACTCCTGACTCCTATTTTTCTACCACCCTTACCGCTGTTCTCCGGTTCTGCGCGCGGCCTTCTTCGGTGGCGTTGTCGGCAACCGGATGCTGGGAGCCGTAGCCTTCGGCGGACAGGCGGTTTTTCGCAATCCCCATTTTGATCAGGGCATTTTGCACGGTTTGGGCCCGGGCCTGCGATAATTTCTGGTTGGCGGCTTCCTGACCGACATTGTCCGTATAGCCGCCGATCTTGATTTTTACCTGCGGAAAGGCCTTGAGTATTTCGTAGATATTCGTCAGTTGCTGCTGGGAATAGTCCATATCCAGGTCGGCGCTGCCGGTCTTGAAATTCAGGTGATCGAAGTTGAACCAGGTCGTTTTATCCACCGGGCGGGTATCGTCTTTAATAAAGCTAACCAGTTGACTTTCAATGCCTTCCAGGGCGCCTTGCAGACTATAGCCGCCGGGCAGCGTATCCATGTACATGGTGGGTGCGGCGACCGGCGCCGGCGTGGGTACGGGTAGCGGGGCTGGCACTTCGGTTTGCACGACGGGAATTTCCGTCCGGCAACTGCGCATATAGTACATAATGGCCGCGCCCAGGCCCAGCAGCAGCAGGAGTGGCCATAACCAGCCCGTACCGTTGGTGGCGGCCAGGGGCGCCGGGGCAGCCGCCGTTGCTTCGCCCGGGTCATTGATGCCCAGCACGGCGCTCAATCCGGTCGGTAACAGACCCAGAATGCTGGTCCGTTCGCTTTTCAGCAAGTTGGCGAGACCCGACAAATTCAGGCCGCCGGAACTAATTTTTTTACTCAAAATGCCCATGATCAACGGCCCGACCAAACCCAGCAGCGAAGAAGTCGTGGTGGATTTTACGCCGGCAAAAGAGGAGATCGCGCTGGTCATAGCCGGCACTTTGGAACCGAACAGCATACCCAGTAAGTGCCCGGAAGCATCTTTGGGGTCGTTATGGGCCAGGTTACCCAGGTTGAGCAGACCGGTCGGGTTGGTTAAAACTGCCGGATCGAAGTTGGACAGCAGGTTGAAAATGCTGCTCATAGCGCCGGCGTCATTCGATTTCTGGAGCAGACCGGCCAGAATAGTCGGTACCAGCCCGCCAATGGCCCGGGAAATGCCGTTTTCATTTTCTTCGTGTACCTGCGCCGCCTGGCTCAGCAAGTCCGGGGTGATGTATTCCCGGATGGTTTCAATTAGGTTGGACATTTCGTTTTTGTTTTGAAAATAAGGTAGTATGAAAAGTGGAGAACCGCTTAGAACGGGTAACCCACGGCAATGTTCCAGTTTATATCACGGTGCCAGCCTTTAGCAAAACGCCTGGGTACCCAGTAATTACCCAGTTCGGAAGGGTATGGATTACGGATCGGCAGTCCGGCATCTACGCGCAGCACGGCAAAGGTGATGTCCATCCGAATACCCGCGCCCGTGCCCAGGGCGATATTTTTATAAGAATCCCAGCGCAATTCGGCCGATGGCCGGGTCGCATCCGGCTTCAGGGTCCAGACATTCCCCCCGTCCACAAACACGGCGCCTTTGAAAATATAGAAGATCGGAAAACGTAATTCACTGTTGAACTCGAAGCGAAAATTACCCGACTGGTAAAATGGACGCACACTGTTGGGATTATAAAATCCGCCGGGACCGATCTCCCGGATCCGCCAGGCCCGCAGACTGGAAGGCCCGCCGACGAAGAACTGTTTGACATAAGGCGTAGTGCGTGTATCGCCAAAGGGCTGTACAATGCCGCTGCCCACACGGACCGCCCCTTCCAGGTTTTTGCTAAAATTTCGGGTATACACCGCATCCAT
Organism: Saprospirales bacterium; assembly: GCA_031425035.1. Classification (GTDB taxonomy): domain Bacteria; phylum Bacteroidota; class Bacteroidia; order Chitinophagales; family Saprospiraceae; genus M3007. The sequence goes on along the minus strand of JANPIN010000124.1, from coordinate 80,444 downwards.
GTCGGCCCGCAGGTATTTGGAAAAATCGAGACTGCCGATGCGCCACTCCTGCTCGCCAAAAGGAATTGCCCAGAGCCGGTTCAGCACCATTTCTTCCAAACCGGATAAATCGGTGTTCATACGGAACACCCAGCGCTCGCCGAAAGGATTGGTTTTACCTGTATACGTGTAACTAAAAGACCGCAGCAAAAAGCCGGTAAAAAGCTGAGGACCGAAACTGTTCTGCAGGAATTGATTCTGGCCAAAAATATCATCGAATTTGGGTTCCAGCGTAGGCCTTAACACGTCAATACCCACGTGATCGAACGAGTACTGGTGCTGCGGATTCGTGCGGATCTCGTAGCCGAAAGTCGCATTGAACAGGTTATACCGGTAGAAATCAATCAGTTTTAAGAAGTTGTAGTTCAGCGTAAAATGCGCTTTGCCATCAGCCACCATGCGTTCGTACAGGCCATTACTGACCAGGCGCGTGCGGCCGATTTTCAAATCGTGCAGGCCGCGCCAGATGCCCAGATAATCGAAGAAGCGGGGGATCAGCAGTCCGTTCGTAAATTTAAATTCCTGGGAGAAAACCGAGAACAGGGGGCGATCACGACCGGCAATATCCACCTCCACGTTGAACTGGGCATTGGTTTCCAGTAATTCTGCGCCGCGAAAAAGGTTGCGGTTACGCGCCAATCCGGACAGGGAGCCCCCCAATAGCCGGCCTGAAAGCGAGCTGGTAGAAGAATTCAGACCGATATCGCCGCCATACGCCAGCCGTTTGTTCGGGGTGAAGGAAATATCCACGTTCATCCGGTCGGGCTGCAGACTGTCCAAATAGGGTTTGATGGCGACAAAGCGAAAAATACCCAGCGAGTTCAGGTCGCGCAGGGTCTTGTCAAAATCCACCTGGCGGTAAGTCCAGTCCGGGCGGATCGCGATGGCCCGGTATAAATGCTTGGGTTTGACCTGAAATTTGGGATCCGCGGAAGCGAAATACACGCCGTTGATCGTCGTATCCGAGCGAATGGACGTGACATTGGGCAGTAAACTCAGCAGCACCGTGACGCGATTGATCACGTACACCTTATGCGCGGTGGAGTCGGTGGGCGGTAGTACGCGCAGGGTTACGTTGGTTTTGGTACCGGTGGTATCGCCTTCAAACTCCACGAAACTGGGGCTGAAATAGGCATAACCCCGGTTTTTGAGCTCATTGGTAACCCGCAGTTTTTCGGAATCGAAGGTCGCGCCGGAGACCGGATCGCCGCGATGCAACTGGGTTTCACCGGCGGTAAGCAGCAGGATTTGCTGCACCAGGCTGTCGCGGCTTTCAAAAACCACGTCGCCGATGGTGTACAGCGGACCCAGTTGCAGCAAGTAGCGCGTAGCGGCTTTATGTCGCCCGATGGAGTCGGTCACGTAGCTACTCTCCGCTTCGAAGTAGCCACGCTGCTGCATTTGATTTTTAAAATTGAGGGCCGTTTTCTTAGCCAGGGCATCCGAGTAAATAGCCGGCGGCTCGGCTATTTTCTTCATGATCCACCGATCGAACTTCTTGGTGCGGTTAACCGAGTGGTAGTACCACCACAGCCGCCAGGGCGTCTTCAGGGTGATGAGCGGGCGACGGTTCGGTTTCAGTTTATAATACGGTTCCAGGGCGTAGGTCAAGGCGCTGCGCTGGTTATAGTGGATCTTTTTTTCGCCTTTAATTTCCAGTTTGTTGCGCACCAGCAGCCGCTCGCCCTTCTCCTTGTCCAGATGCTTCGTAACATTGCAGGCGGTTTGGCCCAGCGCCAGCAGGATAAGCAATCCCAGTCTATAAAAATTACCTTTGAAAAAACCCATGTTACCTTTTTAAAATGCCTGGAAACCTCCTCCCCGATCCACCGCGTTCAACTTGACCTACTCCGCACGAACAACCATGATTTCCAACAGCCAGCAAAAATTAATCGCCGCCTTACAGGTCAAGAAATATCGGCAAAAGTACCGAAAGTTCGTCGTGGAAGGCGAGAAAATGGTGGGCGAACTCCTGCGCCAAACCGAATTTCCGGTGACCGCTATTTTTGGTCTGGAACGCTGGGCGGACGAACACGCGGCCTTGCCAACCCGTTTTTTGGAAATATTTAACCCCGTCACAGAAGCCGAACTCCGGAAAATATCCACCCTCAGCACCCCCAATCAGGTCCTGGCGCTCGTCGAACTCCCCGAAAGCTCCCCGCAGACTGCCTTACTGCGCACGGAACGCTGCTTTTATCTCGATGGCCTGCAGGACCCCGGCAACCTGGGCACGATCCTGCGCATTGCCGACTGGTTCGGATTACCGGCGGTGTTTTGTTCGCCCGATTGCGTGGATGCATTCAGCTCCAAGGTGGTGCAGGCCAGCATGGGCGCTATTTTTCGCATTCATACCCGGGAAATTCCCCTGGCCGACCTGCTGGCCGTTGGACCCGAAACGCCGGTACTGGGCGCCGTGCTCGGCGGGGAAGATCTGTTCACAACGCCGCTGCCCGGACATGGATTGCTGGTGATCGGCAATGAAGGGCGCGGCATCGGCGCCGAAACCCAGGCCTTACTCACCCACCGGCTGACCATTCCCCGCCATCCGCGCGGACAGGCAGAATCGCTGAATGCGGCCGTCGCGGCGGGTATACTGGCGGCCATGTGGCGTTAATTATCCGAACTTTCGTCCTTAAACCAGTGTTTTCTATCGAGCAGTCACGTTTGCGTCTTCCTGACAATCACTACCTTCGCAGCATTCTTTTCAAAACAAACCCGCAACCGTTTCTAGGCGGTTTGCCGGGAAAACTTCAACTTTTCAAACCATAGTGCAATTATGGACATTCGTAAATACCTGCCCCTCATCCTGATTGGCCTCGGGATCATGCTGGTCTTCGCCACCTGCAACTCCTATAACGGCGCAGTCAGTAAGGAAGAAAACGTAAAAAAAGCCTGGTCGCAGGTAGAAAACCAGTACCAGCGCCGGGCGGATCTGATCCCCAACCTGGTCAATACGGTGAAAGGCTACGCTAATTTTGAGCAGCAGACCCTGCAGGCCGTCATCGCCGCCCGGGCTTCGGCCACGCAGGTGAAAATTGACGCCAATAACCTCACGCCGGAGAATATCCAGCGCTTCGAACAGGCCCAGCAGGGACTATCGGGTGCTTTGGGCCGCTTGTTAGCCGTCTCGGAAGCCTACCCGGACCTCAAAGCCAACCAGAATTTCATGGCTTTGCAACAACAACTGGAAGGCACGGAAAACCGCATTTCGGTAGAACGCAAGAACTTCAATGAGGCCGTGAACGACTATAACTCGTCCATCCGTCGTTTCCCGACCAATATGCTGGTCGGTCTGTTCGGTTTCTCCGCCAAAGGTTACTTCCAGGCAGCGCCAGGTTCGGACCGCCCACCGGAAGTGAAGTTCTAGAAGGGTGGTTGATGAAAAATGTTGATCAGGTTTATAAGGTTGATAAAATGCCGCGTGGGATAGTATCAACCTTATAAACCCTTTTAGACCCTTTCATCAACTTCCACATTTTCTCACCCATTCCTCATTCACATCCATGCTGTTTTCCAAAGACGAAGAATTACGCATTCTGGAGGCCATTCGGACGGCGGAGCAGGGTACTTCCGGCGAAATACGGCTGTTCGTCGAAGACTTCTGTCTGCGCGATCACCCGGTGGATCGGGTGGAAGAGCTCTTCCAGCTGCATGGTATGTATCATACCCGGGAGCGCAATGCCGTGCTGATCTACCTCGCGGAAAAGTCGCGGCATTTCGCTTTCTGGGGCGATACCGGCATTCACGAGCGGGTCGGTTTTCAATTCTGGGAGGCGGAAAAAAAGCTGCTGCGCGAATACCTGTTACGTGATGAAGCCACGGAAGGCGTTTGCCAGATCATCCAGCTCATCGGTGAAAAACTGTGTGCGCATTTTCCCTTCGACGGTCCTCATAATGATAATGAACTGCCTGATGAAATTATTTATGGTTAGTACAGAGGCCCGGCCGTTAGCTGGTCGCCTCCGGTTCATGTTGCTGCTGGTCCTGGGTCTGCTGGTCCAGGGTATTACCGCCTGGGGACAGTCGGACGCCAACTTGTTCCCGCCGAAACCCGAGCCGGCCGTGTACGTACACGATTATGCCGGCTGGTTAACGCCCAGTGACAAGGCCAATCTGGAAATGAAACTGCGCCGTTACTGGGATTCCACGTCGACGCAGATCGTGGTTATGATCCGGCCGGATATTGGCGATTACGACAAGTCTTCTTACGCCTTCGAACTCGGTAACCGCTGGGGCATCGGCCGCAAGGATAAGAACAACGGCGTGCTCATGCTCGTCAAAACCGAGGCGCCGGAGCGGGGCATATTTATCGCCACCGGCTACGGTACCGAGGGCGCCCTGCCCGATATTCTGTCCGGCAGCATTGTGCGCAACACCATGGCGCCTTATTTCCGGCAGCAACAGTACGCCGCAGGCATTAATGCCGGGGTGGACGACATCATCAAGGCCCTTTCCGGCGAGTTTCAGGCCGATCCGCAAAGCGAGATGAGCGATGCCGAAGCGCTGGCCATTGTCGGCGCGGCCTTCCTGATCTTCTTCCTGCTGATCGCTTTTGTCGTCTGGCGGGCCCGTAAAAAAGGTAGCTGGTACACCCATTCCGGCGGTCCGCTTTCGCGCGGTACCCGGGGCGGACTGGGCGGCGGCTGGTGGGTCGGCGGCGGTGGATTCGGCGGCGGCGGCGGTGGCGGCTGGAGTGGCGGCGGCGGTGGTGGCGGCTTCGACGGCGGCAGCTTTGGCGGCGGCAGTTTCGGTGGCGGCGGCGCGGGAGGGGATTGGTGAATCGAATACGGATTAGGGAATGCGGAATTATATGGCGCCCCGCCAGACTTGTGATGGTCTGGCGGGGCGCATTTACTCCCGGCCCCTTTTCGTTTCACATAACAATTGCAAAAAAGAGGCGACTTGAAATACCTTTGTGGCCCTTCATTGCTTTGAACGGACTCACCCATTACAAACAAACCTATGAGCATTCAGCAAGCCGGCATATACGTCGCCCCGTCCGACACCCATGGCCAGGGCGTTTTTGCCGCCCGCGACATCACGGCGGGCGAAGTGATCGAAGTCTGCCCGATCCTGTTGTTCCCCAAGGCCGAGCTGCCCTTCATTCGCCAGACCATGCTCGACGACTACTATTTCGACTGGGGCGAAGACGGCGAATGGTACGCCCTCTGCCTGGGCTTCGGTTCGCTGTACAACCACTCCTACACCCCCAACGCAGAATACGGGATGGACTTCGAAGCCCGGACCATCGACTTTTACTGCCTCAGCGATATACCAGCCGGCTCGGAAATCCTCATCAACTATAACGGCGATGCGGATAATACGGAGAAGGTGTGGTTTGAGAAATGAGGGGGCAGGAGACAGGGGGCAGGGGGCAGGGGGCAGGAGTTATGAGTTATGAGTTGGGGGCAGGAAGAGGCTGTCTCATAAGTCTGGTTTAGAGGGGTTTAGAAAGTTTAGAGGGGCTTAGAGTCCGAGTACATAGCATTGATTATCAATGCTGTACCTTTTTTTCTAAACCCCTCTCAACCACCTAAACCCCGCTAAACGGAACTTATGAGACAGCCTCTTCTAACCAGGCAATTCTAAGTGGTTTGCGAGGTTGCCTGCTTTGAATATTGGGTTATCCGTTAGTTGAAATCCGGGTTTGTTCAACACCCATTTGCGTTGACTATAAATTGCTAACGGCCAGCCACTCCCGCCCCTCTAAACCCTTTTATAACCCTTTTATAAACCTTTTATAAACCCCTCTCAACCTTTCTTTAAACCCCTCTCAACCAACTACATCCCGCTTTTCGCCATGAAAAAAAACCTGGAAGTACTTACATATACGGCCGCCTACGCCGAGTTACAGCAGATCGTCAGCGAGGTGCAGGACGAAACCACGGACCTGGACGAACTAACGGCCAAGATCGCCCGGGCAACGGAACTGATCCGGTTTTGCCGGGAACGGTTACGGTTGACGGAAGAAGAGGTGGGGAAGTTGACGGGCTAGGTTTTTACAGGGAAAGGGCACCTCGAAATCAGGAGCGGTGCAATTCTCCACCCTCCCCCGCCACCACCCGCAGCATCTCCGCCCACTTCGTCGTAAACCCGGCCGACAAACTGCCCTGGTGCGTCAGTTTCGCCACGCCGCCCACCGTTTGCGCGGCCGTTCGCACGGCATTCCGGCCAAACTTACCGTTCACGGCATCCATGGCCAGCATGAGGCGCCGGTGTTTGGCATGGTCGATCTGATCGAATAGCGTGGGCAGTACGCTGTCCTGCTGCACCAGCCCGGACAGCATCACCGACGCCCGTTTATAGGCATAGCCATCCCGGAAAATCTTGTCCAGCGCAAAGCGGGTGGCCTTGGTCAGCAGGATCGTGGAGGCGGTGGCCGTGGTAAACGTCACCGAGAACGAGCGGCCGTACTGCGGCTGATCCTTCCGAAAATAGTCCGTCTCGATGCTGGCCGTCAGGATGCTGGCCGCACTCCCCTGCTTCCGGATCTTCTCGCCGACGCGGGCGGCAAAATCAGCCAGGGCCTCGTTCAGTTCGGAGGGCGTATGCAGGCAGGTTTTGAAGGTCCGGCTGCTGCCCACGGTCTTTTTGTCCTCCGGTTCCGACTCGAACGGCATGCAGAGCGTCCCCTGTAGTTCCATCTGGATGCGGAGGCCCACCACGGTGAGGTGTTTGCGCACCCAGGCACTGGGCGCCTGGGTGAATTCGTAGGCCGTCCGGATGCCGTGTTTTTCCAGGAGGGCCGCGTACTGGCCGCCAATGCCCCAGATGTCGCTGACGGGTACCCGGTCCAGGTCCAGCGCACAGTCGGCGGCCGAGAGGAGGCGGACGCCGGGGCCCTGCAGGTCTTTCTTGGCGAGGCGGTTGGCGAGTTTGGCCAGCACCTTCGTTTCCGCAATGCCGACGCAGCACGGCAGCCCCTGCTCCCGCAGCACGGCCTTTCTGATTTTCCGGGCGTAGGCGGCCAGGTCGTAGCGCTGCATGCCGGAGAAGTCCAGAAAGGCCTCGTCGATCGAGTAGACCTCCGTGGCCGGCGCGAACCGGCGGATAGTGTTCATCACCCGGGCCGACAGGTCGCCGTAAAGCGGATAATTGCTGGAAAACACCTTCACGCCGTGCTGGCGGACGGCGTCCCGGATCTCGAACACGGCGGCGCCCATCCGGATGCCCAATGCCTTTGCTTCGTCGGAGCGGGAAATCACAAACCCGTCATTATTACTCAGCACCACCACCGGCAGCCCGTGCAGCCCCGGCGCGAACAAGCGCTCACAACTGACGTAAAAACTGTTCATGTCCAAAAGCGCGACCATCAGACCGGCTTTTTCAGGATCCAGGTCACGACGCCCCAGACGGTGAGTTCGTCGCCCTCGACCAGATCGATGGGCGGAAAGGACGGATTGGAAGGCAGCAGGCGAACCGCTTTGCCCTTGATCTCCAGGCGTTTGACGGTAAATCCCCCGTTCAGGAAGCAGACGGCCACACAGCCGCTGGTGGGCCGGATAGAGCGGTCGATGATCAGCACGTCGCCGTCATCGATAGCGGCTTCCCGCATGGAATTACCGGCCACTTTCACGAGGAAAGAGGCATCCGGGTTGGGAATTAATTCGGTCTTGAGATCGATGGGCCCCTCGAAAAAATCGTCCGCAGGCGAGGGGAAACTGGCAAACACAAGGCCGGCCGTTTGGATTATAAGCAATTCTCCGAGGTCATCAGCCGCGGTAAATCTGATCAGGGGCCCGGAACCGTTCTTATACGTTTCGGGCATAGGTAATTCGTTTTCTCGGGGGCAATGTAGATGCAATTTGTTTTAAGTGGGGGAATATGCGGAGGATTTTAACACATATTGTTTGTCGGTATCTCTACTGGCCAGACAACGAAGGGTACGTGATCGACTGGGTGTTTGCGCTTTGCTTACGGGCGTAAGAAAGGAGAGCGAAATCGGTTTACTTTCCGGAGGTGCTGTCGGAGGCACGCGGGAATATAAAAATATAAATAGTATTTATGACAACACAAATACTAGAATATATTTGTCAATCCCAAAAGACATGTTATCAAAAATTACTTCACCTTTCAACCAAATGTTAACATGGCAAAAGCACTAAAACTCATGACCTGGAATGTTCAGATGCTCCCTTTCCTATTTCAGGAGTCCAATCTCAATATCCAGGTACGCGCCAATCGGATATCGCGCGCTATTCTCGACCTGCCTAGCCGCGATCAACCGGATGTCATCGTGTTTAACGAAGTATTCAACGATGAAGGCAGAAAATGGCTATTAAATTATTTAAAATTCCAATATCCAAATAGCGTTAATAAGTTGGAGCATCCGGTTATTGATGTCGAACAGGATAGTGGTTTAATGTTGTTTTCCAAGTTACCATTCCAGCCTTTGCCCACCGGGGGGTCACATTTGTTTGAGGTATTTGAGCGTACGGCCGGAGACGATTCATTAGCCTCCAAGGGGGTTGGCGTCGTGCGGGTAGCCGGTCCTTACGACCCAACCACCATCGCCTTTACCCACCTGCAGGCCTCCTACGATGCTGATAACACCGATCACATGGGCATTCGTGCTGACCAGTTCCACTTTATTCGCGAAGTTCTCCTGAAAATCGCGGGTACCAATCCGCAACATTATGCCAACGGTGTTATCGCGGGCGATCTAAACGTTAAAGGCGACCCGGATGACCCCAGCGGCGAACTGAACCAGGTTTTCGCAGGGACTGCTAATACCTTCGGCGGAGACTTCGACGATAGTTGGAGGATGGCGATGCACCCCCCCAATGACCTCACCGACTACGATCCGGGTTATACACAACGAAGCACCGAAACCCTAATCCCCAATCGCTTTGACTACCAATGCATGCGGCGAAACCCAAATTTTGACATTGGCCTGGTGGCGCATCATTTATCTACGCCTATCCGGCTGGCGAGCGAAGTTACCGACCATTGGGCGCTGCTCGGGCACTTGCACCGCATCAATGAAAACTGTTCGCCTGCTAGCGCCGTGCCCTTGCTGAAGCTGCCGTCTAATAATCCGACCCAGCTTAATAAATCGCAAGTCTGGACACGGACCTTGGAATTCCGCGACGAGGACATGTACCACTGGGTGTACATAGAAGATGCCGGAACATTCTCTGTATGGTGCTTACCGCTGCTGGAAGTCGCAGCTTACCGCCGTTCCGATTTTACAAACGAACTGGAACCGACGGATATACTGAGCCTGGCCGACTTGCCATCCGCTGTTGCTACCGCCATGACGGGTGGATCGGTGCGGGTGCATCGCTTCACCAAGGGCGCTGTGTTCTCCTCCCGCGAACCTTTTTTCCTTCGCTTTCGCGGCACTTCACCGAGTTTTCAAGGGAAGAACGGTTATGGCATCCTGCACCACCGGGGCGAAAGTCCGGAAACCGCTATCCGACTGGAGCCACACCTGGCTATAAATCCTGATCTGCCGCTGGGGCAACCACTGGGGTTGAACGATGAATGCTTTTTTCGGGTAGATCGCCCCAATCGCTATAGCCAGACGCCTTATGACGACCATTTCGTGCTTGACAATCCGGCCCGGGTCAATGTTACAGTAGAACTCCGCGACAACGCACAAACGCCCATTAAAACGGTACAAAGCAATGACGCTAAGGTCAAAATCAATCGCCATGGCAGTGTGGAAACGCTTTTTATCGTGTTGCGCCGCTCGAATAATAACGATATTAATTTTACGATGACCTGGGACAGCCCGCTTTCGTATATGACGCTTGATGAAAGCTTTCGCTTACATATCAATGACGAGGTTGGCGTTGACTGGACGGGCGCTGATGAACTTGAATTAAATATTTACGTGGATGATGTCAACGTATTTTCCAACTCCTGGGATGACGCCGATACAGGGGAGGACTGGCCGGACCTGTTGGACAGCGTTAAAGCCAGTGTGGTGGCAAGAACCAAAGGCCCCGCCAAATGGGTGGCGTTTACCGAAAGAGTATCCTTCGATATGCTCAAAACAGATGGAATATCTGCCCATGGCAGCGCCGGTTGTGAAATCGCCGGTTTACAACCCCGGGACAAGGATATAGAAATGCGGGTGGGCGCAATCAACATTAGTGATCTCTTTGGAGACGGCCATTTTACTGCGCATGCCGTGATTGGAAAATTTCCTCTTTTCTAAGAGAACTGTCCCGTCCTGAAACCACTTTACAGGTATTTGAATATCCGGTTATCGGCTGTAGCGTCGGTAGCCGGATGTTTTTTGGGGTGGTCAGGTTTTTACGCTTACGGTTACTATTGATGAACGATGGCCACTTTGACCATTCGTTTGAGTGATTTGTCATAAATGATGCCTCCGTAAATGCGCTGCTCTTTACTTTGAGTGATACATGGCAATTGCTTAGGGTCTGGGTTTTTGGCCCAAAAGCGGTCACCGTACTTTTTGGGCCGGCCCCACCTGACCGGCCTTTTTGGACGGCGGCGCATCGTGTAGCACGGCATCGTCGCGCAAGCGGGTGATGAGGTGCAAACCGCTTTGGTAAATCACATCGACAAAAGATTTTTTGGAGAAAAAGGCATCTACGCACACATAGCGGCTCATTTTGGCCAACTCTAGCGCTTACTAAGGTGCCGGGGTTTCACCTGGGGAATGAACACCCGCTAGCGGTCGGACGGCAAAAAAGCCGTCAGACCGCGGGATATCTCGTCCGACGGCTTTTTTGCCGTCTGACGAGTAAGGTGCCGGGGTTCCACCTGGGGAATGAGCACCCGTTAGCGGTCGGACGGCAAAAAAGCCGTCAGACCGCGGGATGGCGGGGCTTACCAGCAGCCGGATATTTTTTACGGCCCCTAAGCCGTAGGATACGTACAGGTCACTAAATTTGCGGATGTGCGGCGGAAGCATAGATTCTTATGTCGGATTCTATCTACCTGACCATCAAATATTCAAATCAACAAACCTTTTCACACCACTTAAACCTGCCTATAAAAACAATGCAAGACATACTATTTGACTTTATATCAAAATACGTTTCTCTGACAGAAGAGGAGCAGAACGTAATCGCTTCATTGGACATATTTCGCTCTGTTAAGAAGGGGACTATTTTACTCAAGGAAGGACAGAAATCGCAGGAGGAGTATTTTATTCTACAAGGATGCATACGGAAATATTACATCATCGATGGCGAAGAAAAAACTACCGCCTTTTTTACAGAAATGGAAGTATTAACACCCCATTGTGTAAAAAATAATGCGCCGTCTGAATATTTTATAAGTTGTGTGGAGGATACCATACTAACGGTTACAAACCCAGATATGGGCGTAGAAATAAACAGTAAATTTCCTAAATTTGAACTAATGTGTAGAATATTGGCAGAAGAACTTTTAGCCAAACAACAAATCACTTTTGACGAGTTTAAGACTTCTTCCCCGGAACAACGATATTTGAATTTACTGCAAGCACGACCAGACCTTATTCAACGTGTTCCGCAACACCAATTAGCCAGTTTTTTAGGTATAAAACCACCATCACTGAGTAGATTAAGAGCAAGAATTTTGGAAAAAAATAAAGTGTAGCTTCATTTCTTATCTTAAGTGAACGAGTTAAAGTCTTTTGCCCATCTACCTTTGCCGTATTGTTCAACATACAAAGGAAAGAAATGCAAAAGAAGATTTTATTCATTGGTTTTGTCTTAATGCTGACCAGTACGCTTCACCTCCAAGCACAATATGCTAAAACAGACAGCACTTACAAACGGTGGTTTGTTGGTAGTACCTTCCTGATGTTAGGAAATTTTTCTACCGTAAACAACCCGGAGTTTATACAATTAAATGTTGGATATAGGATAACACATAAAGATGTTGTTTCCTTTGAATTTAAAAGATCCATTTATTCCTGGCCAATAGGTATTCCCTGGGGACCATCATTTGATGCACCGGGACTAAACTATCCCGGACATGCACGCATACTTGCCCCTACATTAGCATACCAGCGTTTTTGGTGGAAAGGAGTCTATTCATCCGTTCATGCCTTGAATGCTTTTGAAAAATATATGGATGAGGATAATAAAAAGATTGGAAATGGATACACGTTATATATGACCTTCCGTTTGGGTTACCAGTTTAAATTTTTCAAAAACCGTTTCTTTTTTGAACCATCTATCGGATGTAGTTATTGGCCTGTAAGAACTAATGTTCCGGAATCTTTTAAATTAGTAGAAAATAAATGGCCTGACTACTTCGGTTATGAACCCGGGTTTCATTTTGGGTTTAATTTTTGAGTGGTTTGCGAGGTTTGTTGGTTTGTTGGTTTGATTGTCAGTTAGAATTCTTAAAAAAATAAAAGTGTAGCTTCATTTCTTATCTTAAGTGAACGAGTTAAAGTCTTTTGCCAATCTACTTTTGCCGTATCGTTTAACACACAAAGGAAAGAAATGCAAAAGAAGATTTTATTCATTGGTTTTGTCTTAATGCTGACCAGTACGCTTCACCTCCAAGCACAATATGCTAAAACAGACAGCACTTACAAACGGTGTTTCGTTGGTAGCACTGTGTTTTTATTAGGTAATTTAGCTCCCGTTAACCCCCCAAACTTCGCTCAACTCAATGTAGGCTATCGGATTACAGGAAAAGATGTAATTACAGTAGAAATAAAAACCTGGAAATATGCCTGGCCAAATGGTATTCACCCATTTTTAAACAAATCATACGGAAAGCCGGAAGAAGAATTTCCGGGGTATATTCGTGAGTTTGGCTTATCAGTGGCTTACCAACGATTTTTCTGGAAAGGTTTATATGCCGAACTTAATGTAATGCCTACCTGGCAAACTTTTGTAAATGATGACGGCAAAAAAATTGATAATGGATTTCAAATTTTCAATACTTACCGCGTTGGTTATCACATCAAACTATTTAAGGACAGATTTTTTATTCAACCATCCATTGCCATTACCCACCGTCCTTATCACACAAAAATGCCGGATGGATTTAAACAGTTAGATGATAATTGGCCGAAATTCGTCTTCGGAGAACCGGGATTTCATTTTGGATTTAATTTTTAGTGATATATAGTCGGTTGAGAGTGGTTTAGAATGTTTAGTAGCTGGCCGTCAGCAATTTAGATTCTGGCTTCGTTCAAAACACGTAGAACGATGGTAACGCGGATACAACGGATTTGGCGGATTTTCACGGATTTAAAATCCGTGTTAATCCGTTTTAATCCGCCAAATCCGCGTTACCATCGTTCTACGTGTGCATGATCACCGGAGATCTGCGCTAATTTCATCCAGCGCCGGGCTTTATCATCTAAAATCCAGGATGACTCCTGTTTTATCCCCTTATTTCTTCTTTTTCTTCGTATCCTTCTTCTTCCCAAACTTATCCCACACGCCCCATTCCTTCACCGTCTTCCGTTCGCGTTTGGCAATAATATAGCGGGCCGAAATAGAAGCGCCGTTCCAGTTGAAGGGTTTGCCCTGTGCGCCGGATACGTGCAGTTCGGGTTTCCAGTCCACCGCGAAATTCAGGCGGCCGATGGATAGTTCCGCGCCACCGATCACGCTCAGTCCGAACACATTGGGTGCGGGATCGATGGCATCCTGGTCGCTGGCGTTGATGCCGTAGTAGTGCAGACCGGCGCCGGTATAAAAGTTGATGCCCCGGAAGAGGATCTTATGGTGTTTCTCGCCCAGCACGGTCAGTCCGAAGCGATCCGTATTGATGCCGGTATGAATAATGCCCTCGGCGGTCCAGCCATTGGTTATGTACTGTTGCACCGTCAGGTTGAGGCCGCCGTCGATGCGGATACCGGCGGCGGTTTTATAGCGCTGGGCGGAGGCGGCGGTGTGTGCAAGCAGGATAAAAAAAAGGGCGGGAATAACTCGGATGGTGTGGTTCATAGCGCTGGCGGCGTTTTGTTTTGACTGGAATGCACCCAAAACGGGGCATTGCATCGCGTATTTGCCCAAAGGAAAGGATTTAAGTGTTCTTTAACCAGGACCGCGTTAATTTCGCCGCCCGCCGGCAGCAAGATCCGGGTACCCTCATCTCTTTGGCAACGCGTTTAACCTGGCATGTACTTTCATAAAATCCGGCAGTTTCTTCGCTTTTATGGGGGCGCCGTCACCAAATACCAGCTGCATTCCCCGATCGTCGCCAGCGTCGCCAGGGCCCTGATCCAGGACCGGCGATGGTACTACGCCTTTCAGGATGTGGAGGTGATCCGCCGGAAAATGCGCCGCAGCGACGTCCAGTTGCACTTCACCGATTTCGGCGCCGGGCAGGCCAGCGGACAGCGGTCTTTGCAGCAGATCGTGCGCAGATCGGCCAGTTCGCGGCGGCAGGGACAACGTTTATTCCGCCTGGCCAACTGGCTGCAACCGCAGTCCATGCTCGAACTCGGCAGTTCCGTCGGCATCAGCACCATGTATTTGGCTTCCGCCGCCCGTACGGCCCGTTTTATTACGCTGGAGGGTTGCGCCGACTGTGCCGCCATTGCCCGGGCCAACCTGGACATCCTGGGCCTGAAAAACGTGGAGGTTCGCAGCGGCGAATTCGACACCACGCTGCGACCCGCCCTGACCGAACTGGCGCCGGTGGACCTGGTCTACCTCGACGGCAACCACCGGCAGGCGCCGACGCTGGCGTATTTCGAGCTTTGTCTGGCCGCCGCACAGCCCACCACGGTCTTCGTTTTCGACGATGTGTACTGGTCGCCCGAGATGACCGCAGCCTGGCAGGAAATTCAAAACCACGCCCGGGTGACGACAACCGTAGATTTTTTCGACCTTTCGCTCGCTTTTATCACGCCGGATTTTCGCGAAAAGCAACATTTTCGCATCGTCCCTTACTGGTGGAAGCTGTGGAAATTTTATTAATAAGGGCTAAATAGCCACCTATAGTCAGCGCAAATTGGTTTTGAACAAAGCTGGATTTTTAATTCCCCGACCATCAAATAAACAAACCATCAAACCAACAAACCATCAAACCACCCTCCCCAACCCTTCACATAACCGCCACCACCTCTTTTGAAACTCGACCTGACTTACCGCCAAATCTGGAATATTTCGATCCCCATTATGCTGGGTTCAGCGGCGCAAAACGTCATTGCCCTGAGCGATGCCGTGCTGCTGTATCACCGGGGAGAAGTGGAGTTCGCGGCCATCGGTTTCGTGGGGGTGTTCTACATCACCATTGCCGCCATCGGTTATTCTTTTTCGCGGGGCGGACAGATCGTCATTGCCCGGCGCATGGGCGAGGGGCGGCCCGAGGCGGTGGGCCACGTATTCCACACCATGCTGTTGTTCGAGCTGGCGCTGGCGGCCATTATGTGGTTGTTCATGCGTTTCGGCACGCCCTGGTTTTTCTCCCTGTTCCTGGATCACTCGCCGGAGGTGTACCGCAATGCCATGGAATATATCCACTTCCGGTCGTATGGCATCTTCTTTAGTTATGCCGGCGTGGCGCTGATCTCACTCTACACCGGCATCGCCCGCACGACGTTCATCCTGATCGATACGGTCATCCTGGCCATTGTGAACCTGGTATTGAACTACGGCCTGATCTTCGGCCACTTCGGTCTGCCGGAAATGGGCATCGGCGGCTCCGGTCTGGCCAGCAGTATTGCCGAGGGCATTGCCTTCGTGGTGTTCATCGTGTACATGCTTTTCGACAAGAAAATTCACCACCTGCGGATATTTAGTCTGCCTCAGATAGACTGGAAACTGACGCGGCAGCAGCTCAAAATTTCCCTGCCCGTGGTGGCGCACGCGGCCGTGGGGCAGGGCAGCTGGATCTTCTTTTTCGGTATGGTCGAAAACCTGGGCGAGCGCGCGCTGGCGATTTCCAACCTCGCCCGCACGGTGTATTTACTGTTATCCATCCCCCTGTGGGGTTTTTCTTCGGGGGTCAATACGCTGGTCAGCAACCTGATCGGTCAGGGCCGCAAGCAGGACGTACTGGCCGCCGCCTGGAAAACCGGGCAGTTTTGCTGGGTGGTTTCCATGGTGATGGCCGTACCGATCTTGTTTTTTCCCGGCAAGGTGCTGTATCCGCTGCTCGGCAAATCCGACATGAGTCTGGTGACCGAAACGCAGCCGATTTTCTATTTAATGCTGTTTATTTTATCGTTGGCCACCTTCGGTTCGGTGTTCGTGAATGCGCTGTCCGGCACCGGCGCCACCTGGTTCGGCCTGAAACTGCAGGCGGTGAGCATTTCGGTTTACCTGGCGTATATCTTCTATATTACGAACTACACGGAGCTGGGATTATTTTGGGTCTGGGTCGCGGAGAGCCTGTACTGGACGGTCATGATCGCGATGGTGTCGTACTATTTGCGGTCGGGGCACTGGAAGGACGTGCATTTTTGAGGCCGGCGGGCTGTGTTTTATATCTTTGTAAACTACCAGCCTTAAACTGATGTTTTCAACACCTGCATCATGACACTGAAAACCCTCGTTGCCGCCCCCTTTATTCTGCTCATACGCCTGTACCAGCTCACCTTGTCGCCGCTGCTGGGGGCGAATAAGTGCCGGTATCAGCCCACCTGTTCGCACTATATGATCGGGGCGATCCAGGAATGGGGCGTGTTCAAAGGCATTTACCTGGGTACCCTGCGTATTCTGCGTTGTCACCCCTGGAGCAAACATCCGATGCATGATCCGGTACCGAAGAAGGAGATAGGAGGCAGGAGATAGGTGGCAGGAGGCAGGTGGCAGGAGATAGGAGGCAGGTGATAGGTGGCGGCTTTCCTGGCTTTGGATAATACCCATTTGCTAACCTGATTTGAATAACTACTCCATGTACCCGCACGCCCTGCCTCCTGACACCTAACTCCTGACTCCTGACTCCTAATACCTGACTCCTAATACCTGACACGTGCCCCCTAACCCCCATGATTTTCAATATTTACTATCAAATAATGTCATCCGCTAACCTGATTTGAATAACTACTCCATGTACCCGCCCGCCCTGCCTCCTAACCCCTGCCTTCTAACCCCTGCCTCCTAACCCCATGGAGCAAAAACGCCAGCTGCGCCTCCTGGAGAAAATCACGGAAACCCCGGACACCACGACCTTCCGCCTGGAAACCGTGGATGGCCAACCGATGCACTACCTTCCGGGGCAACACCTGACCTTTATTTTCGAGGTGAACGGGCGGGAAAAGCGGCGGGCTTATTCGTTCAGCAGCAGCCCTGTAACGGATCTATATCCCGCCATTACCATTAAAAGGGTGCCCAACGGCGAATTTTCCACCCGCCTGTTACAGCAGAGTCAGCCGGGCGACGTGTTTACCTGCACGGAGCCGAACGGCCATTTCCTTTTACCGGAGGTGATGCCGAAAACCCTGTTTTACCTGGCCGCCGGCAGTGGCATTACGCCGGTCATAAGCCATTTAAAAACCCTACTGGCGCCGGAAAACAAACAGCCGGGGCAACCGAAAACCATCCTGTTTTACGCCAACCGCGACAGTCAACACACCATTTTCAAGGCGCAGCTCGATCGCTGGATGACGGAGCAGCCCGCCCATTTCGAGTGTGTGTACTTTTTCAGCCGGGAAAAAAATGCCGAACACGCCCGTTTCCGCCACCTGAACAATGAAATCCTGGAACAGGAGCTGCGTCGCAGTTTCGGCGGGCGTTTCCAGGCGGCTGACCGGCAGCATACGCAGTTTTATTTCTGCGCGCCGCATGCCATGATGCGTATGGCCCGCATGACCCTGCGCCAGCTCGGTGTACCGGAGGAAAACCTGCATGCCGAAGCGTTCGCACCGGCGATTATGCCGCCCGTGCGCCGCGCCAATCCCGACATTACCCACCGGATCGTGGTCAGTAAAGCGGCCGAACGCCTGGAATTTCAGGTATTTGCCGACGAAACCATCCTGGACGGCGCCCTGCGGCAGGGCCTGGCCCTACCCTATTCCTGTAAAACCGGTATTTGCCTGACCTGCCTGGCCCGCTGCGTACACGGCGAAGTGGATATGGCCTTCGCGCAACTGACCCAGCGCGGACGGGCAGGGGATGCCATCAACACCTGCATCGGGTACGCGGTGACGGATACCGTGGAGTTGAAATACGATTAAAACGTAAACGGGATGTAGATTTTGGGCTGCAAACACGCTCTACTCCGGCCGCAGCGTGGACAGCAGAATGCCATCGATGGCCTTTCCGTCTTTCAGCACATACTTGCGCAAATAGCCTTCCCGCTCGAAGCCGCTTTTTTCCAGCACCCGCACGGAAGCGGGGTTATGGGCGAACACAATGGCCTCCAAACGGATAAGCGGCGGCCGTAACTGAAACTGCCAGTCGACGAACTGTTTCACCACCCCGGTCATGATGCCCTGGCCCCGGTAGGGCGCCGCCAGCCAGTATCCCAGCTCATCGAGGTGACCATCCAGTCCTTTTTTCATGAAGACCCCTACCCCACCGATCACGCCGTCGGTAGCGTGGCGGATGGCCCAATCGGTCGGCATGCCGTACAAAATCCGGTTGCCAGCCAGCTTTTCCAGCCGCTCTTCCGCATCCTGCTGCGTGTAGGGCTTGGGAACGGTCAGCGTGTTGCGGTACAGTTCCGGGTCGTTCATGAAGCGGATCCAATAAGGCTGGTCGCCGTTTTGGAATTCCGTGAGTTGCAACTCGTTACTCAGGTGGAGGGTGTAGTTCATTTTCCGTAAATTAATACGCCTTAAAGAAGCCACCTGCTGCGGATTTAGTTTCCTGCTGCCTTCATTCCTTGTAAATAGCAATTTTGCGTTCACCGGGCCGGGCATAACCGCGGTACATGCCTTCGGAGTTGAAGGGCAGGGCGACGTTGCCGTTTTTATCCACGGCGATCAGTCCGCCGTCGCCGCCTTTTTCCAGCAGTTTTTTATAAATAACAAAGTCTGCGGCTTCGGCCAGCGGCAAACCCTTGTAGGCCATGAGCGCCCATACATCGTGGGCCACCGCGTACCGGATAAAGAACTCGCCGTAGCCGGTACAGGAAACGGCACACTGATCATCGGAGGCGTAGGTGCCGGCCCCGATGATGGGGGTATCGCCCAGGCGGTTCCAGCGTTTATTGGTCATGCCGCCTGTGCTGGTGCCGGCGGCGAGGTGTCCGTTTTTATCCATAGCGACGCAACCGACCGTGCCGAATTTAGCATCCGGATACTGCCAGGCCGCGCCGCTTTTACTGGCTTCTTCGGACCGTATTTTCTGTAGGGCCTCCCAGCGCTCCTGGGTAAAGAACCAGTCCGGGCCCACGGTATCCAGGTGATTTTCCAGGGCAAACTGTTCGGCGCCGCGTCCGGTGAGCAAGACGTGCGGCGATTTCTCCATCACGGCCCGGGCCAGTTTGATCGGGTTTTTGATCGTCATCACGCTGCCCACCGCGCCGGCTTTTTGCGTCGTGCCTTCCATGATGCTGGCGTCCAGTTCGTTGCGGCCTTCGTTGGTAAAAACGGCCCCCCGTCCGGCATTGAACAGCGGGCAGTCTTCCAGGAAAGTGATGGTCTGTTCGACCGCATCTAAGGCCGTGCCGCCGTTTTTCAGCACTGTTTCGCCGATGGTGAGCGCGGAATCCAGGGCGGTTTGGTACAGTTTTTCCTTTTCCGGCGTCATGTTAGCGCGGCTGATGGCGCCGGCGCCGCCGTGAATAGCGATGGCGTAGGCCGGGCGTTCGGGCGTCGGGCTGCGGTGGTTCATTTGATTGGAATCTGATTGACAGGCCAGAAACAAGCTGCACCCGAGGGCCAGCCAAACGATCTTTTGCATGGTAAAAGCGGTTTATTTAAAAAATAATGATGTCAAAAGTCGGGTCATTCCGGCAAAAGGTTGATTTTTCAGCCCGTAAATTTTTGTCTGCGAAAAGCCAGGCGAAAAAAGCAAAATTTGCGGCATGAAAATACTCATTCTCGGAGGCGGTAACATGGGCCTCACGTATGCCCAGAGTTTTCTGCGGGCCCGTATTGTAACGACGGACAACATGATGGTGCTCTGCCGCAGCTATGATAAGGCTAATCACCTGAGCCAGACCCATGAAGGGCGCTTTTTCAGTGATCCGCGGCAATGCTTACCGGAGGCGGACCTGGTGATCTTTGCCGTGAAACCACAGGATTCCCCCAAGCTTTTCGCCGACATCCGGGAACTGGTGCAGCCGGGGCAGGTGTTCCTGAGCATCATGGCGGGGGTACGGCTGGAAACGGTCGGTACCGCACTGGGCGTGAATAAGGTGATCCGCGCGATGCCCAACCTGCCCGCCCAGATCGGCGCCGGGGTCACGGCTTTTACCGCTACCGATCTGGTCACCCGCCTGGAACTGGCCATGGTGCAAAATCTGCTCAGTACGACTGGCAAAACGCTGTACGTAGAACGCGAGGAAATGATCGATGCCACGACCGCTGTTTCGGGCAGCGGTCCGGCGTATGTGTATTATTTCATGAATGCGATGATGGAGGCGGCCAAACAAATGGGCTTCTCCCCCTCCGAGGCGGAACTACTGGTTGCTCAGACGTTTACGGGCGCCGTGGACCTGTATAATAAGAGCGATCTGACCTGTGAGCAGTGGATTGCGAAGGTGGCCTCAAAGGGCGGAACGACCGAAGCGGCCTTGCGGGTTTTTGGAGAAACCAGTCTGCATCAGGACATTGTCGCCGGTGCGAATGCGGCCTTATACCGGGCGCAGGAACTGGGTAAATAGCCGGCTTAAACTATTTATAGTCAGCGCAAAGTGGTTTTTGAAGAAAGTCGGATTTCAGCAGATATTCAAATCAACAAACTACAGAAACCTGCCTATAATGTTAATTACAAAATTTTGCCTTTTATATTGTTTACAAATTAATCAACCTGCCTTACTTTCGGGTCGCGATAAATTGTTCTACGACAATTGTTATTTCACACTAAAACGCTGTAGCCTATGATGAATGAACTTGTACCCGTTATTATGACCACCGACGTCATTACGCTCGGTCCGGACAATACCCTCGGCGAAGCCCGATCCATATTACTGAACACGCGGATTCACCACCTACCGATCGTGGAAGGCCGGAAACTGGTGGGTATGGTTACCTCCTGGGATATTTTCAAATTAGGCAAATCGGTCGCGGAATATGAAAATATGAAAATCCGGGAGATCATGACCGTGCGGGTGGCCACCCTGGATGCCGACCAGCACATTGGCGCCGTGGCGGAAACCCTGCTGGAGCATTTGTTCCATGCCGTGCCGATTGTGAATGATCACCGCGAATTACTCGGCATTGTGACCGCTACGGACATACTGCGCTATGAGTACAGTAAAGAGTACCCGGCGAATCTCGAAAAATTTGTGGTGGAGAATATGTGAACAAAAGCCGGTATTCAAGGTTATGCGTTAGCCGTTGCGGAAACACTATATTGTGTTCGCAGCGGCTAACTTTTTCCATTCTTTATCGTGGCTGTTTATACCTTGAAGCGCAAACAGCGCTTACCTATCCCGCTGGAACAAGCCTGGGATTTTTTCTCATCGCCCGCTAATTTACGCGAGATCACGCCCGAATACATGGGCTTTCACGTCACTTCCGATCCTGAATTTCTGCAAACCATGTACGCCGGGCAGGTCATCACCTACACGGTGAAACCTTTGCTGGGTATACCGCTGTTCTGGATGACGGAAATCACCCACGTCGAGCCGGGCGTATTTTTCGTCGACGAGCAACGCGAAGGGCCCTATTCGCTCTGGCACCACCAGCACCACTTCAAGGCCATTCCGGGGGGCGTGGAAATGACGGACCTGCTCCACTACCGCTTGCCGCTCGGGCCACTGGGTATGATTGCCAACAGCCTGTTTGTCAAAGCCCAGCTCCAACAAATTTTCGACTACCGCTGGAACAAACTGGAAGTGATGTTCGGTAAAATGGCCTAGTATACCTTATTGGAAATCAACCAGCGTGATATCAAAAATGATCACCGCGTTGGGCGGAATACTGCTGCCGGATCCCTGTGGGCCATAGCCCAGCGCGGAAGGCAGCAGCAGCTTGATCTTGCCGGTCCGGCCGATGATCGGAATACCTTCCTGCCAGCCCAGAATGAGATTTTTCAGGGGAAACGCAACCGATTGGCCGGGACTGGTTTTATCGAAAACAGAACCGTCGGTCAGGTAACCGCTGTATTGTACCGTCACTTTTGAACTAGCTGCCGGGTGGTCGCTCGTACCGGGGGTATCGATTATATAGTGTAGTCCGGAGGCGGTGGATTGGGCGGTCAGGTTATTTTTAGCCAGGTAGTCCTGGATGATGCCGATGTCTTTTTGCAGTTGTTCGGACGGGCTGAGGACCTCCCCTTCTTTACAGGAGAAAACGGACAGGCAGGCAAAAGCCAGTAGAACGGGGAGAATGCGCATGTTGCTTGAATTAAGTTTAAGCGGCGAAGATAGACCGGTACAATCATTCCCCAACGAATCCAGCTTAGTTTGCCCGGAAAAATGACGGGTTCCTGATCAGACTTTAATGCCCATGATGGCGCGGATCTGTTCGGCGCTCAGCTCGAGTACTGCGCCCGGCAGCATACCGTTCAGGCGCAGTTGATCAATTTCTACCCGGATCAGGCGCAGCACCGGATAACCGACGGCGGCACACATTCGGCGCACCTGCCGGTTTTTCCCTTCGATGAGGCTCAATTCCAGCCAGCAATCCGGTACTGTTTTCCGAAAACGCACGGGTGGCTGCCGTTCCGGTAAATCCGGCGCTACGGGCAGCAAACGAGCCGCAGCCGGTCGGGTTTGAAAGGCTTTACCATCGATTTGCAGGCTCACCCCCCGCCGCAACTGCTCCAGCGCACGCTCCTCCGGTATGCCTTCCACCTGTGCCCAGTAGGTGCGCGGATGGGCGTGTTTAGGATTCAACAACTTATCATTCAGCGTTTTATCGTTCGTCAGCAGCAGCAATCCTTCGCTATCGGCATCAAGGCGGCCGACGGGATACACGTCTTTAGGGAAATCGAAATCCAGGTCGGCCAGGGTCTGCTGATCCGGTACGTCACGGCTGAACTGCGAGAGCAGGCCGTATGGTTTGTACACCGCGAAGTAACGTGGAGTGGCGGTGGAGCGGCGGGAGGTACGATAATCAGGGGGTGCGTAGGACATCGCGCAAAATACAAAGAACGTAGTGTAATTTTTATCACATCAGCGCACATAAGAGCACATAAGAAAAACACTATATGGGGAGGTGTACGCTACGTGCTTGGTGCGCTTATGTGTACTGATGTGGTAAAATTTCAAACACCCATTTCGGTAAGCCAATCATTTTTTCACCACATCAGGGCACATAAGGACATAGACAAAAGCCGATTTAGAGTACTCGGTGGTGATGTCTCTGATATGCTCTGATGTGGTAAACTCTTTAAACATCAATTTTAGTGGTCTGCATCACCGACTGTTGATGGGCAATACTTTCCTGGTGAATAGCGGACAGGAATTTCTCCACAAAATCCTCACTGAGTCCGCGCTGGCGACCTTCGGCAAAACCCTTGTCCAGGATTTCATTCCAGCGGCTGGCCTGCAAAATACTGATGTTGTTCCGCTGTTTGTAACGCCCAATGTCTTCCGCGAAACGCATCCGGCGGGACAGTAGATTCAGCACTTCCAGATCCACTTCATCGATTTTATGGCGCAGATTCTCGATGTGTTCCAGGAACTCGGCATTGTCGGTCGTCTCCCGGCGCACAATGAGGCGGTTCAGCAGTTCGCCATAGATAACAGGCGTAATTTGTTGTTTGGCATCGCTCCAGGCCGCATCCGGGGTACTATGCACCTCCGTCATCAGTCCGTCGTAATTCAGGTCGAGGGCTTGCTGGGCGACTTCGAGCAGGTCTTCGCGGTTGCCGCAAATATGGGAGTTATCGCAGATCAGCGGCAGTTCCGGCATCCGGCGGCGCAGTTCGATCGGTATTTCCCAGTAGGGCGCATTGCGGAATTTAGATTTGGCGTAAGCCGAAAAGCCCCGGTGAATGGCGCCGACCTGGGTCACGCCCGCCTGCTGAATGCGCTCGATAGCGCCTATCCACAGTTCGAGGTCGGGATTGACGGGATTTTTGATCAGCACCGGAACGTCTACCCCGCGCAAGGCATCGGCAATTTCCTGCACGGAAAACGGATTGACCGTGGTTCTGGCCCCAATCCAGAGGACATCCACGCCATGTTTGAGCGCTTCATACACCTGGTTGGCATTGGCAACTTCGATGGTGGTGCGCAGACCGGTTTCCTGTTTGACCCGTCGCAACCAGGGCAGTGCAACGGCGCCGTTCCCTTCGAAAGCGCCGGGACGGGTGCGGGGTTTCCATACGCCGGCACGGAAAAGATCGATGCCTAAAGGGGCCAGCCCGTGGGCAACGGCCATGACTTGTTCCTCGGTCTCCGCCGAACAAGGGCCGGCAATACGAAACGGACGATTTTCTTTCTTTTGAAACATGATTCTTTATGTATGAACGATGAACGATGAACTACTTATCAATGATCCGGCGGATGTCATTGGCTTGCCGGATATAGGCTTCGAAGGTGTCGAAGTCTTTTTTAATGAGGAGCGTCCGGAAGCGGCTGATGGTGTTGATGAACTCATCCAGCACGTCCAGCACGTTGTCGCGGTTCTGGCGAAAAATGGGGATCCAGGTGTCCGGGCTGCTTTTCGCCAGTCGCACGGTGGTCCCGAAACCGGCGCTGGCCAACTCGAAAATCCGGTCTTCTTCCCGTTCTTTTTCCAGCACCGTTAGGGCCAGCGCGAAAGAAGCGATGTGGGAAATATGACTGACATAGGCGACGTGCAGATCGTGCGCCACCCCGTTCAGGTAGGCGAAGTGCATGCCCAGCGTCCGATATAGTTGCTGCACGATCTCCACGGCATCGGGCGCGCTTTGCTCGATCTCGCTGAAAACGCAGCACTTGCCGGCGAAAAGACCCGGTATGGCCGCCGCCGGACCGGAATATTCCGTACCGGCCATCGGATGGGTGGCTACAAACCTGTCGCGCCGGGGATGGCCGGCTACGGCCTGTAGCACCGCTTCCTTGGTGGAACCGGCATCGAGTACGACCTGCTCCTCCTGGACCAGATCCAGTACCCGGGGCAGCAGCGTCAACAGGCTATCGACCGGGGTGGCCACGACGATGATCCGGCTGGCGCGAATTGCTTCGGGAAGGGACAGTACCTCGTCCACCAAACCCAGCTCGAGGGCGTGGGCAGCGTGGGCGGGATTACTATCCACGCCGATAATCCGGGTAGCGAAGCCGCTTGCCCGCAGTCCGATGGCGATGGATCCGCCGATGAGGCCGGGGCCGATAATGGTGATGAACATTTGATTAGGGGTTAGGTGACAGGTGACAGGAGGCAGGGCTTAGGCGTTGGAGGCCGGTTTGGAGGGTTTTGGCGGGGCTGCAAAGGGAAATGCGGATGTATGGATCGCCATTGGAGCCGAAAATGCCGCCGGGCGTGAGGAACAGGTCTTTTTCGTAGAGTAACTCATCGCTGAGCGCATAACCATCCGTATAGTGCTGCGGAATTTTTGCCCAGACAAACATGCCTTGCTGGGTCTTTTCAAAACTGCAGTCCAGCGCTGTCAGCAGGGCAAAAGCGAGCTGCTGACGTTCGCGGTAGATGCTATGCTGATCTTGGTACCAGCTGGCCGGCAGTTGCAGGGCCTGGACGGCGGCCAGTTGCACCGGTAGAAACTGACCAGAATCCATATTGCTTTTAAAACGCAGGATGGCCGCCAGGTAGTCCGGGTGCCCGGCTATCATGCCCACGCGCCAGCCGGCCATGTTATGCGACTTGGAAAGCGAGTTCAGTTCCAGCGCCACCTCTTCTGCGCCGGTGGCGGCGAGGATGCTAATGGGGCGGTCATTTAAAATAAAACTATAGGGGTTGTCATTGACGATCAGGATGTTATGCGCCCGGCTAAAGTCCACTAAACCCTGGAATACTTGCGGGGAGGCCGGCGCTCCGGTGGGCATGTGCGGATAATTGACCCACATGATCTTTACGGCTCGCAGGTCGGTTTTCGCCAGGGCATCCAGATCGGGCAGCCAGTTATTTGCGGCCTGCAGGTCGTACAGTTGCACTTCGGCGCCGGCTAATTTAGTCGCGGCGCGGTAGGCCGGGTAGCCGGGATTGGGCACCAGCGCCACGTCACCCGGCTGCAAA
The DNA here is from genome assembly GCA_031425035.1 of Saprospirales bacterium. Classification (GTDB taxonomy): domain Bacteria; phylum Bacteroidota; class Bacteroidia; order Chitinophagales; family Saprospiraceae; genus M3007. The sequence goes on along the minus strand of JANPIN010000124.1, from coordinate 54,283 downwards.
AAGGTCATCGCTACGTGCACAATGCCTTCCTTCGAACCGATCAGGGGCAGGATTTGCCGCTCCGGATCCAGCGTGACCTGGTAATAGGTGGCGTACCAGTTCGCCCAGGCCGCCCGCAGTGCCGGAATGCCGGTATAGGATTGATAACCATGGTTTTGCGGCTGTTGGGCGGCTGCCGACAGGGCCTCCACCACCGCCGGCGCTGGCGGCAGATCAGGCGAACCAATGCCGAAGTTGAGTACCGGATGGCCGTCGCGCTGCCGCTGGGCAATTTCCCGGAGTTTGCCGGCAAAGTAGTATTCCGAAATGCCGTCGAGGCGGCTGGCTGGCTGGATCATGTGTATTGGTTATTAGTTATTGGTTATTGGGGGCGGAGATGTGTTCTGCGGCGCGGTAGATGCCGAGGACGGAACAGTCGGCGGTCATGGCGTCCAGCAAACGAAGGGTGGCGGGCAGTGTGGCCGGGTTCTGGACGCTGAAATCCACGAAAAAACGATATTCCCAGGCCCGGCCCAGCAGGGGTACGGACTGGATTTTGGTGAGATTGGCGCTTTGTGCGGCGAGCATGGCCAGGATACGGCTCAGGCTGCCCGGCTGGTGGGCGGTGACGAAACTGACCGACACCTTATTAGCGCCTGGTACCGGCAGGGCGGAGGATCGGCGCTGTACCGCCAGGAACCGGGTGAAATTAACCGGATTATCCTCGATGCCGGGCGCCAGTACCTGCAGATCATATAACTCGGCAGCCAATGTACTGGCAATGGCGCCTGTATGCTGCAACTGTCCGGTACTGACCTGGGCGGCACTCGCGGCGGTATCTTCCGATTCGACCAGTCGGATATGCGGATGTAACTTGAAAAATTCCGCGCACTGCGCCAGCGCCATCGGATGGGAATGCACCTCGCGCAGATCATTGATCGCTACACCCGGTAAAGCCAGCAGATTCTGTTGAATGCGCAGGAACACTTCCCCCACTATGACCAGATCGCTTTGCTGCAGCAGCTTGTAATTACCCAGAATACTACCGGCAATACTGTTCTCAATAGCCAGTACGGCCGTATCGGTCTGCCCGCCGTCGAGGGCCTGCTCGAATAATACCCGGAAAGAGTCGGCCGGCACAACCTGTACCGCCGGACCAAAGAAAGAGCGGGCTGCAATTTCATGAAAGGCGCCGCGCACACCCTGTATAGCGACCCGCAACGTAGACGGCGTTTGCTTTTGCCCGATAGCGGGTATGGAAACTGGAACGGTAGACATGGATGAAAATTAAAAAGGGGATGAAATACAAAGAGGGGGTTCCTGTTATCAGGAACCCCCTCTTTGGCGTTGATTGTCAGCTAGTTATTTATACCGACGCGCACAGGCTGTTCCTTTTTTCCTTTCCGTAAAAGAAAAAATAAAAAGAAAACCCAAAATAAAACGTGTGCTGTTGCATCAGTGTATCATTGTACTATTACAGCGCAAACCTAAACGGAAAGTTTGAATGATCCAAGTCCACAATGAAAAAACATTTTTTTAGGTTTGGCCGGCCCGCCGGTATTCGCCTTTTTATGTAGCCTGAAACACGCAAATTAAAATTAAAATCTGCAGATATTGGCCGCTACCTCATTCCTGCGGGTGCTACTTTCGCCCATCCATTCACCTGTTTTTCCATTTGCAAAAATGATGCGCTTCGTCTTTCTGTTCTGCCTGTTTCCCGGACTGCTGGCCGCCCAAATGACTTACACGCCCGACTGGGCATCGCTCGATCAACGCGCCACGCCTTTGTGGTGGCAGGACGCCAAGTTTGGTATTTTCATCCACTGGGGCGTGTACTCCGTGCCGGGTTATACGCTTAAAGGCAATTACGCCGAGTGGTATCAATACAATTTGGAAACGAAAGGGCAGAACGGAAAGATCGGCGACTATCAGCGTACGCGTTTCGGTACGCGCACTTACTACGACCTGGCCGACGATTTCAAGGCCGAATTATACGACCCGACGGCCTGGGCCCAGCTTTTTCAAGCAGCGGGCGCTAAATACGTCGTCCTGACCTCCAAACACCACGACGGCTTTTGCCTGTGGCCCAGCGCGGACGCTTCCCGCACCTGGGGTTTTCCCTGGAATGCCGCCGAGCGCGGACCGAAGCGCGACCTGATCGAACCGCTTTTCGCGGCGCTCCGGCAGACGGACGTACAGCCGGGACTTTACTTTTCCCTGTACGAATGGTTTAATCCGCTCTGGAAAATTAATCCCTCCCGCTTTGCCCGCGAACACATGATCCCGCAACTGCACGACCTGGTTGACCGCTACCACCCCGCCGTGATCTGGGCGGATGGCGACTGGGAAGCCAGTCCGGAAACCTTTCAATCGCCGCAGTTCCTGAGCTGGTTATATAATGAAAGCCCGGTCCGCGACTCCGTGGTAGTGAACGACCGCTGGGGCGATGGCGTGCGCTTCCGGCATGCCGGCATTTACACCCCCGAGTACCAGCCTGACCTCGATTTTGCCGATCATGCCTGGGAAGAGAGCCGGGGCATGGGCGCCTCCTATGGTTATAACCGCGCCGAGGATGCCTGGGATTATAACAGCGCGCAATCCCTGGTGCTGCACCTGGTGGATAAGGTCAGCCGCGGCGGCAACTTCCTGCTCGACATTGGCCCCGACGCTTCCGGTAAAATCCCGCCCATTATGCAGGAACGGCTGCTGAGCATTGGCAAATGGTTGAAGATCAACGGCGAAGCTATTTACGGCACCCGGCGCTGGCGGACGAGCAGTCAGTGGAGTGCCGGCAAACGCGACTGGAAGCCCTCCCCTACTCCGGCCGACCATTTACCCATCGATCCGCTGTTGAAACAAACCGTGGACCCCGACCCCGGCTACGCGACGCGGGAAGTATTTTTCACCTATAAACCGGCGACCAATTCGCTGTACGCCATTTTCCCGCGCTGGCCCGATAATCGCCAGATCGTGCTTAAAGACCTGAAAATTCCGCCCGGCAGCCGGTTGACGCTTTTAGCGACCGGCCAAACGCTGCGTTATACGACCACGGCGGGTCAAACGGTGGTGTATTTACCGGACTATAATCCGAATACGTTCCAGGCGCCCGAGGCCTACGTGATCCGGATCGGCGGTTTTGGAAATTTTGTGGCTACCCCGCATATTCAGGTGGACTATGCCCAGACCAACATGGCGCCGACGGTCAGTATCAGCTGCGCGACACCCGGCGCTACAATTCGGTATACCACGAACGGCTCGGCGGTGACGGCTGTTTCGCCGGTTTTCACGACCCCTTTTACGCCAAAAACACCTGGTCAAATACGGGCCAAAGCGTTCAAAACTAAAGTGCTGGATAGCAACGAGGCCAGGGATACGGTCCAGAAGTTCGAGCTGCTGGTGGCCACGACCTTTATGCAGTTACCGCCCATGGGCCTGAACACTGCCTATACGGTTGATCAGCCGGATAGCAATAAAACGGGTCCGAAAAGCCCGCTGCAGGTTGTCAGCACCATCAGTTTGCAGCCGGTTTGCCGGACACAGGCCTGCACCCAGGTCTGGCAGGGCTATGTCGGTGTGGCGGCTACAGGTGGATACCAATTTTGGACAGAATCGGATGACGGTAGCGTACTAAGCATTGACCATCAGGTAGTTGTAGATAACGGGGGTAATCATGGCATGCAGGAGCGCAGTGGTATGATCTACCTGCAAAAAGGCTGGCATCCATTTCAACTAAATTATTCCAACACGGGTGGTCAGGGGGATTTACAGGTCCATTATGCCCCGGTTGGCAGCGCCAAAAAAAGTATTTCGGTAAGTATGCTGGCGCATTAGGTGTAAAAAAAGAGCCCCCCGACTGCCAGGTCAGCAGCGGGGGGCACGAGAATGGGTTGTGTTGTTTGTTTGTCGGATTAAAACTTTCGGAGGCGCTGCCCCGCGAAGTCCGGATGAACCGGCATTTGCTTGTTTCTTTGACCAATTAGGTCATTGCGGGGAAAGACCGGACGCAGGCCGCTTTAGGTTGGGTAGCGCATGAAATTTTTTTAAATAAAATTCAGCCGGGTGCTAAAAACAGTGTCTGATAGAAAAACCCCGCTCTTTCATCGAATGCCGGTTTCGGCGCTTTTATGCCGTTCTATCTTTGGAGCCTTTCCATGCCACTACATTTCAACCAGAAGAAATATGCGTCAATTTCTGCGTGTCCTGCTCGAAGGGGCTTCTCAAGCCTGGCAACAATTAATGGCCAACAAGTTGCGGTCTTTCCTCTCGCTGTTGGGCATTACGATCGGGATTTTTTGCATTATTGGGGTGAAAAGTGCCGTCAATTCGCTCGAGGATAATATTCGCAACAGCATGTCGAAACTGGGCAATGATGTAATTTACGTCGATCGCTTCTCCTGGGGGGAAGATCCCGGCAGCAATTACTGGAAATGGATGCGGCGTCCGGTGTTCACCTTTGCCGAATACGAGGAACTGAAAGGTGGATTACGCGGTGCTTCCAAAGTCGGCTTCTGGCAGTTTTTAAGTGCAAAAACCATCAAATGGAACTCTTCCAGTGTGGAAAATGCCCCTTTTCTGGGCGTAACAGAGGATTGTTACGATTTATTTCACCTGGAGTTTGAAGTTGACGGCCGTTATTTCACCCCGATTGAATATCAGAACGGTAGTGAGGTCTGCATCCTCGGCGGCGTGGTGGCGGAAGGTTTGTTCGGTACGGCCATCGATCCTTTGGATAAATCCATCAGTGTGGGCGGCCGGAAAATGCGCGTCATCGGGGTGCTGAAAAAATCGGGGAACGACATTCTGAAACCCTTCAATTTCGATAACTGTGTGCTGGTGGGTTATAACCTCGCCAGGCGCGGCTTCGGCATTCGGGCCAGCGGGCGGGGGAGCCAAACCAGTATTATGGTACAGGCTAAACCCAGCGTTGACCTGGAATCGATGAAAGATGAAATTACCGGTGTTTTGCGCGCACAACGGCATTTGAAGCCCCGGGAAGACACGAATTTTTCCTTGAACACCCTCTCTGTACTCAGTAATTTGTTCGACGGTGTGTTCGGTACGCTGAATTTTGCCGGGTTTATTATTGGCATTTTCGCCCTGGTAGTGGGCATGTTCTCCGTAGCCAACATCATGTTTGTCTCCGTACGGGAACGAACCAACATCATCGGCATTAAAATGGCGCTGGGCGCCAAACGCTGGTTCATCCTGCTCGAAATCCTGCTGGAAGCCATCGTCCTCTGCGTAGTGGGTGGGTTGATCGGCCTTTTATTCATCTGGCTGGTCACGGAAGCCATTACCGCCGTGGTGCATTTCGACATTCACCTGTCCATGGGCAACACGCTGGTGGGTATTGGTACGTCTATTTTCGTCGGCGTACTCTCCGGCCTCATTCCAGCGGCCCAGGCCAGCCGGATGGACCCGGTGGAAGCGATCCGGAAGTAAGGCGCATACAATAATTGGTAAATAAACTGGAGTCATCCCAGGTTGTGTGAAGCACCCGTAGCACGATGGTAACGCGGATACAACGGATTTTAAATCCGTGAAAATCCGTTGTATCTGCGTTACCATCGTGCTACGTGGCTTACATCCGCAGGTCTTCCACTTTCACGCCTGGAAACTGTTTGGCGTCGAAGGAGAAGTAATCGGCAGCGAAAGCCTTATTGGTACTCAGGCTGTTGATGGTGAAGGTGTAGCGGGAACCCTCTTTGGAGAAAGCTTTCACACTTTTAATGGTACCGGCCTTTTCATCCACACTGATCCGCAGTTTCGAGAACTCGGAACTTTTACTCTTCGGTTTGAATTCGATCTGGGTCAGCACCTTGCCGCCTTCGGTCACTTTATCCACGACCGAATACAGATAATCGCCTTTTTGGTAGCGATTAAGCAGGTCTTTCGGGGTCATAAAACCGTTGTCGGAACCAGCCGGCTCGGCATCATTGATTTGTACCTCATTATTCTTTTTCTGGTACACCCAGGTTGCCTTACCATCGCTGATGATGACCTGCTCGTCCATTTTCAGGCGGAATTTATCGCCTTCCTGGCCGATAGTACCTTTTTGGGTTATTTTAGCCTGACCGGGTACTTCGCTCACCAGGGTAAAGGCCGCCTCCAGCGTTTTATAGTCTGCGTATTTCTTGCGGAGTTTGTCCAGGATCTTTTTGGTGCCTGGGTCACTCTGTTCAGCGGGTGCGGGAGCCGGCGATTGGGCCACTGCTACGGTTATGGAGAGCAGGGTGAACAGGGGAAAAAGTAATTTTCTCATAAAGTGTAAAGCTATTTTGGCTAGCAAACGCCGATCTGGGTCGCGTAGTTGCTGCGTGGCTGGTTAAAAAAAAGTGAATGTTGCCGGGTGTTTTACAGCGGACGCGATAAATGCATTTTTCCCTTCTTGACCCCAAGTGCCTGCTGTCGGCTTTTTTTAGTCTACAAAGCGGCTTTTTTGCAATAAAACTGCATAATTATCCGCCGCAGGCCCCGCTAATTGTTCTTGTCCGCGTTACCTTCGCGCCGCCTGATTAGGCCAAATAATTATTCACATTAAATCATCACTGCACAATGCAAGGATCAACTATTACAATTTCAAGGGGCAAACTTAAAGTACCGAACGACCCAATTATCCCTTTCATCGAGGGAGACGGTACCGGTGCAGATATTTGGGCCGCTTCGGTGCGCGTGCTCGATGCGGCCGTGGAAAAAGCATTCGGTGGCAAAAAGAAAATCTTCTGGCAGGAAGTACTCGCCGGCGAAAAAGCCTTCAACAAAACCGGCAGCTGGTTGCCCGACGAAACAATTAAGATCATTGATCAATATAAAGTGGCTATCAAAGGCCCACTTACGACCCCGGTCGGTGGCGGTATTCGTTCGTTGAACGTAGCGCTGCGTCAGCAACTGGACCTGTATGCCTGCGTGCGCCCGGTACGTTATTTCAAAGGGGTGCCGAGCCCGGTGAAAGAGCCGCAGCTGGTGGATATGGTGATTTTTCGCGAAAATACGGAAGACATTTACGCCGGCATCGAATACCTGAGCGGTACGCCGGAATGCGATAAAATGATCGCGTTCCTGGAAAATGAAATGGGCGTGAAGAAAATCCGCTTCCCGAAATCTTCCTCGATCGGCATCAAACCCGTCAGCAAAGAAGGTACCGAACGCCTGGTGCGCGCGGCGCTGGAATACGCGTTCAAATACAAGCGTAAATCGCTGACCCTTGTGCACAAGGGGAATATCATGAAATTTACGGAAGGGAAATTCAAGGATTGGGGTTATGAACTGGCCGAGCGCGAATTCGGCGACCGCGTGTTCACCTGGATGACCTACGATAAGATCAAAGCCGAAAAAGGCGAAGAAGCGGCCAACAAAGCCCAATCGGATGCCCTGGCCGCCGGTAAAATGCTGGTGAAAGACAGCATTGCCGACGCCTTCCTGCAACAGATCCTGCTGCGTCCGGCCGAATACGACATGGTGGCTACGCTGAATCTGAACGGCGACTACCTCTCCGATGCCCTGGCCGCACAAGTCGGCGGTATTGGCATTGCCCCGGGCGCCAACATCAATTACCTGACCGGCCACGCTATTTTCGAGGCCACGCACGGTACGGCGCCTAAATACGCGGGTAAAGACATGGTGAACCCATCCTCGGTCATCCTGTCGGGCGTGATGATGTTTGAGTACTTCGGCTGGGATAAAGCGGCTAAACTCATCGTCAAAGGCATCGAGCGCAGCATTAAGAAAAAACGCGTCACCTATGATTTCGAGCGGCTGATGAAAGGCGCCACGAAGTTGAAATGCTCGGAATTCGCCACGGAAATCATCAGTAATATGTGATTTTAGGGGGCAGGAGGCAGGAGACAGGGGGGCCTACTGATGACGTTCTAACATCCGGAATTTTTCCTGTAAGTACGTTTACGAAGGCGGGGGTTATTGGTTTTGCAAAAAAACAATAACCCCCGCCTTCGTAAACGTACTCCCCTAGCCCACCTTACTTAACAAACTGTAGCTCCACCCGGCGGTTCTGCGCCCGGTTATCTTCAGTATCATTGGGGGCCACCGGTTTCTCTTCGCCAAAACCGCTGGCGGTTATCCGGTCGGCCGGAATGCCGAAATTTACCAGCGCTTGTTTGGCGGCTTCGGCGCGGCGTTTGGACAGCTCCAGGTTATAAGCGGGATTACCGGCATTATCGGTGTATCCATTGACGTTCATGCGCAAATTGTCCTTTTTGGCTTGTTCGGCCACCCGGCGCAGTTCGGGCAGGGATTCGGTGTGCAGCACTGCCTGATCGTAGTCGAATAACAGATTGAGGGTCAGTGTCTGGCCGGTTTCGGTCATTCGTTTTACGCTGGTCGGCCGCAGATCGGGTTTAATCGTGAGTGGCTGGCCGGGCTTTTGTACCGGAATGGGCTGGGATTTTGAAATATAGCCTTCTTTTTCCACGTGGATGGTATACACCTGATCATTCGGCACCGGAATGGTGACTTTGCCGGTATTCGGATCGGGGCGGTACGAGCCCACTTTCTTGCCCGTTTTCTGGGCTTCCATCACCACTTCCACGTTGGTCATGGGTTTCTTTTGCTCATCGATCAGGTAGAACTCGGCTTGTTTCACGTCTTCCGGACGCATGTTTTTCGGTACTTCCACGTAGTAAATATCCTGCGAACGGCTGTCGGTGCGGGTCGCGAACCAGGCGATTTTTCCATCCGTACTGATTTTATAGCCCCAGTCATCACCCAGCGTATTGATCTCCTTGCCGAGATTGACGGGCGTGCTCCATGTCGTCCAGGTATCATCTAGGGCCGAAGCTCGGAACACATCGAGGCCGCCCAAGCCGGTCCTGCCGTTGGAACTGAAGTAAATAGTGTGCATATCCGGGTGTAAATAGGGGCTCCGATCATTGGCGGAGGTACAGAGCGCATCCACCCGCTGCGGTTTTTGCCAATTGCCATTTTCATCGCGCAGGCATATAAAAATATCAATATCGCTGCGCTGAATAGCTTCGAGCAGCATGACCTGGCCGTTGGCGGCAATTTGCACCAGACCGACCCAGGAGAACTGTGACATATCGGCAGCGATGGGCAGCGGTTTGGTCCAGCCGGTTGGTGTTTTATCGGCCTGAAAGGGCTTGCTGTTGTTAAAAATGATGATGCGCGAGTCGCCTTCGGTGAGGGAAAGCGGAGCCTGGTTGCCACTGCCGGAAAGTTCGCTCACCAGTTTCGGTTTCGACCACAGGCTATCCGTCAGGGTGCTCATAAACACGTCTTCGTCCGCCTCATTACCCGCGCGGCCGGTCGCGCAGAAATACAGCGTTTTACCGTCGACCGTTGGTACCGGTATGTACTCCGATCCCCCCTCGTTGATGGTAGCGCCTACGCTGACGGCTTTAATGCCCGTACCGGGGGCGTCCACCAGCGTAATCATCTGATCGATCCAGGTACTTTCTTCAGGGAATAAGGGCTGCCCGGTATGCAGGACTTTAGAGGCATTCACCCAGTCGCGTTTCCAGAGGTAGATCTTGGTCATTTTTTCCAGGGCGCCGTAGGCACGGCCGGAGGGCGCCATTTTTTGGATGTAGTTGAGCCAGGCATCCTTGTCTTTGGTGTCGAAGGGCGCATCGACATCGACCAGCTGGCCGGCCGCTTCCAGATCTATTTCGCCCACTATCGTCTTTTGATCCGGCGTCAGCTGGGTGCGCAGGCTATCGGTGAGGGGTACTTCTTTAAGCAGTTCGACCGCTTTTTTGCGGACATACGGCGTGAAACCGCTTTCCGGGTTGGCGGCCAGGTAATCGAGCATCGGGCTCAGTTCTTCACTGTTCCAGACTTCCGGGAATTCATTACGGGCTTCGTCCGTCGTTAGCGGATGCAGCGGGTTTTCCGCATAGAACTGGCCGAGCCAGTCCACGCCTTTTTCCTGCATGAACAGCTCGAAGGTGCGCTGGTCAATGATTTCCAGGGTGTTGCGATTTCGCCGGGCAATATCGACGCGGTGATGATTGGCCAGTAAGGAATAATCGGTGTAGGTTTTAGCTTCTTTGATCGCCGTGTCCAGCAGGGCTTCCACTTTTTTGCCGGCCTTGGTCAGGTTCGGTGAACGCGTACCGGCATAGGTTTCCAGGTAATTATCCAGTTGCTGCAGGGTAGCGGTTTTTTCGATCTCCTTCCAGGCCACATTGGCCGTCGAGGACTTGAGCTTGTCGATGCTGGAACTAGTGACCTTGTAGTCCTTGGTCAATGCGTTACGATCGGCCATTTTTAGGGCCTTCCAGCCTTGCCGGGCGGATTCCTGGAAACCCATGGCTGTAACGTAGTCATGTTTGGGATTATCCGTGGTAGCCAGCACGGTAGCCAGTCCGAACAGGGCCACCGGGCGCAGTTCGGTGTTGTTGGTATCGGCTGCAAATGCCATGGCGGCAGCGTCCCATTTTTCTTTATTCAGGTATTTAAACCCTTTTTTGGTCTGGCCGAACGCGGCGGAGACCAGCAGGAGCCCGGCTGCGGTGAGCAGCAGGGGGAAAAAACTTTTCTTCAAAAACATGGAGGCGGGAGGTTGTGACGTGAACAGTTGGTTTCGTGCTGGATGATGGACTTCGGTTTTCAAGGGCAAAAGTGGGGTAATTTTAACGTTTTTTGGGTAGAAAAATCAGTTTCAAAAACGTTTCAAATCTTTGGCGCTGAAAGTCCATTGCGGCGTTTGCATGACCTCGCCAAAATCGGCATCATACCACACACCGGCGTCGGTGCTATGTGGATTCAACAGCACCTGCGTTTCCTGCGCCGGCATGTAACTCTGGGCCAGTAAAAACTTCTTTTGTCCGGCCTTGCTGGTCACGACATCCACGACGATCACGGCGTGACCGGGGGAACCACCGTGAATAAATACGTCGCCGGCCTGGAGATCGGAAACCGGCACAGCACGCAGTTCTTTCGATAAAGACAGGGTGCCGGCATAGGTGAAAACGAATTCCAGGTAAGACCAGAAAGTTGCGTAGGTGTTAGACGCGGTGGCGCTCTGTTCCCAGGAAGTGAAATTGCCCCAAGTCACTTTCACCCGCTCCCCTTTTCGCCAGCGCTCGTAGTCCACGCGGAAACCATTGGTCAGGTTGAAATGGATCTGGTCGTATAGCCGGTTGCGCCACAGGTATTCGGCCCGCAGCCGGATAACGGCGTCGGCACACTGGTGCAGGTCTTTCTGGCCGATGGGCAAATCCACCACGGCTGCGTAGATGCCGGGGTTCTCTTTTTCGCGGCCGTTGTAGTACAGCACCTTGGCACCGACTGGTTTCAGGGGTAAATGCCGCAAATAGTAGGCGAAAGAGTTGCTGTCTGGATTGTTCCGCTGATAGCCGGGCGGTGCTGGGAAACGCTGATACAGCAGGGAATCGGGCTGACCGTTGGTGTTACGAATAGACAGGCCCTGCGGAGGCAGGCCCTCATGGGAACAGGTGAAGGCGGTAAGTAGCAAGAACGTGAGAAGTGTGGAGCAGGTTTTCATGGGAGAACAACGAAAAACTGCGGCGCGCATTTTGGGGGAGGTGTTATGCCGGGTATGTATGCTTGGGTGTTGGTGCAGATCTGGCATCTTGGATTGGCCAACGGGTGGAGAAAAAGCCTGGTTGTTGTGCAAATACAAAAGCCCACTGTAGGATTTACAGATTTTCCAGTTACCGTCGTTTTCGCCCGCCTGTTTTATAAAAATCATACCCGTCAATAATATTATTTAACATGTATCGACCCTTGGAGGAAGCCTCCATTAAGCCGGTATATTCTTTTTTGGGCACGTCCAGGTAGCGATAGGTCAGGCCGGAACTGATAAAGCGCACTTCCAGCACCTGCGCTTTTTCGTCGTAGCCGACGAGGTCGATCATGGAGGAGTCTACTTCGGTGTAGGTCACGGTCGGGGTGTTTTGAAAGAACACTAGCACTTGAAGATGGGCTGTAGCATTCGGACTAGTGGAGATTCGTTCGGGACAAATGTAACTACGGGAATCCGATTGTTCATTCCTGGCCTACTAAAGTAGGCGTTACAAAAAAAGCGGCCCGACGTCCCACACGTCAGAGCCGCTACCACTTAGCAGAAATAATTTTTTTAAGGTGACAGGAGTCAGGAGTCAGGAGTCAGGAGTCAGGCGCGATGTTGCCACCACCTACAGTCTCCTGCCACCTGTCTCCTAACCCCTACTAATCCACATTATCATGTAAAAAAGAGTTCCCGTTCATACGGATCTCGCCTTCTTCTTCCAGGGAAATCGTCCAGGAGGACATTTCCTGGCGTTCGGCATCGGGTACGTCATCCAGGTTGATGTTCTTCCGCAGGTAAGCCGGCTGGTTTTCCAGGTCGATGATCGTTTGTGGCGAATTCAGCTTCACCACATTGATCGGCCGGTTACGCACTTCTTCGCGGTGGCGCTGGGCCGCTTCGATGCGTCGGCGACGCTCCTCCGGGCTCAAATCTTCCACTTCGCGGTGCACGAACGGCTCATTGGCCGGCGTTTGGCGACGGATTTTATCGACAGTCTCCCGGATATTATCGAACTCAAATTCAAGCGAGTTCGCGGCCTTCTCATCTACCGGGGCATACGCCTCATCGGACGTAATGGTGAAGAGAGAAGGCTGGGGCTTTTTTCCAGCAGCCTCATCGTCGAGGTGGACGATCTGACGCTCGTTAGAAGGAGCCTGCTGGGCGTTCTGACCCTGCATTTTGTTTTTGCGATCAGCCGCTTCAAAACCGGTGGCGATGATGGTCACCGCGATTTTTTCGCCGAGGCGCTCGTCGTAGCAGTTACCCCAGATGAGGTTGGTTTCATTCCCGGCTTCTTCCTGGATGAACTCCGTGATCTCGAAGATCTCGTCCATCGTGGCTTCTTTCACCCCGGAGGTGATGTTGACCAGGATGTTCTTGGCGCCACGGATGTTGTTTTCTTCCAGCAGCGGCGAGTTCAGGGCTTCATCGACGGCCCGGCGGGCGCGATTTTCCCCTTCGACCGCAGCGGTACCCATGATGGCCACGCCGGAACCGCGCATGACGGTGTTCACGTCTTCGAAGTCCACGTTGACGTAACCCGGCACGGTAATGATCTCGGCAATGCCTTTAGCGGCGGTGCACAGGATATTATCCGCCTGGCTGAACGCCTGCGAAATAGATAGGTTACCATGGATCTGGCGCAGTTTATCATTGCTGATCACCACCAGGCAGTCTACGTTTTTGCGCAGATCGTCGAGGCCTTCCATACCGTTGCTCACGCGCATCCGGCCTTCAAAAGTGAAGGGCAGGGTGACGATACCGACGGTCAGAATACCCAGTTCCTGGGCGGCTTTCGCGATGATCGGCGCAGCACCGGTACCGGTACCACCACCCATTCCGGCGGTGATAAAGGCCATTTTAGTGCCGCTTTCCAGGAAGTCCTTGATCTCTTCCAGGCTTTCAAGGCAGGCCTGCTTACCCACGCTGGGTTTGCTGCCTGCGCCGCGTCCTTCGGTGAGGAGCTGACCCAGCGAGATTTTATTCGGCACCGGGCTGAGGTGCATGGCCTGGGCATCGGTGTTGCAAATGGCGTAGTCTACGCCGACGATGCCCTGCTTGTACATGTGGGTGACGGCATTGGAACCGCCGCCGCCGACGCCAATTATTTTTATGATGGAAGGTTCATCCTTCGGAAGGTCGAACAGCATAATGTTGAAGTTGAAGAGGTGAGCGAATTTGATTAATAAGGTTTATAAGTGTTTATAAAGTTGATATTCGTAGCGTACACCGCGTTTTATCAACTTTTTTAAACCTCATAAACTTCATCAACCTTATTTTTTGTTGAAGTCCATATCCGGTTCAGCTTCGAACCATTCCTTGGTTTTCTTGAACACGTTATCGAACCACGAAGGCCCTTTTTCTTCCGATACGTTTGACGGTTCTCTTGTTTCCTCCACGTTGGCGGCCTTCGGCTCCTCGACGGGTGCTTTCGACGGATCCAGATCCTGCAAACCCCGCAGCAGCAGACCGATAGCGGTGCTGAAGATGGGGCTGTTCACGCGTTCCTGATAGCCGTGGGCCAGCAGTTCCACGGGGACGCCGATGCGGCAGGACATACCGGTATGCAACTCGGTGAGCTGCTCGGCATGGGCCATCAGGGCGCCGCCGCCGGTGAGTACGACCCCACCGATGAGTTTGCGCTCGTAGCCGCTGCGCCGGATTTCCCAGAGCACGTAGTCGAGTACTTCTTCCATGCGCGCCTGGATGATGCGGGCGAGGTTTTTCTCGCTGATCTCCTTGTGGTCGCGGCCTTTAAGACCCGGGATGGTGATGATCCGGTTGTCGTACACCTCATTGGCGAGGGCCGAACCGAATTTCACTTTCAGCTTTTCCGCCTGCGGTTGCATCACGGTGCAGCCTTCTTTAATATCGGCGGTGATCACGTTGCCGCCGAAAGGAATGACCGCCGTGTGGCGAATAATGCCTTCGTGGAAAACCGTGATGTCCGTAGTGCCGCCACCGATGTCGACCAGGGCTACGCCGGCCTGCTTTTCCTCATCGGAGAGGGTGGCGTCGGCGCTGGCGATGGGTTCGAGGGTCAGGTCAGCGACTTTCAGGCCGGCCTTTTCGATGCAGCGGAAAATATTATTGACCGCGGTGATCTGCCCGGTGATGATGTGGAAGTTGGCTTCCAGACGAACGCCGCACATACCGATCGGGTCGGTGATGCCTTGCTCGCTGTCCACGGTGAATTCCTGCGGGAACACGTGGATGATCTTGTCGCCGGGAGGCAGCACGAGTTTGAACATGTCATTGACAATGCGGTCAATATCGCGGCGGGCGATTTCGGTGTGATCGCTCTCGCGGGTCAGGATGCCGCGGTGCTGCAGGCTCTTGATGTGCTGGCCGGCAATACCGACGTGCACCGAGCGAAACTTCATACCGGCATTGCGTTCAGCGATTTCGACGGCTTCGCGGATGGCGTTGACCGTTTTTTCGATGTTGCTGACCACGCCGCGCAGTACGCCGACGCTTTCGACTTTGCCAACCCCGAGAACCTCGAGTTTGCCATGGCTGTTTTTACGTCCGGCCAGGCAACACACTTTCGTGGTACCAATGTCCAGTGCGACGACCACATCGTGGGGTTGTGGGAGTAATTCCGTCATAATTTGATCTGTTTAAGTGGTTGAGTTTCAGATTTGTCTTGCTTCTGCCACGATGCGAAACTCTTTCCCGCGACAAAAGTATTGTTAAAATATTTTGTTTCAAAAAAACTTTCAAATTGTTTTGAAATACCCGCCCCTCATTTCCGACACACCACCTGGCCATTGTATTTCAAATTGATCGTCTCGTACACGTTCCAACCGCTGTATGGCATGCCCTGCTGATAAAATATCTTGAGGCGATGCAGTTTGTCATCCATTTTCCGGGTGCTGCCGAGCACGATTTTCTGATCACCGATGAGCGGGACGAGGATAAACTCGCCGGCATTATTCACGTGGATCTGCTGGATGAACGGGCGAAAAAACTCATCCGCCAGCAGGATCTGGGTCAGGGCAAACAGGTCTTTCAGGCTGTTGCGTTTCTTGGTGCGGAAGTCCTGCGCATAGGGCGCGATATTGCCGGTAGCCACTAGAACGCGGGCCGCGAAGTTTTTGGACGGCGGCATTTTGATACCGTTCTGGTCCAGGTAGTAGTTACCTCCACTGTTGTCCAGCACCCGGAGTATGGGTTCGCGCTGATTAATTTGTACATGGAGCACATTTTTTTGATCCACATAGGTCTGGGCTTTGAACACGAACGGATCTTCTTCCAGTACGCGTTCCATACGCTCCACATCGAGGCGGGCCAGTTCGGTGCCTTCCAAGGTATTGCCGAAAGATTTCAACAGGGCCTGTTTCACATCGCGCTCACTGATCAGTTTATCGCCGGTTTCGAGCGGCTGCACGGCTACTTCGACACTATTGGCAAAACTGCTCTTCTTGCGGGCCACCGACGACAGCAGTACTACCCCGACGATGATCAGGAAAACCAGCCAGGAAATGCGGTCGTAACGGAGACGTGGTGCAGTTATCACGAGTAAGGAGTCAGGTGTTAGGAGTTAGGAGTTAGGAGTTAGGAGCTGCTTAATGGGTTCGATCATCGTATCCACATCTCCGGCGCCCATGGTCATTAAAACTTCCAGATTTTTGGTTTTTAACACGTCCAGCAGTTCTGCTTTGGTGGTCAGGTTTACGTTTATGTTAGTCATTAAATCAGCAATCATTCTGGATGTTACGCCCGGAATAGGTTGTTCGCGGGCCGGGTAAATATCCAGCAGGATTATTTCGTCCAGCTTATCCAGGGCGGCGGCGAAATCTTCTACGAAATCGCGGGTGCGGCTGAACAGGTGCGGCTGGAAAATACCGGTGATCTTGCGGTCCGGATACAGCATGCGCGCTGCCGAAATGGCGGCTTCCAACTCGGCCGGATGGTGGGCATAATCATCAATATACACCAGTTCCGGCGTGCGCACAATGAACTCGAAGCGCCGTTTGACTCCCCGGAAACCCGCCAGCGCCGCCGGAAGTTCCGGGGTGAAGCCACCTGCCGTTAACGTGGCGGCCATAGCGGCGGTAGCATTCAGCACGTTGTGCCGGCCGGGGTAGTCCATGCGCAAGTGACTGAAATTGAAGATCGTAGAACGCAGGCCGAACGCCATTTGTCCATCTTCCACCCGCACGTCAAAGGCTTCGTAGTCGCCTTCGTCGATACCGAACGTGAAGACGTGGCGACCCGCAGTACGCAGTTCATCGGCCACTTTTTCAAGCGGCAGTCCATGGCGGTAGATCAGTTTGCCACCCGGTTTGATCTGGCGGATGAACTGCTCGTAGCTGTCCACCACCGCTTCCGCGGAACCATAAATATCCAGGTGATCGGCATCGATGGAGTTGATGATGACGATCTCCGGATGGAGTTGCAGGAAACTGCGGTCGTATTCATCGGCTTCCACCACGACCCAGTCGCTGGCGCCTTCCACGAAATTATTCTCGAAATTGGCCGAAATGCCGCCCAGAAAAGCCGTGGCGTCGATCCCGCAGGAGCGCAGTAACCAGGCAGCCATCGTGGTGGTGGTGGTTTTACCATGCGTACCGGCGATGGCGATGCACCGTTTGGCCTGACTGATCAGACCCAGCACTTCGGAGCGTTTTTTTATCGGATAATTATTTTCCCGGAACCAGTTCAGTTCGCGGTGATCTTTCGGCACAGCCGGCGTAAAGACCACCAGATCAACGTCTTGCGGAATCTGCGTCACGTCATCGTCGTAGTGCACCTGCATGCCTTCGGCTTCTAAAGCGCGGGTCAATGCGGTGGGTGTGCGGTCATAGCCAAATACCTCTGCGCCATGCAGGCGGAAATAACGGGCCAGGGCCGACATGCCGATGCCGCCGATGCCGATGAAGTAGATGCGTTTTACGTCGTTGAAATGCATTTTTTTAGGGGTCAGGGGTCAGGGGTCAGGAGTCAGGGGTCAGGGGTCAGGGGTCAGGGGTCAGGGGTTATAACTTCTTCATTTCCAGCGTCTCTTTCTGTCCGCCGCGGTTCATTTCAAAATTCAGATTTGCGCCGTCGTATTTCAGTAACTTGACCATGATCTCTTGTTTGCCGGTCTCGGTCGTATAGAGTTTATCCTTTTCCGTGCGCCAGGTACCGGTCTGATTTTGTGCGCCGAATTGGGCATTATAACTGCCATCTTCTTTAAATTCAAAATGCACCTGACTGGCGTCGTTGCCGGATGGTTTATCAAAGACCAGCCAGTTTTCTCCCTGCCATTTACCCAGCAGCATCGGGTTTTTATCATTGGTTTTCTGGCAGTTCACCAGCAATAGACTCAGGGCAAATAATAAGATGGTATATTTCATTTTTGCTTGATTTAAACGTGTTTTTTCGTTAATTTCATGACTTCGCGGGCGATGACTTCGGCGGCATTGGGGCGACCCAACTGGCGGATGCTTTCGCTCAGACTGAATTCCAAGGCTTCATTCGTCAGGATCAGGAAGGCTTCTGACAACATTTTCTCTTTGGCATCGGCATCCCGTACCAGGCGGGCGGCGGCTTTCTCGACCAGGGCCAGCGCGTTTTTGGACTGGTGATCCTCGGCCACATTGGGCGAAGGTACCAGCACAGCCGGTTTGCCGACCAGGCATAACTCACTAATACTCAATGCTCCGGCGCGCGAAACCACCACGTCGGCGGCAGCGTACAGCAGGTCCATCCGGTCTATGAAAGCCTGCATTTTCACATTTGGGAGTTGCGCCGTGTCACAGCCTTTGTAGATTTCTTCATAGAATTTACCACACTGCCACAGCACCTGCACGTCGCTGGTTTTCAATAATTCATAGCCTTTTTTCATGGCAGAATTCAGCGTGCGCGCACCTAAACTACCCCCAATGACGGCGATGGTTTTCTTATCCGGATCCAGTCCGTAGTAAGCAATACCCTCCAGCCGTTTGCCCTGAATATGCAGGATGTCCTGCCGCACCGGATTGCCGGTATACACGATTTTCTCGGCCGGAAAGAACTTTTCCATGTGGTCGTATGCCACGCAGACGGTACTGGCGCGTTTGCCAAGCAGTTTATTGGTCAACCCGGCATAGGAGTTTTGCTCCTGGATCAGCGTCGGAATGCCGGCCCGTTGTGCTGCCCGCATGACCGGCCCAGAGGCATAACCGCCCGTGCCGACGACCACATCGGGTTGATAGCGCTGCACGAGTTGGCGCGCTTTCCACAGGCTGGTGAACAGCTTGTAGGGAAAGCTCAGGTTGCGCAGACTGAAATTGCGTTGGAAACCCGCAATATTCAATCCTTCGATGGCGTAACCGGCCTGCGGTACGCGCTCCATTTCCATTTTGCCGTTGGCGCCCACAAACAAAATGTCCGCATCGGGCCATAGCCGCCGGATGGCGTCAGCAATGGCGATGGCCGGGAAAATATGCCCGCCGGTACCGCCGCCCGTAATGAGGATTTTTATTTGTTTGTTAGGCATGTGATGTGGTGTTGTTTGTTTAGAGGGGTTTAGAAAAAAGGGTTTAGAGGGGTTTAGTTGGCTAGGAAGGGCTATAAGGCCATTCCGGTTCTTGCAAATTATCAGTTGAACGATTGACCAGTTTATTAATATGATAGGTTATTTTCTGAAATTCAGTCCGTAATGCATCGCCGAATAATTCTTCCTTCGGAAAAGCTTTAGTCGCCATATACAGACTTTTACTTGTCTGCCGTGCAATCTGCCAGGCTACCATTTTCTCAAAAGCATATACGTGTTGCATTCGTTTGATTTATTAAAAATTAAAATTGCAATTCAATGTTGTGCCTTCCTAAACCCCTCTAAACCCTTTTCTAAACCCCTCTAAACCCTTTTCTATTCCAATCCTTCAATAAACTTGCTCACACTCAATATCATTCCCAGTGAAATACAAGTAAACAGCATACTGGTGCCGCCCATCGAAATGAGCGGCAGTGTGACCCCCGTGGCCGGCACGAGATTAACCGTCACTGCAATATTTGCTAATGCCTGTACCGTCAACATCAGGCTCAAACCGATGGCCAGGAAAGCGCCGAAAGCTTTGGGGCTTTTCGTCACCAGTTTTACGCTGCGCAAAAACAGGAGTACGTATAAAACCAGCACGGCCGTCCCGCCGATCAGGCCGTATTCCTCGCAAATAATGGCGTAAATAAAGTCGGCGTAAGCGTAGGGCAGGAAGTTGCGAATGATCGAGTTGCCTGGACCTTCGCCAATCAGACCGCCGCGGGCAATGGCGATTTTGGCCTGCTGCACCTGATAACCGCCGTCTTCGCTATGCAAAAACTCCTGTACGCGCGACACCCAGGTATCTACCCGCACGAGTTCGGGGGCGAAACGACCAACGACGATCAAACCCGCGAACACCACCAACCCGAGCAAACCCATCAGGAAAATGTACTTCCAGCTCACCCGGCCAATGAACATGAGCGCAATACAGGTCGCGAACAGGATCAGGGCGGTCGACAGGTTGGCCGGCGCGATGAGTCCGCAGATGAGTACCACTGGAATAATGATCGGCATGAACGCATCCTTGAAACTGTTGATATACTCCTGTTTGCGGGTTAATTCGCGGGCTACGTAAATGATCAGCGCGATTTTCGCCAGTTCGGAAGGCTGGAAACTAAAACCGCCCACCCCGATCCAGCGATTAGCGGAGTTGATACTATGGCCAAAAAACAAAGTAAAAGCGAGTAGCGGTACCGCCGCCAGCATCAGGAAAGGCGCTATTTGCTGGTATTTCCGGTAGTGCAGCAGGTGACACATGTATATCAGGAACAGACCGAAAGCCAGCCGCACCATGTGGGTAATGAGGTAGATCGTGGTATCGCCGCCCCGCGCCGACCAGGCCAGCGAGCCCGTCGCCGAATACACGGCCAGGATGCTGAACAGGCTCAGCACAGCGATGATCATCCAAATGGTACGATCACCTTTTAATTCTGCTGCAATGCGATTACCGAGTGCCATTTTTTTAGTTATTGGTTGTTGGTTATTGGGGTGGTTAATGGTTATTGGTTATTGGTTATTGGGGAGGTGCATCTAAATCCTCGAGCGTTCCTGCTGGTTATTCTTCTTCATTTTCCCTAAAAACTCCGTTGCGCTGTGAAAGCGGCTTTTAAAAATAACCATCAGCAAAATCACCCCGAACAGCACGAGAAATGGTTGCGAAAAAAGAATGGTCGTCATAACTTCCGTATTTAAAGGTTTTTGACTGCTTGTTTGAACTGATCGCCCCGGTCCTCGTAGTTCTTGAATAAATCAAAACTCGCGCAGGCCGGACTGAGTAAAACTGTATCGCCATTGACGGCTAATTCCGTCGCTTTTTTAACCGCTTCTTCCGCACTGCGCGTTTCTACCGTTGGTTTTTGCAGTGGCCCGAAGGCGCTGATAATCTTGCTATTATCCAGGCCCATACACACAATGGCTTTCACTTTTTTCTCCACCCAGGGCAACAGCGGCGTGTAATCATTGCCCTTATCCTGTCCGCCGACAATCCAGACGGTGGGGGTTTCCATGGCTTGCAGGGCATAGAAAACCGAATCCACGTTGGTCGCTTTGGAGTCGTTGATATAGGTCACGCCTTTTACCTCGGTCACTTTTTCCAGGCGATGCGGCGGCGTCTGGAAAGAGTTCAGTCCCTGCTGAATTTTCTTCGCGTTCGCGCCGAGTAACAAAGCCGTACGAATAGCACAAGCTGCGTTGAAAGCATTGTGTGGTCCGCGTAAAGCCGTTTCCCGTAAATCAAAATCATGCTGGCTGATCTTTATCAGGCCATCTTTAAGGAAGTTTTTGCGAATAGCAATCTGGTTGGGCTGGCTGCCCGTGGTCCGACGACTCAAAGTCGTCTGACCACTCAGCACCACCGGATCAAACCCATTATAAATAAAAACGTCGCCGCGTTTCTGATTCATCGTTATCCGAAACTTGGAGCGCACATAGTTCTCCATTTTATACTCGTAGCGGTCCAGGTGATCGGGCGTAATGTTCAGCAGCACGGCTATTTTCGGTTGAAAGTCCTGTATATCATCCAGTTGGAAACTGGAGACTTCGAGTACAAATACCCGGCTTTCATCCTGTTCTTTATTCTTCGCCCAGTCTTCGTCGACCATGCGGGCGAAACTGTTGCCGACGTTGCCGCCTTTGCGCACGTTTAACCCGGCGGTTTTCAGCAGGTGATAGGTCAGCTCCGTCGTGGTCGTTTTGCCGTTGGAGCCGGTGATGGCGACAATACGGCATTTTCCGGCGTGGCGGTAGGCGAACTCGATCTCTCCGATCACGTTGATTTTCTTGGACCGGATCAGCTGCATTACCTCCGTCTTTTCGGGGATGCCGGGACTTTTTATGATCTCCCTGGCTTTTAAAATTTTAGCCAGTGTATGTTGATTTTCTTCGTAGACAATGCCGTGTTTCTGCAGTTCTGCCTTGAATTTTTCCGGAATAGGGCTTTTATCCGATACAAATACGTCGTACCCCAGGTGCTTGGCCAAAATGGCTGCACCTACACCGGATTCACCGGAACCAAGGATGACGATTTGTTTTTTCATTATTTTTTTCCAAACGCGATCCGGATGGAACGCGGATTTTACGGATTTTACGGATTAAAACGGATTTTATTGGATGTTTGACTCTGGTCCATGATTGTGTTTCTTTCGGGAATTATCCCATAATTTTCTGGTGAATTCCGGTTCAGTTCCAAAATTGAACAGTAAACCAACTTCAATATTTGTTGCTTTCAAATAATTGATCAATTGTTTTTCGTGAGCATCCAGTAATTGAACTGCCGTTTTCAATTCAAGTATAATGACATCGTTGACGATTAAATCAGCATAATATTCTCCCACCAATCTCCCTTTCCTAAAGACATTAATACTCTTTTGCGCTTCCACCTTTAACCCTCTATCCAACAACTCGAAATACATTGAATTCTGATAAACCTTTTCCAAAAAACCGTACCCCATGTCGTTATAAACTTCGTAGTAAGCTTTGATTATTTGGTCGGTCAATCCCTTATGTTTTAGTTCCATAATTCTTGATTTATAAAGTAATTAGCTTAGTTGTATTTTTTTTAAATCCGTGTCAACCCGTCCAATCCGTAAAATCCGCGTTCCATCCGATCATCGTATTTTCAAAGTAATAATCGTCGCTACGGCCAATAGTATTTGCACAATCCAGAAGCGTAACGCGATCGTTACTTCATGCAGCCCCTTTTTCTGATAGTGATGGTGTAAAGGCGACATCAGTAAAATGCGGCGCCCCTCTCCATACTTTCTTTTCGTGTATTTAAAATACCAGACCTGCGCAATCACCGACACACTCTCGATAAAAAACACGCCGCATAAAAGCGGAATCAGTAATTCTTTACGGATCAAAATAGCCAGTGCCGCAATAATTCCGCCCAGGGTCAAACTACCGGTATCGCCCATGAACACCCGCGCCGGATAGGCATTGTACCACAGAAATCCGATGCAGCCGCCCAGCAGACAGGCCGAAAAAATGACCAGCTCGCCACTATACGGGATGTAGAGGATTTTCAGGAAATCCGCCGCCACCGCATTACCGCTCAGGTAGGCCAGAATGCCGAGCACCAGGATGACAATGGCCGAAACACCGGTCGCCAGTCCGTCGAGTCCATCGGTCAGGTTGGCGCCGTTACTGACCGCCGTGACCACGAAAATGGTCATCACCACGAATACCAGCCAGACCATGCTTTTTGCATTGTCCCCCAAAAACCACAGCACCCGCGAATAGTCGAGTTCGTTGTTTTTAAAGAACGGTACGTTGGTGATCGGCGCTTTTACGTGCACCATTTCCCGGTAATTATTAGAATCCCGCTCTTTTGCGTAGGATTTACCCACTACTTCGTAGCCATTTTGCGCTGCCACCGCCGGTTCCAGGCGCACCACCACTTCATCATTGACCAGCATCGTTATACCAACGATCAAGCCCAATCCGATCTGCCCCATCACCTTAAATATGCCCTTCAGGCCCTTTTTATCCTTTTTAAACACTTTAATATAATCGTCAATAAAGCCGATACTCGCCATCCAGATCGTGGCAAAAAGCATGATCAGGATGTATACGTTATCCAGGCGGGCGAATAAAAAACAAGGCACCAGGGTGGCCGCAATAATGATGATACCGCCCATGGTTGGCGTACCCGCTTTGAGGTTTTCGCCGGCCAGTCCCAGGTCGCGTATCGTCTCGCCAATCTGTAAATGCCGCAGCCAGTTAATAATGCGTTTGCCAATCACCATGGAAATAATCAGCGAAAAAATCATCGCCAGTCCAGCCCGGAACGAGATGTACTGAAACAACCCTACACCCGGTAAGTCGGGATACGTTTTTCGCAGATATTCAAAAAGGTGGTACAGCATTTCTGTTAAAACTATTTAATCGAAAACCGAAAGATTCAATTTGGTTACGGGCAATATTCCATCACCTATAACCTGCTCAAAATAATAGTCCTCCACTATTATGTTCTCTCTGCACGGATTCACTACAACCGTGCATGATCATGATTCAAAGTATTTCCACAACATGGCTTTATCGTCGAAGGGGTATTTCACGCCTTGTATATCCTGGTATTTTTCGTGGCCTTTTCCGGCTACCAGTACGATATCGCCTGCCTGGATCAAACGAACGGCCGTTTTAATGGCCTGTTCGCGGTTCTCAATGGTCAGGGCTTTTTTCAGATCCTCCGCATCCAGGCCAACTTCCATATCCCGCAGGATCTGCGCCGGTTCTTCCGTCCGCGGATTATCACTGGTCAGAATTACCTGATCGCTCCAGCGGGCAGCGGTATGGGCCATCACCGGCCGTTTGGTCTTATCCCGGTCGCCGCCGCAGCCCACAACGGTGACCACTTTGGAGGTCTTTTTCTTTAATTTCTGAATCGTCTCCAGCACTTTTTCCAGGGCATCCGGCGTGTGGGCATAGTCCACTATACCGATGCAATCCGGTTTGCTGGGATGGGCGACATATTCGAAACGGCCTTCCGCGCCTTGCAGATCACTTAATACGGTGAGCGTCTGTAACTTATCGGCCTGCAGCAAACGGGCGATGGCGTAGGCGGCGGTCAGGTTATAAGCGTTGAATTCACCGATCATGCGGGCGTGAAAAGCTTCGCCGTCCAGCTGGAGATACAGTCCGTTCAGGCTGTTTTCCAGGATCTTGGCTTTATAATCGGCGGGTTTTTTCAGTCCGTACGTGTACTTCTGAGCCGTGCTGTTTTGCAGCATAAACAGGCCGTTGCGGTCGTCCACATTGGTCAGGGCAAAAGCGGTGGCCGGCAGGTCGTCAAAGAACATTTTCTTCGCATCGCGGTACTCGGCGAAGGTGGTATGGTAGTCCAGGTGGTCGTGGGTCAGGTTGGTAAAAGCGGCCCCGGCAAACACGGCTCCGGCGATCCGTCGCTGATGGACTGCGTGGCTGCTCACTTCCATGAACACGTGGCTACAGCCGGCATCAGCCATTTCACGCAGTAAAGCTTGCAGGCGGACGGCATCGGGGGTCGTATGCGTGCTGGGCACGACAGAGTCGCCAATGCGGTTTTCCACCGTTCCGATTAGTCCGCAGCGGTAACCCAGGCGGCTGAACAACTGGTGCAACAGCGTCACCGTGGTGGTTTTGCCGTTGGTGCCCGTTATGCCAACCAGCTGGAGTTGTTCCGAAGGCCGGTCGTAATAATTAGCCGCCATTTGACCCAGTGTTTCGGCTGAATCCTGCACGAAGACGAATACGGAGTGCGGAGTGCGGAATGCGGAATTATTTGATCCCGCATTCGCCACGACGGCGATTGCGCCATTTTTAATCGCGATGTCAATGAACGCATGTCCATCTGCCTGTGCGCCTTTGACCGCTACGAACACGTCTCCGGGCTGTACCTGCCGGGAATCGAAAAGGATAGAGCCAACTTCTACGGCGAGATCACCGTAGGTGTCCACGATCTGGACATCTTTAAGAAGTTGGTTAAGCGTTGGCATTCGTTATTGAATTTTTAAATTGGTCAGTCTTAATTGTCTTTCTCGTTCTTCGAAGGCGGTCTTTTCGGGAATGTCTGCACCGGCGTTTCGCCGGCATGCTTTAACCGGCGTAGTTTTCTGGCAATTCTTTTAATTATCACTATGCAACCCGCTCCAAGTGCCAGAAACAATAAACCGAGAAAAACTATTCCGATTATAGTCCCGGTCGAGTCTCCAAGCGATGAAATAATTGCCGCAACTACTAAAGCAAATCCTCCATACAGGAGGAATATAAAAGCCAGAATGGACAGTAAAACAACCGCCAGTATCAACCAGCCTCTTTGTCCGCCCGGACTTTTCCTCTTTTGGAAAAGCTGTTTTATCAAATTGAATGTATGACTTTTCCAATGGACAAACTTCTTTGCCATTTGCATTGGCTTCGCCGTTTCCGATCCTGATAAAGTGCCGGAAGTAAAAACATGCTGACCTGCTATTACCGGTGACAAAATATCTGCACCCGCCGGGTATGGAACTGCGATCAACCAGCAACTAAAAAAGAGCCATTCAAGGATTCGGATTTTCATTGCGTTTCATTTAGCGCTGGTTTTTTGCGTTTTTTATTGTTATTTATTCCAATTGCAGTACACAGGTCGTATTGCCACTCGCTCTGCTACCCGGCGCCAGACTTTGTCGTCGCACTTTGCCGACCCCTTCCACCCGTACCCGGCAGCCTCGGTTTTCCAGAATGTATAAAGCGTCTTTCAAACCCATACCCACCACACTCGGTACCGTTTTATCGCCAACGAAACGATTGAGCAGCAGCAGCGAATCATTGCGGGTCTGGCTCACGGCCCAATCGGGCAGGTCGCTGGGTTCGAAGTGATCGAGGTTGAGCCATTTCAGGGATTCGCGCAGGTCGGCTTTAGATCCGGCGTCGTAGCGCGGCAACTGAGCGGTTTTC
The DNA here is from genome assembly GCA_031425035.1 of Saprospirales bacterium. Lineage (GTDB taxonomy): Bacteria > Bacteroidota > Bacteroidia > Chitinophagales > Saprospiraceae > M3007. The sequence goes on along the minus strand of JANPIN010000124.1, from coordinate 27,872 downwards.
AATTTCGGAGCCGGTTGCGCATTGATGGCCGCGTGCAGTTCCGTCTTCATGGCGAAACACTTATCGGAAATGACCTTGAACACCGGCGCAGCGACCTCGGCCCCGTGATAACCGCCGCGCTCCGGCTCACTGATGACCACGATGCAGGAATACACGGGATTATCCGCCGGGAAGTAGCCGCAAAAACCGGCCTGGTGCCGAATGCCTTTGCTGGCGCGGAACTTATGGTAATTCAACTGCGCAGTACCCGTTTTACCGGCAATGGCGTAGTTATCGCTGCGAATGCCCTTGGCCGTACCCTCCGTCACCACTGCGCGCAGCAGTTCCTGGGCCTTGGCTATCGTATGTTTCGAGGCTATACTGCGGTTCAGCACCGTTGGACTGAACTGTTTCACCACGTCGCCATAACGTTCGGTACGTTGTACGAGGTAGGGCTTCATCATGCGGCCGCCATTGGCCACGGCATTATAAAAAGTAAGCAATTGCATCGGGGTGAGCAGCAGCTCATAGCCGATGCTCATCCAGGGCAAGGTGGTGCCGGACCATTCACTTTTCGGGTCGTTCGGATCTTTGACGATGGGATCTTCTTCGCCACCGAGTTCGATATTGGTCGACTTGTCCAGACCGAAATCACGCAAATGCTGTACAAAAGCGGCTGGTTGGGCCTTATAATTTTTCAAAGCCAGCGTTGCGGTACCCACGTTGGAGGACTGGGCAAAAACCTGGCGAATGGTCATGCTATCCAGGCCATGCGGCACGGCATCCACGAGTTCTTCGTCGTAAATCTTGACTTTTCCTTTAAAAACCGGGATTTTCTGGTCGAAATCATCCACAAAGCCGTCTTCCAGCATAGCCATGAAGGAGGCCAGTTTGAACATAGAGCCCGGTTCCACGCGTTCACCGACGGCGTAGTTATACGTTTCCCACCAGCCATCCGGCGTGCGGCCGACGTTGGCCATAGCCCGAATAGCGCCGGTTTTCACTTCCATCACGATGGCGCAGCCGTGGTCGGCATTATGCGTTTTGCAGGCGTCCAGCAGGGCATTTTCGGCCACATCCTGGATGTTGATATCTAAGGTAGTGACGATGTCGCTGCCGGCTTCGGGTTCGATTTCCGCCAGATCGCCCACCGGAATATACACATCGCCAGGTACGCGCAGGCGCAGTTGTTTGCCCAGCGAACCACCCAATATATTGTCGAAACTACCTTCCAGACCCACTGGTAAAGCGCCATCACGGGTGTAACCGATGGTACGCTGGGCCAGCATTTTGAAAGGCCGTTCGCGGGTCGGTTTTTGTTCCACGATCAGTCCGGCGCGGCGACCGAGGCGGAAAATCGGAAAGTTTTTGAGCAGCATCATTTTGCTGTAGGGCAGGTCGCGGGCAATCGGAATGTACCGAATACCACGGGTATCATCCGGCGCCTGCCGCAGGCTGACCAACCAGTCTTTATACGCACCGGCCACATACTGCTGATCCACATAAGTAGACAGCAACATCGCCAGGCTATCGACATTTTGATCAAACATTTCTTGGGTCAGGCCTTCCGCTTTAATGTCGAAGTGTACATCGAAAAAAGGCAGCGAAGTGGCCAGCAGACTGCCGTCATCGGCCAGAATATTGCCGCGATCGGCACGCACATCCACCCATTTGATAAACAGGCTGTCGGCTTTGGCTTCCCAGCGGGGAGCCTGCACGACGCTCAGTTGATATAAGCGCCCAAAGATGACGAACGTCGTCAGCACTACCACGGCAGCCACCAGGTAGACTCTGACCAACACTTCGTTTTTTACGTTGAGCATGTTTTTTATGTATGAACTATGAACTATGAACTTGTATATAGTTCATAACTATTTGACGATGATCACTTTCGGTCCTTTATTTTCCAAATCCAGACCGACCGGTTCCAGACTTTCGTCGATTTGCGATTGCATGGATTTATACATGGTCTCGCTTTTAATCGAAGTATATTCCCACTTAAGCTCTTTGATCTCCTTTTGCAAACGCTGGATTTCGCGGACGCCTTTTTCAGCAAAGTGGGCGTTGGCGATGTATACAATGCCCAGTCCGCCGATAAACATCAGGTAAGAAAAGTTATCAAACACGAGGTTGGTCGTGTGTTGACTGACGTTTAGTGCGTTGAGCAGTTTATTGGCCATTGTTTGTAAATTTCGGTTTAGAGGGGTTTAGAAAAAGGTTTAGAGGGGTTTAGTTGGGGCTCGTTAGCAACATAGGGTTCTGTAATGTTTATAATGAATGGTAGTTGCTTTTCATGGTTTATCCTTCATCGTTTCCTTCTTTTCCGCTCCTTTTTTTTCTGCTACGCGTAATCGGGCGCTTCTGGAGCGTGAATTCAACTGGGTTTCTTCGGTACCGGCTTCAATGGGTTTTTTGGTAATGACCTCGAAGGGGCGGTCTATATTTCCGAAAAAATCCTGTTGCACTTTCCCATCGATATTCCCGGTTTTCAGGTAGTTTTTCACCAGCCGATCCTCGATAGAATGGAAGGTGATGATGGCCAGGCGACCGCCGGGGGCCAGCATTTCGAAGGCTTCGATCAGGAAGTCGCGTAAAGCGCCGATTTCGTCGTTCACTTCCATCCGCAGGGCCTGAAAGACCTGCGAGAGGTAGCGCCAGCGTTCGCCCATCAGGTTCTTTTCGCAGAGTTCCACCAGTTCGCCGGTGGTACGGAAGGGTTTCTGACTGCGCGACTGCACGATGGCGGCGGCGAGGGTGCGGGCGTTGCGGACTTCCCCGAACTCGCTCAGAATCCGCTGTAGTTCTTCGGCTGAATAGGTGTTGAGCAAGTCGGCGGCGGTTATGCCGTCCAGCGTGTTCATACGCATATCCAGCTCGGCTTCGAAGCGATAACTAAAGCCCCGTTCGGCGGTGTCCAGCTGGTGGCTGCTCACGCCGAGGTCGGCCAGAATACCGTAGACTGAACCGGGCCGCACCACTTCGGCGCGTAGTTGGCGTTTCAAATACCGGAAATTGGAGTGCACGAAAACGAAAGCGGGCAGTCCGGCAAATTCCGGTTGTTCCGCATTCTTTTTGGCATCTTCATCCTGGTCAAAGGCGAACAGGCGGCCTTTGCCGCGCAGTTGTTTCAAAATTTCCCGGGTATGGCCGCCGCCGCCGAAAGTTGCGTCCACGTAAATCCCCTCGGGACGAATACGCAGCGCCTGAACGGATTCGGCTAACAGTACGGGTGCATGGTACATTACATTTTGGTTAGGAGTTAGGTGCCAGGTGTCAGGAGTCAGGCGATGGCATGACTAATAACGCTTAACGCATAACTATTATAAGTCATCTAAGGTGTCTCCGGCTCCGTCTTCTCCGCCGCCCATGACCTGGTTGGCGAGATCGGCGAAGTGGTTGGAGTCCATGTTCGCCACGGCCTGGTGTTGGGCGGGCGACCATATTTCAATACGGTCGTCCATGGCCACCAGAATGGCTTCATCGGAGAGACCGGCGTAATCGAGCAAAGGTTTTTGAATGAGAATCCGATCCGCGCTATCGGTCGTGATAGGATACGCACCGAGGTAAAAGGAGCGTATGAAGGCGCGGTTGCGATCGTTGAAGCGGTTGAGTCGGCCTAACTTAGCAGTAATAGCATCCCAAACCGGTTTCGGGTAGAGCGTAAGGCACGCTTCGAAACCCCGGTTGACCACAAACTCATAACCGTCCTGTCCGCCATCTGCTGCCGCCGAAGCGGAGAGTTGGCGCAGGAGCGCGGTAGGTAGGCGCAAGCGACCCTTGTTGTCAAGAGCGACTGGATATTCGCCAATGAGTTGCATGATGTATGGGACTAATTATTTCTGCTTTGGCGGCCGTTCAGCGCAATGTGGGATCAAACCGAACTTTCACCGACACAAATGTAGTTACTTTTCCCACATTTTCCCACAAAACGACCAATTTTTCGCTTTTTTGGTAAAAGTTTTTTTACCCTGTTTTGTAAAGTGCTGTATATCAATAAATTGTAAAATTATTAAAAAAGGGGCTACATAAAAAATGTTGGGATTGATTATAAAATGCGTCAGTTTTAGACAGGAAATAGCCACTAAGATGGCTAGCGCAGCCCCCATTGTAGGACAATTGGGGTAGTTCCCGGTTTTTAACGGCAAAAAAGAGGATCAGTGGTAAAAAGTGGAAAGGGCGGCGCGTTAAATAATTGATCCGGATCAATTACCTTCGTTAAGCTTCGAATTCGAATGCTATTGGTCAAATTCCAGCTCCCACCATCTGCATCAGGCAGGTAGCACTACTCCCACCCGTCTTCATTTATTAAATTGAATTGCTATGGACCGTTTTTTATCCCGCTTTTTTTGCGCCTTGTTTGTTTTGATCACCTTGCCCATGTATGGCCAGATTACAACGCCATATTTCTACGATAATATCCACAGTAACTTTTCCGGAACGGGTATTGGAGCTAATGCCTACCGCAGCAGCTTAGGCGTACACAGTCATCGGTTCACTTTTTTGGCCAATTTTACAGGAAACAACTTTTATAAAATCAATAATCAATCCGACAATAACGACAACAATTTCAACTTACCAAGTGGATCAAAGGTGTGGTCGGGAGGACTTAGTCTGAATACGCTGGGAACTGCTTTTGCCTATGGCGATGGCAGCGGTGGGGCTGGTAGTTTTCCAGTTACCAGTGGAAAGTATGTTACCTACAACTGGCAGGATGTGAACACCAGCAGCGATGCGGCAGCCATTGTGATGCAGACTGATAATGACCCGGTCAGCATTGTATCCACCACGGCCTTACCGCTGTTTCCTGTTCCGTCGCTTCCGGTGATCGTAACGGTAGTTTTGACTAATACGCCTTCTGCCCAGGAAAACGTGTTTTTACGTTATAGTACCAACGGCTTTGCAACCTATGGTACGTTACTTTCTCCCAGTACCGGTGCGGGCACCGCTACGCAGACCTTTACTATACCGGCGCAGCCCTTAAATACCGCTGTGAGTTACTATGTTTTTACGACTACTTTAGCTAGCGGAACCTTATCCGGCCAGGGGACGCTCACGGACATGGCCACCATAAATTTTGACAATAATGGCGGTTCTAACTTTCTATACGTTTCCCTGCCCATCGAACTAACCGCCTTCCAGGCCGAAAAAACCGACCGCAGCGTTGTCCTCCACTGGACTACTGCCACTGAACAAAACAACGATCGCTTCGAACTGGAACGTGCCCCCGACGGCAGCCACTGGTCGCTGCTGAGCATGGTGCCCAGCCAAAATGGTAATGCCCGCTTCCCGCAGCACTACTCGGCCCAGGATCCCCATCCCTGGCCGGCCCGCAACTACTACCGGCTGCGGCAGGTGGATACGGATGGAAAATTCACCTATTCCCCGGTCCGTATAGTGGACATGGGCGGTACGGCCACCGCAACGATCTTTCCTAACCCGGTAGTGAATGATGCGCTGCAACTCGTTTTACCCGCCACTGAACTCAACGCGCAGGTGCGCCTGACGGATGTACAAGGCCGTTTGCTACGCCAATGGACCTTTAATATGGAAACGGAATGGTCGGGTACCCTCGATCTGAGCGGCGTCCCGGCCGGTATTTTCTTCCTGCAGGTAAACGGGGAACTACCAATAAGGGTGGTGAAACAATAAACTATTGATTATCAATAGCTAAAATATAAATCATCCCTGATTTAGATGATTTTCTCTAAAAAAAACCTGGTCCTGAATGAAATCGGCGTAGCATTCAGGTGAGCACGCACATGTAACAGGATGGTAACGCGGATTATACCGATAATACGGATTTTCGCGGATTTAAAAATCCGTGAAAATCCGCCAAATCCGTTGCATCCGCGTTGCCATCCCTCTACGTTTGCATCACAACATCCGGACTGACTCATTTTACTATGGTCAGACAATTTATTCAGCGCAGCACCGTCACGTCGCCCTGGTAGCGCTCCGTCGTACCGTCCACCAGTTCGACTTCCAGCTGCCAGATATACACGCCGGGTTGCACGGCCTTGCCCCGACTGGTCCCATCCCAGGCGGAAGCGGAATCATTCGGCAGGGCGTCAGTGGCCTGGTGCACCAGCGATCCCCAGCGATCGAAGACACGGAAGAAACGAATTATGCGGATGGCCGGACCGAAACCGAGTTCCAGCCGGTTATTCTGGTCATGTTCGGGTGTAATGGCATTGGGTACGTACACGCTGATGATGCGTTGCACCAGTAAATTAATAGCATCGCTGGCCGTACAGCCGTTTTTATCGGTTACGGTGAGCAAATAGGTAATATTGGTAAGCGGCAAAGCCACCGGCGCCGGACAGTTGCCACAGCTCAGGTAGGAGGTATCGGCCCAGGTGTACAACACGGGTGCGTAGCCGAAGGTCTGGCTTTCGAGCGGCACGGAAGTACCCAGGATCACCGTCGTATCGGCAGGCAGATAAACCAGCAGTTGCGGCGGCTGCTGCACGGGTACCGAGAGCGTATCTACACAACCGTAAATGTCCTGGGCGTATAGTACGTAGTTGGCCGCCGGCAAATCGGTATACAGCAGGCTTTGGGAGAAATTACCGCCATTTAAGCTGAATAACACCGTCGTATCGGCCGAAGTAATCGTGATGGAACCTGTTTTATCGCCAAAACACCGCACCGAATCCGGGTCCGCTGCAAACACGATGGGCGGGTAGGCCGTCACGGTCGCACTGGCGGTTTGCGTACAGTCGTTGGCATCGGTGACGGTCAGGTCATAGTCCGCTGCCGGTAAATTATCCAGGCTGGGTTCGGTTGCGCCGGAAATATTCCATTGGTAATTAAAAGGCATGGACTGCCCCGTGGCTGTAGCGACCAGGGTGCCGGTGGCTTCATTGAAACAAGTCGGCGTGGCATCGATGGCGACTAGTAGCGGCGCCAGTACCGTTAAATCCACCGTATGGGTGGAATCGCAGCCGTTTTTGGCAGTGAAGGTGCTGCGGAAAATGCCGGATGCGGTTTGGTTTTGCCCAAAAACAGTGGACGTATCGCCGGCACAAATGGTGCGCAGTTCGGCGGTGGAAAAGGTGTCTTTCGGGAATACTTCCACCACCACGGTCGAGTCGCAGCCCGAACTGGCCGCCAGATTAAAGGTCTTCTCCTCCCCTATTTGCAGAGCTATGTTGTTGTAATTCAGCGATTTACCTAAACACACCGCCGTATCGACCTTGATCTGAAAGGTGCCGATCGAACTACCTTTTACCCGTACCTGAAAGGTAGAATCGCAGCCATGTACCGTTTGTAAAGAGAAGGTGTGGCTGCTGTCCGGCTCGATCACCACGTTGTTCCAGGTCACGCTGCGGCCATAACAAATGGTGGTGTCTACTTGGTAATTAAAGGTATCGTAAACAGTAATGTAGACGGAATCCCGGTTGGTACAGCCGTTGGCAAAACTGGCCTGCAGCACCACCAATCCGGAAACGGCGGGCGCCGCCTGCGTGGTCGGACAGGTGGCACAACTCACCGACGCGACCGGCGTCCAGCTATAAGTATCGAAACCGCTTTCCGATAAGCTTACCTTTTCTCCTTTACAAATAGCCCTGTCCGCGCCAATATTAACCACCGTACTGCTGTCGGCACTGATCACGATCTGGTCCGTTTGGGTAATGCCGCATACGTCGGTTACGGTTACGGCATAGGTACCTACTCCGGGAGCAATAACGGTCGGATTAGTCGTACTTACCCCCGACCACTGCCAGCTGACTAGGTCGTTACCGTCGGCGTTCAGGCTGACCGTGGTGTTGGCGCAAATGGCCGTGTCCACGCCGAGATCAATCTGATACGGATTGTAGGCGTAGTAAAAGGAGGTGATATTATTCGTAAAAATACATTCTCCAATAGTGGTCACCGGAAAATCGACGGCCAGGTTAAACGGCGCAGGTTGCGAATGGTCGTCGTTCAGGACGATGAAAATAGAGTCGTTCGCCAGGCGCGGTAAACGCAGATTAAACGTTCGGCAGCTGTCTTTGGGCACGGCAAAACCCAGCGGCCGGCTACCAACCCAGAGCGCGGCGGTGGTTTGCGGGTTGCCCACATACGCGGATAAGGGCGTTTGCGCGGGCAGCACATTATCGCCCAGGTTGCATAACTGCACGGTAAGCAGCAGCGAATCGCCCTCACATAGCACGCTTTGTACGCTCAGCGCGCCATCGGGAGTGGGAAATGTCGGGTTAAAAAACTGGTTCATGAAAGCGTTCATCCGCAGGCTGTCCCCGACAATGCTGGGGTTTTGCTGGTAACGCGGTACACTCAGATCGTCATTAATATTGGTGTTGAAAAAGGCGTGCTGGTTCCATACTTTCCTGGAAGAAATACCGGGCAGGCCCAGGGCTTCGTAACAAACGACGGAGCCGAACACTGAACTGCCGTTCGACCCGCATTCGATCACGATCTCGGTCTGTCCATCGGCGTCCACATCCAATACCAGCGGATTTTCGATGTGGGTGGCCGAAACACAGTCATCCTGCCATTTTACCTGGCCGGTAGCGCCTTCCAGCACCTGTAAAAATGATTGGCCACGGTAAATTACGTCGGAAGAACCATCGCCGCAGAAGTCGAACACGCTGGAACAGGTGACCGAAGAAGCATCATTCGTAGTAATGCTCCACAGTACAGTGAAGTCGTTTTTTAAGGCAAATAAGGTCGGATAAGCTACGAAGCTGATCTCCAGCTGCCCATCACCGTTCAGATCCGCTACGTTCACCCGCGAGGCGCCTTCTACCCAGTTATTCGGCAATTTAAACTGCCGTAAAATGGCCGGCGTCTGAATATCCCAGCAGTACACGTAGTTCTGTCCGCCCCGCCGGCCCTGCACAATGGCGTCCAGGTCCCCATCGCGATCGAAATCCACCACGCTGGTAAAACCATCAGTAAACGGCCCGGCAGCTGTGACAATCGGGGTTACGGCGCCCGTCACCAGGTTCACGGAAAGCACCTGGTTACCGGCAACGATTTCCAGACCGGCGCAATCGGGGCAAAAACTGTCGGGCAACACGTCCATGGCTACCGGCGAACAAAAAGAAAAACCGGTGGCCACGCGTGCCGGGTGTTGTCCGGCCGATACGCTATTACTCGCCTGAGCCAACAGGGCGCCGGTCTGACCGTTGAACACCTGATTGCCGATATTGATCTCGGCCCAGCCGTCATGGTCAAAATCGGCAATATTGGGTACGCAAAAGCGATATCCGCCATTGTAGCCTACTTGTACGGCACTGGCAAAAGCGAGGCTGCCATCGTGGTTCCAACAGCGCAGAATGCGGTCGTTGCCCACCAGTACCAGTTCGCCGAAACCGTCGTGATCCAGGTCGGCTATGGCCGGAGCCGTACCGCCCGGATAATCGGTGGGGCCTACAATATGCACTTTGGTAGCGCCTGTAGCCCCGTCGATGATATAAATATCGGGTTTTTCCACCCAGTAAGTAACAATATCGGGTATACCGTCTTTGTCCATATCGCCGGCCACCAGGGGGGAATAGGTGCCGGTTTCCGCCTGGGCTGTCCACTGTATACCCAGGTTGATCTGGTCGCAGGGAGGAACGTAAAAACAGTCCGCATTACAGGTGGTGTAATAGAAATTGTCGCACTGCCCGGTGCAGGTACAGTCCTGATCATAACAGTCGATCAGGCCGTCGCCGTCGTCGTCCAGGCCATTATCGCAGATTTCAGGGCTGGTTTGTGAAAAAAGGAATACAGGAAACAGAAAAAAAAGGAGGAATAAGGGGGAGGCAGTCAGCTGCCGGGAGTACAATTTTAATTGCATAGAATGGTCTTGGATTTGTCCGGCCAGAAAACGGTGATTGCACCGTCTTCTTTCGCCGCTCAAAGCGATTAACTAAACGTTGTAAACTCACAGACCATAAGACGGGGGCGGGCAAAGCCCGGCAACACTAAGGGGGGATTAAAGCACTACGGCGCCGGCTTAACAACGCTATAAACTAAAAATAAATTGGCTCAGCAATGCGGGCGCAAATTTCGCTGTTTTGCTGATTAAATTTGCGACTATTTTGCAAGAAACTTATCGCTATGCGTCTCTACTATGCCCCGCTTTTGCTCGTTTTTTGGTTTTTCACCGCCTTAAACATTGTTTTTACGCAAAGCCCGGTCGCTGCGGCCCTGCCCCGGCCGACGGCCGCGCAAATGGCCTGGCACCAGACGGAATTTTACCTCTTCTGCCACTTCGGTCCCAACACGTTCACCGACCTGGAATGGGGAGCCGGCACCGAACCGGAAGACCTGTTCCAGCCCGGCCACCTTGACTGCGACCAGTGGTGTCGTCTGGCGGTGCAGGCGGGCGCCCGGGGTATTGTTATCACCGCCAAACACCACGACGGCTTTTGTCTGTGGCCATCGAAGTATTCCACGCATACCGTTCGCGAAAGTCCGTGGCGGCAGGGGAAAGGCGACGTGATTCGCGAACTGGCCGATGCCTGCCGCCGGCACGGCCTGAAATTCGGGGTGTATTTATCTCCCTGGGACCGGCATCATCCGCTTTACGGTACGGCTGCTTATAACGACGTGTATGCGAACATGCTCACGGAGTTAATGACCAGTTATGGCGATCTGTTTGAGGTCTGGTGGGATGGGGCCAATGGGGAGGGGCCGAACGGTAAACGCCAGGTCTATGATTTCCACCGTTTTGAACGGCTGGCAGCCCAGTTGCAGCCTCAGGCGGTCATTTTCAGCGACATTGGGCCGGGCTGTCGCTGGGTCGGCAATGAGCGCGGCCTCATCGAAACGGAAACCAACTGGTGTACGCTGGATACAGCCGGTTTTCAGCGCGGACTGGGTGCTCCGCCTAATGATACGCTCAATCAGGGCAATGTCAACGGCGCTTTATGGATTCCAGCTGAATGCGACGTCAGTATCCGGCCGGGCTGGTTTTATCATCCGGAGCAAGACGGGCAGGTGAAAACCCCGGCGCAGTTATTTGACATTTATCAGCATTCCGTGGGCCGTGGCGCTAATTTAATCCTGAATGTGCCCCCGGATCGCGACGGGCGGTTCAGTCCGGCGGATTCCACAGCGTTGGTGGGACTTGGCAACTTGCTGCGGGAAAAATTTGCCCAAAACCTGGCCAAAAACAAAAAAATAAAACCTGTACAGACTGGTCGCCCGATGATGCGTAGCCGTTACTGGCGCTGGCTCACCGATGGCAATCCGTCGACTTTTGCTTCCCTTGGTTTTGCGGAGACCGGCGCGCCTCTGGAGATCAATCTGGGCAAGAGCCAGCTTATCAACGCGGTACTGTTGCAGGAATTCCTTCCGGATGGTCAACGCGTGCAAGCTTTTAAAGTAGAAGTCTGGGAGAACAAAGCCTGGCGGGAAGTAGCGCGCAGTACGACCATCGGAGCAAAAAAAATCCTCACTTTCCCGACGGTAACTACCGGTAAAGTGAGGATAAGCATTTTGGCGGCCAAAGCGGCGCCACGACTTAGTGAAGTACAGGTTTTCCTGTTTTAATCTTCTACGTCTACTTCGGGGCGATCACTGGAAAAGCCATAAAAAGCACAGACGGAAAGGGTGAACAAGGTGATTAAAGAGGAGATCATAAGAAGAAAATTAATAAGATTAAAAAATGTCATGGCGATCTGAGATAACTGTTTAAAAAACCCTGCCACGGATCTTAAAACAGTTTCCCAAAGCATTTTTGTGCATAATATAGCTACAGATTTAAGGTGCAGGCAGGCAAAATAATTTGCAAGGATGCAATATTTGCAGCCATTGCCGTGTGCAAGCGGCAAAACTTAACGCATACTTAAAGGGGGTTTGGTGCAAATAGTCAAGGTCTAAGCGATGCGGTAACCGTTGAGAAATTCGCGGACCGTCATGCGTCGTTTGCCTTCCATTTGCAACTCCTGAACCTGGATAAACCCATCTAAAGCGCTGATTTTCAGCTCATTCTTTCCGTCGGAAAAAAATTCGCCGCTTGGCAAAGCGGCAGGACCGGGCTCCGGCGTAGCGCGCAGAATTTTCACCGTTTTACCATCCAGCAGGGTCCAGGCGCCGGGGTACGGACTCAGTCCACGGATGAAATTATGTATTGCTTTAGCGGGCTGGTGGAAGTTGATGCGGCAGGTGTCAGTGAAAATTTTCGGAGCGTGGGTTGCGGCGACATCCGGCTGCGGGCGGGGCTGAACATTTCCTTGTTCGAGGGCCTGCACCGTACGGAGAACAAGTTCTGCCCCCAGTTCCATCATGCGGTCATGAACGTCGCCGGCGGTGTCGTTTTCGCCGATGGACAACTTTTCCTGAAAGAGAATATCGCCCGTATCGATTTCATGCCGGAGCAAAAAAGTGGTCACGCCGGTCTCGGTTTCTCCGTTCATGATGGCCCAGTTGATCGGGGCTGCACCGCGGTATTTGGGCAGCAGCGAACCATGTAAATTGAGGGTGCCGAGCGGCGGCATTTTCCAGACTGCTTCAGGCAACATGCGGAAAGCCACGACTACCTGCAGATCCGCCTGCAAAGCCCGGAGTTCTTCCAGAAATTCCGGATTTTTGAGCTTTTCCGGCTGCAGCACCCGCAGACCCTTGGTCAGGGCATATTGTTTCACCGCCGATTGAATAAGCCCCTGCCGCCCACCGGGTTTATCCGGCGCAGTGATGACGCCGGCGATGTCATAACCGTGTCGAAAAAGTATATCCAGGGATGGCACCGCAAAATCGGGGGTGCCCATAAAAACAATACGCATGGTGCAAAGGTAAAAAATTGACGCAAGCCGCCCGGAAAGTGCAAGTTTTACCGGTCAATTCGCGCTTTTTTTTACTTTTGTCACCAAAACACACACCGCTCCTATGCAAGAATTTTCCATTCAAAACGCTGAAAATCTCCGACTGCATCTTGTCGACTGGCCGGTCGCGCAGCCACGGGCCGTCCTTGCTTTGGTGCACGGACAAGGAGAACATATTGGGCGGTATATGCATCTGGCAGCGTGGTATAACCGGCAGGGCATAGCGGTTGTCGGTATGGATCTGCAGGGGTATGGCCGCAGTGAAGGCAGCCGGGGCCATACCCGCGACCTGGTGGCCCTGCTCGACGATATCGATCTGCTGCTGGCCGAGACGCGCCGCCGTTACCCGCAGACTCCCCTGTTTTTGTACGGCCATTCCATGGGCGGCAACCTGACCCTGAACTACGTCGCCCGCCGCCAACCGGCACTGCGGGGCCTGATCGCCACCAGCCCCTGGATCCGGCTCGGCTTCGAAGCACCGGCCCTGAAGGTACTGGCCGGACGTATGCTCCGTCGTTTTATGCCGACCCTGACCTTGCCGACCGGCCTGACCGCCCGTTTTATTTCCCAGGATCCGGCCGTGGTCAAGGCGTATCAAACCGATCCGCTGGTGCATAGTAAGATCAGCGCTTCAGCCGGCATGGTGCTGCTGGAAAGTGCCGGCTGGTTGAATCAATACAGCGGTGAATTTCCCGTTCCACTGCTGCTGCTGCACGGTACGGGGGATAAAATTATTTCCGCACCGGCTACTAAAGAGTTTTTCGGACGCGTGACCGGCGACGTGACCCACCACGAATGGCCGGGACTTTACCATGAACTGCATAATGAACGGGAACAGGAGGAAGTGTTTGCCTACACCCTGCAATGGATGGAGAAACGGATGGAATAAATTTAAAACAACCACTATATGCCCACACCGAAAGAGCAACTCCTGATAGATCTGGAGAACGTTTTTGCCGGCCAGCCCTGGTTCGGGGAGTCTGCGCTCAGCATCCTGGAAAGCGTTTCGCCGCAACAGGCCATAACCCCCGTAGCTGGTCGTCGCATTTACACCCTGTTACTGCACATGCTGGCCTGGCGCGGTTATTTGTTGCAGCACTTACTGGGAGCAAGTGAATTCGATATTGAAACCGACACGGCTGCCGATTGGCCGCCTTATGTCGATGAAAAACCCGCCGCCTGGCCCCGTGCCCTGGCCAGTTTTAAAGAAAACCAGCAACAATTGGTACAGGCTTTGCGTACCCTGCCGGATGAGCAGCTATATGACACCGTACCGGGCCGTCCTTTTTCCCTCGCGTTTCTGGTTAACGGCCTGATCCAGCATGATGTGTACCACCTTGGTCAGATTGCATTATTGCGTAAACTGGTAACTATTTAGGCTGATTCGCGACCATTTAGTGAATCAAAAGGCTGATACGTGGCCCTTTTAAGAACTTTGATCACCTTTTTTTTAATCTACAATATTTACTGTCAACGGGTTCTCCTTAAAAAAGGAACCCGGGCCGGTAGCAACCGATCTCATGATGCGTCTTTTTCTACGTTTTGTAATTTTTCTGGCTGTTTGTTTTTCCAGCCCCTCCATGTTCGCCGGCACTGCCCGCATTGATCTGTGCGACTACCGGTTAGACACCGATACCATTCACCCCACGATTACCTGCCCGGTCAGCGATACCTTTCAACTGGCTCCCGATAAATGCGTGCAGCTCGTAACCTACATGGTAACGGCAATGGATGATCAGCCGGGGGTCGTGTATGCGCAGGCGCTGGGTTTGCCATCCGGAGCGTCTTTCCCGGTTGGGGTAACGGTAAACACCTTCGTCGCGCTGGATTTGGCCGGAAACACGTCTACTTGTTCGTTCACCATAACGGTCAGGACTTTTAGCAACTCCTTGTTATGCAATGACCTAAGTACGATCCGGCTGGATAATGACTGTTCCTATCCGGTAATACCGATGGACGTTCTGGAGCCGAATGCAAACGGTTGCGCCGCTAACTATGTGGTCGAAGTGGACCGCACCGTACCTTTTGGCAACGGTCCCTGGGCGCCGGCGCTTATGACGGTAGCGGATTTAAATAAGACCTACCAGTTCCGCGTGACGGATATGGCTACGGGTAATAAATGCTGGGGCAACGCCACGATCAAGGATAGCTTGCCGCCGACGCTGCTTTGTCAGGACATCAATATTTCCTGTGCCGTAGCTAACCTCGCGCCCGCTTACCTGAAAGACACGCTGGGCATTACTGCCGGTATACCGAGTTATATGGACAACTGCGCAGGGATGGTCACCCTGACCTATGCAGAACTGTCCATGAATCTGCCCTGCGATTCCAACTCTAACCTGACCGGTATAGTCACCCGGGCCTGGACCGTAAAAGATATAAGCAATAATTCAAAAACCTGCCTGCAGAAAATCAACCGCATACATCAGTTATCGGATGTGGTGTACCCGGCGGACGTAGCAAAAAGCTGCGGAAGCCCCAATCTTTCCCAGGAGAGCAACGGCGTGCCTTATGTTGCTGTGGGTGGCGTTCAATTCCCTTTATTACCGACCAGTTACTGTCAAATAGACGCGAATTACTATGACACCATTATGCCCCTTTGCGGAACTTCCTACCGCATCCGGCGCACCTGGAAAGTATATGATCTTTGTCGCCCCTTATCAGCTTCGAATCCAAGAAATGGCGTACAAAACATTGACATTCAAGATGTAGCCGGGCCTACGCTGACTTGTCCGCCGGCGACAACACTGGCGGTGAACGGCAGTAATTGCGAGGGTAAGATCAAACTGCCCGACGTAGTGATCACGGACGGCTGCTCCGCCATAAGCGGTTTTTCGGCCAACTGGATACTCAATGGCAGCGGCGAACAGGCCGGGACTTTGACCGACTGGCCCGATAATAATCCGGCCATACGCGACACCCTGGGCGTACTGGATTCGCTGCATATCAGCACGGGTGTGGGTACTGTTCGTTATACGGCCACGGACGCCTGCGGCAATACCGGCACCTGCTCGTTTTCCCTGATAGTTACCGATACCTTTCCCCCGTTCATCACCTGTATTCCCCTGGTGACGGTGAAATTACTGCCATCGGGCATCGCCCAGGTGGAAGCTGACACCTTGTTCAGCAGTGCCGAAGACCAGTGCAGTCTCCTGGATTTCAAGGTGCGCCGCGACTTGCCAAGTGCCTGCCAGTCCAACGCGCAGTTCTACGATAGTGCCTTGTTTTGCTGCGCCGATATCGGTGATACGATTCCCATTACCCTGCGCGCCTACGACGTACCTGTGCCGGCGGGAGCTATCGGGCCGGAACTTGCGTATGCGTTTTCCAGCGAATGTACCGTACTGATCCGGGTCATCGACCTTAACCCGCCACAGTGCACCGCACCGGCCGACACCGTTGTGCTTTGCGAAGATTTCGACCCCGATCTGAATTATGGCGACATTATTGGGCAGACCTGCGCCGTACAATCCGTGCAGGTATTGAACGATTATAGTCAATTCGATCCGACTTGCCACCGGGGCCAAATTTTGCGCGTATTCCAGGTGTCAGATAATGCGGGCAATACCGGTCAATGTACCCAGAAGGTCACGATTAACTACCAGCAGAAATACTTCGTGCGTTTTCCAAACGATGTGTTTCCCGGCAATTGCGACGGGACGAATGACTATGGGGCACCGATTTTTTTCGGGCTGGACTGTGAGCGAATGAAAGTGACCTTTACCGATGTGGTTTTTACGGTCGTTCCTGACGCCTGTTTTAAAATAGAACGGACCTGGAAAATTATCAATGAATGCCAGCACGATTCAACGCTGGCACTGACTTTTGTGCCTAACCCGTCGCCTAACCTGATCACCAATTCAGCGATTAATTCCGTCGGTCCAACCGTTTCGGCAAATGGCACTGTTGGCCTGTGGTCACCTACCTTGAGTAAAATTAGCCCTCTGGATCCGGTGGAAACCAATTTCAGCACCTACTGGTCGCTGAATTCCAATGGTTATGAATATACGCAAATCATTAAGATCATTGATAATCAACTACCGATCATCGAAAATTGTCCCGCCGCTACGGTTGCCTTTGCTGACAGCACGGCGAACGATGATCAACTTTGGAACGAACCTATTTGGTTGGACCAGCTTACGGGACTACATGATTTATCCGATGCTGCGGTCAAGCTGAGTATCACCGCTTCCGATGCCTGTTCTGGCGGCGAGAACGTCACGCTTTCCTACCTGCTTTTTCTGGATCTGGACGGTAACGGCGAGCAGGAAACGGTGGTGAACAGTAATAATCTGCCCGGTTTCAACACCATCAAGTTCAACAACGCCTTCAACACCAATTATAGCGGCGGTTCCATCCGCAACTTTGATGAGCGCACGGTGCCCAATAACCAGAAATACGGTTTTGCCATTCAAAGTGCCGTAGTTAATAATAAAAAAACGGCCTGGGTGCGCTGGAACACGTCCGTAAATACCCAGGTGTACGTCAATCCGGAATTACCGCGCGGCAAACATAAGATCATCTGGAAAGCGCAGGATAAATGTGGCAATGAAACTACCTGCCAGTACTATTTTACGGTTTATGACAGTATGCCCCCTACACCGGCCTGCAGCGGCGTTTCCCTCAGCCGGAATATCGCCCCCAACCAAATGGTCACCTTGCATGTCAACGAAGTTCCACAGACTGCCTCCGATAATTATACGCCGGCTGCCCAGTTGGAGTATGCGATCCGCCGGGCCGGTACCGGCAGTGGTTACCCACTGGACGGTATGAATAACCCCAATCCTTCCGTCACTTATAATTGCGACGACCTGGGGGTTCAGACGCTGCAACTCTGGGTACGCGACCATGATCGGAACAGCAGTTTCTGCTCCTTACCCGTCAGCATCCAGGACGGCAATAATATATGTTCCAGTCCATTGATCAGTATTAGCGGAGCCATTCACACAGCCATCGATACCGGCGTGTCGGATGTCACCGTAGGCCTTTATTCGACTTTCCCGGGACTGCTGCCATCCAGCGAAACAACACTCACAGATTCTGCCGGCCATTATATTTTCCCCACGGGAATGCCAATGGGTACTACCTATACCGTGACGCCCACCAAAGACGGGAATGCATTAAATGGGGTAAGCACCTTCGATCTGGTCAAGATCAGTCGTCATATTCTTGGTCTGGAGCTTATTACTTCGCCCTACAACCTGATTGCTGCCGACGCCAATAAATCGGGGTCGATTACCACCTTTGATATTTTAGAAATCCGAAAACTCATTCTGGGCATTTACCCCATCGACTTGCCGCTGGTTAAATCCTGGCGTTTTGTGGATGCAGCGTTCGTGTTCCCCAACCCGGCCAATCCCTTCCTGACCCCTTTCCCGGAATTCCGGAGCGTCAGTAGCCTGAGTAGCAACCAGGCGCAGGACAATTTCGTTGGCATTAAGACGGGCGATGTTAATAACTCGGCTTTGCCCAGTATATATGGGCCGGCAGAAGATCGAAGCCAGGATACGCTGTGGTTCGAACTAACCGACCGGCAAGTGCAAGCGGGGCAGACTTTTGAGTTGAATTTTCGCGCCGGCGAACCGGTGGCCGGATACCAGTTTACCCTGGAATATCCCGGCCTGGAAATGCTGGACATCGAGCCGGGTGCCGGGATGAAACTGGATAATTTTGGGGTTTTTTCGGCTAAAAATGCCCTGACAACCAGTTTTGAGACCGGTCTGGAGGACAAACCTGCGGCCTTTAAACTGCGTTTTCGCGCCCGGCAATCGGGTTCCCTCCAGCAGTTACTGCACGTGTCCAGCCAGATAACCACCGCCGAAGCTTACCGTTCAGCGGATATGGCAATGCCATTGGCGCTGGGGCTGCATTTCGATCAGAGCGGCGTGGCAACGGATAAGCTGGAGCTGCTGCCCGCAACGCCGAACCCTTTCCACGACCAAACGTCGGTCCGTTTCCGTTTACCGGCCGCCGGCCCGGTGACGATTACCGTATTTGATGCGACCGGACAGGTTTATTTCACACGTACGCAGGATTTTCAGGCTGGTTTGCAAACGGTTACCGTGCCTAAAAATGAACTGGGTGCTACCGGGGTGCTTTTTTATAAAATAGAAACCGCGAGCGGCTCCGCACAAGGGAAGATGGTCCGCCTGCGTTAATTAAACGTGGCATTAATTTTGCGCCCGGTTATTGGTAGGGAGGCCGCAAGGGCCTCCCCGACGACCTTTTTTTAATCCCATGACATTCCAGAACAGACATTATTTTCAGGCTTAATCCATCCGCCAATGTCCCAACCGATTCGTATTAACTGTCCGGCAGTTGCCGGGCGGCTTGCTCTGTTTGTGCCATTACTGGCTTATCTGTTCCCCCTGTCTTCCATGTCGGCACAATGTACGTTGACGTGTAACCAGAACCTCTCCGTTTCCCTGGACAATACCGGTCAGGCGACGATTACTACCCAGCTGATCGCGCCCAATGCAGCGTCCTCCTGTCCGGGTCCTTTAGAACTAAAACTTTATACGGCACAGGGTGTACCCCTCATTAACCCGTTGAATTGCAGCAATATAGGTCAAACCATTACGGCTACGGTCAGGCACCTGAGTACCGGCAACAGCTGTTCCGGAAGCATAGAAGTCCAGGATGCGCTGCCCCCCGTACTGAGTTGCCCGGACAAGACCGTACTCTGCAACCAGGACGCCAGTGTTGCCGCCCTCGGGCTGCCCACTATGAGCGATAACTGCACGCTCCTGCCCCTGCTTGATTATCAGTTTTTTGATACGGAAACGGACCTGGGTTGCAGTGGCCTCCACGCCGGTTACCCCGTTATTCGCCGCATCGACCGCCACTGGACGGTAAGTGATCAGCATGATAATTCTTCCAGCTGTGTACAGAAAATCTGGCTGCGCCGAACGATAGCCGGCGACGTTGTTTTTCCGCCTAATCACGACGGATTTGCACTGCCTCCACTGGCTTGCGGACAAGACCCGAATGACCTGGAGCTGAGTGGCCAGCCGACTATCGCCGGGCAGCCGATCGATAACGGGGGCTTTTGTGAATTGGGGATCACGTATAGCGATCAAACCATAAACCAGTGTCTGCCAGCCGGTTATACGGTAGTCCGTTCCTGGACCCTCATTGAATTTTGCACGAGTACCATTACGCAGCGCATTCAACTTATTAAAGTAGAAGATAAAACCCCACCGATCGTGACCGCGCCGGCGAATCTGACCGTGGGTACGTACGGATATAGCTGCAGCGCGACCGTTTCGCTACCGGCAGCCACGGCCACCGATAATTGTTCCACCGTAACGACCAGCGCCACCTGGGAGTACGGCAGCGGTTTCGGCCCTTTTACGGGCGTGGCACTGGGTAGCCACGTGGTTACCTACAGGGCCACGGACGCCTGCGGAAACAGCGCAGCCACCACGGCGCTGGTAACGGTGGTAGACAATTCCCCGCCAACCGCTATTTGTACCGCGGCTTTGCAGGTTGCCGTATCTTCCAGTGGCAGCGCTTTTGTTAACGCGAGCGCGATGGACGGGGGTAGTTATGATCAGTGCGGAACCATTTCGCTAGCCGTAAGCCGCGACGATGTGACCTATGCCCCCGGCTTAGAGGTGAGCTGCGCCGAAGTAGGCACCACTTTATCCCTGTTTTTACGCGCTACGGACGAGGTAGGGCTGGAAAATTTTTGTACCGTCGAGGTGTCGGTACGCGATTTTCTAAAGCCCGTATTACTTTGTCCGGGTGATGTGACGCTGAATTGCCAGCAGGATTACCGGTTACTCAGTCTTACGGGACAAGCCACCGCAACGGACAATTGCGCCTTACAGAGCCTGGATTCGACCCATGTCGTTACGCTGGATGGTTGCCACCTGGGCGCCATTACGCGCATCTGGAAGGCTACGGATGCCGCCGCCAACACCAAAATCTGTACCCAGCACATCACGATGGCGCCGGTTAACACGATGACCGTAGTATTCCCCCCCAATATAACGATCAATAGCTGCAGCAGCGCCAGCTCCACGGTTCCTGCGGCCACCGGACAGCCAACAATCACCGGGCAGTCCTGTTTCGCGCCTTCGGTCACCTTTAGCGATCAGCTTTTTCAGATCGCACCACCGGCCTGTTTTCGCATTATCCGGACCTGGGAAGTCATAGATTTTTGCATTCACAATCCGAACGGCGGTACGGCAGGCTACTGGTCGGGCACTCAGGTAATCGATGTGCGCGATAATGTCGCTCCCGAGCTCAGTATTCCGGCGGATGTGACGGTCAGCCCCGACCAGGCCGGCTGTATGGCGCAAATTAATCTGCCTGATGCCACGGCTACAGACTGTAGTACGACGGTCACTATTACCCACAACAGCGCTTATGCTGCTGCGGGGCAAAATGCTTCGGGGCTGTATCCGGTCGGGTTGCATACGGTTGTCTTTAGTGCCGGCGACGGCTGCGGCAATGTAGCGCAACGTACCCTGCACATCACGGTACAGGACGAAAGCGCGCCGGCCGCCGTCTGTATCAATGGCCTGGCCGTAAATATGGGGCCTAACGGTCAGTACGCCCTGGCCCCTACCCTGCTGAATGGCGGCAGTTCCGATAATTGTACGCCGTCGGACGAGTTGACATTCATCGCTTTTCCAAGTATATTAACGTGTCAAAATCTTGGTTATCAACAAGTTGTATTAACGGTTGGCGATAATGCCGGCAATTACTCGACCTGCCATACCCTGGTGAACGTTCAGGATAACGGTAGTTACTGCGGCACATTCCTGCATGCTATCAGTGGGTCCATCCGCATGCCAGGTGGGCAGGCGCTGGCAGAAATCCCCGTGGAGGTAACGGGGGATGGATTGCAGGAAACCACGGACTGTGATATCACCGGGCATTACGTTTTCAGCGACCTGCCGGTTGGCTCCTATATTTTACGACCGGCGAACAATGCCAAGTGGCTCAACGGGGTGAGCACCTACGACCTGGTGCTGATCTCCCGGCATATTCTTGGGGTACAGACGCTGACGTCTCCCTATAAGATCCTGGCGGCCGATGCTAACCGCTCGGGATCGGTGACCACCTTCGACATTTTGCAGTTGCGCAAGCTCATTCTTGGCATTTATGACACCGTGCCCGGCAGCACTTCCTGGCGTTTTTTGCCGGCTAATTACACATTTGCCGATTCGCTTAACCCTTTCACTACTGCTCTTCCGGAGGTAATTACCCTGGCGAGTGTAACGCAGGATCAGATAAACCAGGATTTTATCGGCATCAAACTGGGTGATTTGAACGACAACACCAATGCTGCCGATCCACGCTCGCCGCAGGATACCGCCTGGCTGGACTTGCCAGATCTGAGCTTGTTACCAAATGTGCCGGTTGCGGTCCCGCTGGTCTTAAAAAACTGGTCTGCGCTTTCCGGTTTTCAGTTTGAAATGTTGTTTGATCAGGCGCAGCTGGAACTGGAAAGCACCGAATTATCACCCGGTAATGCCTTAAATTACAGTCATTTTGCACAATCCGGGCGGCAGTCCCTGGCCGTGAGCTGGGATAATGGCCAACAACAAGTGGCCGCTGGTGATTCTATGCTACTCATACTGCATATATTACCCAAGCGGGGAGGCAGTTTGCGGCAGTCTGTCCGATTACGGCAGGAAAATTTGCGGGCGGAAGCATATGCAGGTGAAGAGCTGGTTGTCGGGCCACTGGCCCTGCGTTTTCCAACGGCTACAGGGCCCGGCAGGAACGCAAAAAGCGGGTGGCAAGCTTTTCCAAACCCATTTTCAGAGGAAGTAACTTTTACTTTTGAACTGGCCGAGCCCGGGGAAGTGCATTTGCTGATTTCAGATGCCTTGGGCCGGCCCGTATTCGTTCAAAAAGCCGATTTAACAGCCGGCCATCAACAGTGGCGCGTACCTGGATCCGCATTGCCCGGTGCGGGTGCTTATATTTGTCGGCTGGAAACTTCGGGTCAGCGTATTACTGGTGGAGTGTTGATATTCGCACATTAATAACATATTTATCTAGACTAATTATTTTATCTACGCTTAATTAATTATTAGTGTAAAAAATTTTAATTAAAATGTAAGGTTAAAGCACTATATACTAGTGTAAACTAAAACATTAGTGGCTATTCTAAATGTTCAGAATAGCCACTAATGAAGCTTTACTTTTTATAACTTCCAGCCAGTGCGTCGAATTTAGCGCGGTCAGCTGTAATAATCTCTCCATAACGCTGCATGCTGCTGATGACATCAGCGACATCAGGTGCATCGTTTAATTCACGATCAGATTTAACCGTTTTCTCAGCAGTGGCTTCCGGTTGAATATATGTCATCATCCTGGTGGCTTTACCAGAAATATCACCCATTTCGTTACGAATAGCCACTACTTCGGGTTTATTACGAAAGTCGGCCGGCATGGCGTCTATATCGGTAATCAGATCGTTCAGCATTTTATACTGTACCATGGCGGCTGCCTTTCCAGCTTCCAGATCCGGCGCTGGCGCAACAGTAGTGGACGGAGTAGTGTCGGTTGCGGCGGATGCTGCTGACGGGTCATTTTTACAAGCTGTGAAAAAAGACAGCGCCAGGATGAATAAGGATATTTTCTTCATGAAAAGTGTGTTTTTGTTAGAAATTGCGCAAAAGTAAGTAGTAATGTTCATTTTGCTGCAACAAAATCATTATTTGATGATGACTTGTGACACCACGCAGGTCGGTGGTTAATGGAACATATATAGGCCGAGGTCGCCAGCCTGATCGTATTTGAAAAAGTTGGCCCGTGCCCGCACTTATATCGTCCAGGCCATACTCTTTGGTTTTTTGGAAAGGTCCGGTTGCTGTTATGGATGACGAGCCGGTTGCGGCATTTGCCTCCGGATGCCGAACGACCGTGGAAGACGGACCAATCGAGGCATGTGCGGCATTTGCAAGGTATAAAAGTACGTAAATCCTTTACAGATAATATATTAGGCTGTCCGTGCGGCTCGACCTCAAAAAATCTATGCAAAATTTTCAACCTTAAAAAATACAGGTTTGTCAAACTTGTCTATTTTTGTCCCCGAAATGCTTATCTCATTATTTTAATCCTTGATCTCATGAGTGGAAGTCGTTGGCATCCTCCGTCAACGTTCCGGTTTCCAGCCCACCCGGGCCAGGGGCTTTCCCCTCTCTTAACTTTTTTTCTGATCCGCGGCAACGGTGACCGTTGCAAATTAATTTTTCGGCTGGCGTGAGTTTGGCAAGATTTTCGCTGCATAGTTTTTACTTTAATCATCCCTCTGATTCCTTGAATCATACCCGCGCATTCTCATGAAGGTTTTTTTTACCGATTTTTCCTTCGCTGTCTGTTATTAATTCCATAGACCTTATCGATTGGCTAGTCCAGACGATGAGGTTACTGCACATACGTATTTAAGTACCCGCAAGGGATTGATTTTTTCACTACCATTATTTCATTTTTAACAAAATCATTTTTTGACATGAAAAAAATGTTTGCAAAACTAGGAATGCCATCCTTGTTGTCATTGGCTTTCTTGCTGGGCGGACTGTTTTTCGGAGCCAACAGCGCACAAGCGCAGACGTTGACCGGACCAGCAGGTGTATCCGCTTCGCCAATTAAGACCACTGCACCATGGAAGGACGTAGCCTCGGCTAAAGTCGCGCTCAACGCGGAGATTTCGTACCTGGACAATGCGCTGAGTAACAACCAGGCTGGAAACGCTTCGGCAGCGAAAATCAAAATGGTGATCTATCAGGATATCGTGAAAGACCTGGAGATCGGCGTAGAAGTACCGGTTGCTGCTTACAACAACTATTACCGCTACTCGCCAACTGGTCCAGACAACCAGAGCGTGGATGCCAATCCGGTGCTTCCGGGAGTCAGCAACAACGACTGGAACACTATCTACAACGATATGCTCGGCGTGCTGGCTCAGTAATTCCGCTTACCATTAGTTTGTTCTCTCTTTTTCCAACGTAAAATTCACTTAATCTCATGATTAGTAAGAGACTCTCAACATTCGTGTTGTCTGCGCTATGTGCGATCCTGGCGGTAGGGGCCCTGAATGCCCAGACTTTCAACGGCAGCACCGTAAACACGGCGGGCAACTCATTAATTCCCTCGGTTGGAACCGGCGGTTGTGGCGTAGCGCCACAGGTGGCCGGCACCAACGGTACCAATTTCAACTTGACTACAGCCGGCCTGACCAACCAGATCGTGCAGAGCGTGCAGTTGAACCTCACCCACACCTGGGACGGCGACCTGAACATGGTGCTCGTGGCCCCGAACGGCCAAGCCATCGCGCTGGCCCTGGGCCTCGGCGGTACCGGTGATAACTACACCAACACCGTATTCAGCGATGCCGCTGCCAACCCTATTGGGGCTGGCGCACCACCGTTTACCGGTACTTTCCGGCCCCAGGGTACCCTGGGCACCCTGACTTGCGGTGGATCCACTGTGCTGAACGTGGCTACCCTGTCCGCCTTCACTGCTGCCCAGAACGGTACCTGGGTGCTGCGTATTTACGATAGCGCCGGCGGCGACTCCGGTGTGATGCTCGGCTGGTCGATCACCTTCGCCCCGCCTTGCGGTTTTGTGGCCGCTTCGCTGCCTAACCTGACGGTAAACGGCACCAATCCTGCCGTGTGCGGTTCGGCCGTTACGGTGACCGTACCGGCAATTACCGCTACCTGCGCGGCAGGTACGCAAGTGAACATCCGGGTAAACGGCGTCGCTCCAGGTGTCAACCAAGACCCAGGTACGACCTTTACCTCGGCTGTATTGCCTTTGGGTACCCACACGATCACCTTCACCCTGCCGAACGGTATGGTGCTGACGCAGACGATCATTATCAACGACCTGGTCGCTCCGATCATTTCCTGCCCAAGCAACATCACCATCAACCTGGATCCAGGTGCTTGCGAGCAGATCGTGAACTACACTACCAGCTTCACGGATAACTGCCCACTGTTCGGACCAGCGACTACTTCGCAGGTCCATGGCTCTACAGGTACGGTGCAGAACCAATTCGCGACGATCACTTTCGGTGTTCGCAACGACGGCACTGCGCCGATCAAGATCACCGGTGTGAACGCCAACCTGGGTAACTTCCCTGGCCCGGCCTTCAACGGTACGGTGACCACCCAGATCCTGCTCGGTGCCATCAACGGCGCCGGTAGCACGACCGGTACCGCCAACATCGGCGGCTATACCAATACGGGCGCTCAGAATATCAACGTCAACGTTACTTCTTACTTCCAAACGACGTTCGTGCCGATCCCGGCCGCCAGCCAGTTCATCCTGCAACCGGGTGAAGCACGTGGTATTGCTGTGCAGTCCACCAACGGCAACTTCATGCGTTACTCCAATGGTAACCAAACGACCACCAACGGTCAGATTGGCATCATCAGCAACGGCCACTTCGCAGGCGGTGCGGTCCCTGTACTGGGCAACACCCCACGTTTGTTCAAAGGCTCGGTGGTTTACCAGGCTGTCACCCCGGCTGTGCCCGTACGGACTTCCGGTCTGGCTTCCGGTTCTTCTTTCCCACGTGGTGTAACGACTAACTGCTTCCTGGCTACGGACGCTGCCGGTAACACGGCTACTTGCTGCTTCACCGTAACGGTGCTGGAATTCCCGAATGCTGTGACTTCGCTGGTCTGTAACGACCTGGTGTACTTCTCGGTAGACGAAAACTGCCAGGGCGTGGTCGGCGCTGACGACGTATTGGAAGGTGGCCCTTATGGCTGCTATGACGACTATATCGTAGAACTGGACCGTACTGCTCCATTTGGCAACGGCCCTTGGACTCCTGCTATCGCTGGTCCTGCCGATATCGGCAAAACCTACCAGGTGCGTGTAACGGACCCAACCACCGGCAACAAATGCTGGGGTAACATCAAGTTCGAAGACAAACTGCCACCGGTACTCCTTTGCCATGACATCACCCTGCCATGTAACGGCAACCCGGATGTGTTCCCGAACAACCAGCCTTACCCGGCTATCACGGGCCCACAGATCCTGACGCAAAAACCGAACAACCCGATCGGTGAAGCTGGTGCTCCAAATCCTGACGTACAGGTATACACCTTTAACTATGGCTACTTGCCGGCGGGTACTCCGGTACTGGACGTCAACATGCGTATCAAACTGACCGGCCACACGTGGCTGCCAGATCTGGATATGGTGGTGAGATCCCCAAGCGGCCAAACGGCTGACGTGTTCACCCTGACCGGTTGCTTCGGCGCCGAGTTCCCTATCGACGTGGTGTTTGACGATGAAGGTACAGGTAACCTGACCCAGTGTGCTACGTTGAACGCCGGTGGCGCTCACCTGCAATCCATCGTTGCTCCGGGTGCTTCGAGCCCGAACGTACTGAACGTATTCGACGGTTTGAACGCCAGCGGTAACTGGACGGTAACCATCAGCGACAACTTCGCTGGTGATGACGGTGTAGTGGAAATTGTTGGCCTGGAAGTGACGGTAGACGTCCCACAGGTAACGCCAGCTGACGCTTGCTCGGCTATTACTTTGACGTACATCGATACGGAAGCTCCAGGTAACTGTGCTTCGGGTATTGCCCGTACGATCACTCGTAAATACACGGCTACGGACGCTTCGGGCAACAGCTCGACCTGCATCCAGAAGATCAACTTCACCGTACCGACTTTAGCTGACCTGACCACGCCACCAGACTATGATGGCATCGACGCTCCTTTCTTCCTGTGCACGAACAATTCCTACCCAACTCCAGAGTGGATTGAGGGTCAGGGCCTGCAAGGCTTCCCATATGTGTTCGGTCTGCCAGTTGGCTGCACGATCAACTGGAACTACGAAGACTTAGTGATCGACGTATGCGACGGTACCTACAAGATCCGCCGTAAATGGACAATCATCGACTGGTGCCTGGGTACTTCTATCGAAGTGAACCAGATCATCAAAGTAGTGGACAACGAAGGTCCAACCTTCGACTGCCCGGCTAACCTGACCGTATCGACCGATCCTTTCAGCTGCTGCTCGCAAACCAACCTGCCGGATGTGCTCATCACCGACAACTGCTCGCAGATCGCCAGCATCTCGGGTATGATCGTAGAAACCTCGCCGTTCACCGGCGAAGTGATCGCGATGGTACCAATCGGT
>JANPIN010000123.1:0-5758 GCA_031425035.1 Saprospirales bacterium | reverse complement strand
ACGCTTTGTTTTTGAATCATGGCATCCACCAATTTCCCGTGAGGACGCTCCAAGCGCTTGTCCCCTAATATACTTCTAGTTTTTGACATCAAACAAAGATCGCAATAGATCAACAAACGCCTAAATGAGTATATACCGTAGCTTAAAAAAAAGTTGACAAATCCACGAACGCAGGCTTGTCCTGTTGGAAACACACACACAAGCCCTACAACCTGCAATCCCCTGCCTCCCATTCCCAGCCATCTCACGCAAACCTGCCAGTTCATAGTTCATAGTTAGAAGACCGGGAACTTATGGGCGCGGTACGGGTTTTTAAGCCCGTAATCGCCTTACCTTTGGCGACTTTTTAAGATGGCGAAAGACAAGAAAAAACAGAAGATAGAGATCGTGAACCGCAAAGCCGGTTTCGAGTACGCCTTTATACAGGAATACGACGCGGGCATTATGCTCACCGGCTCGGAGATCAAAAGTATACGGGATGGCAATGCCAACCTGAGCGATGCGTACTGCCTGTTCGAACAGGGCGAATTATGGGTGCGTAACCTGTACATCGCCGAGTACGAACACGGTACTACCAGCAACCACCTGCCCCGCCGCAACCGCAAACTGCTGCTGCGCAAACCCGAACTCCGCAAACTGGAGCGCGGCGTGAAGGAAAAAGGCTCCACCATTATTCCCTACAAAATCTACATCAGCGAACGCGGTTTTGCCAAAGTCGTCGTCGAACTGGCGCGGGGTAAAAAGGAGTTCGATAAACGCGAAACGATTAAGGGGCGCGAGGAAAAAAGGAATATGGACCGGCTGAATAAGGTGTATAAGGTGCGGTAAACCCATTGCTGACGGCGCGGCAAATTAACCTCGGCAGAAGATGCCGCTTCGGGCTAAATGACTTTTTTCATGTACAAAAGCCCCGATTCCTCTTTTATGTTTTAAAAACACTCCTTTTTTCCCGCGCGAACGACGGTGTGCACTTGGAAACTGGCAGATGGCATCGCGCGAACGATAGTGTGCACTTGGAAACTGGCAGATTGCATTGCGCGAACGACGGTGTGCACTAAGAAACTGGCAGATTGAAACGCGCGAACGACGGTGTGCACCTGGAATGCACAACTATTTGTGTTACCAGTCACGGTGTGCACGTGGAATGATACTTTTGCATTCGTGCGAAAGGCATGTTGCACCGCGCGAAAGACATGTGCACCTGGGAAAGAATTTGTCAAAAAATAAGTAGACGCTGTCGCAAGCAACCTGACCCCTGGTGCTCGCTCACGGAGTAGCGGCCTGCCGGTCAGGTGGATTCTTTGTGCAAAAACGGAGGCGCATTCCATTTGACCGGGCGTAATACGCGTTAAAAAAGCAGTGGGTTTTACACAAGATAACATCGGCCATAATTCACCACCGGGAAAACCCTTGAAAACCCCGTTCTTGGGACTGAAATACATACCTGTACCCATGCCCACTTCCATCGCCAAGCTCTTCTCCTACCTCGGTCACCCGCTGCTGATCCTGACCTATATCCTGCTGATCCTGCTGGCGGTCAATCCCTACGCGTTCGGCGTGCGGGGCCTGACCGACCGCAACGCCATGCTGCTGCTGATCTCGGTATTTAGCACGAGTTTTATACTGCCGGGTTTCGGGGTGGCGCTGATGAAACCGCTGGGCCTCATTCAAAGCCTGCAAATGCCGGATAAAATGGAGCGCACCGGGCCCTATATCATCACCGGCATATTCTATGTCTGGTTGTTCAAAAATCTGTCGGCGGCCGGCAATCAGTACCCGCATTTATTTACCGTTTGCGTGCTGGGCGCTACGATCGGGCTGTTTTTCGCTTTTATGATCAATATTTTCACCAAAATCAGCGCCCACGCCACAGGAATGGGCGGACTGGTCGCCATGCTGCTGCTCATGGCTTTTGCCTGGGGCGGCAATCCGATGTACCTGGCCGTGCCGGGCGGTAATCTGCTGCTGAGCGTTGTAGCGATCCTGGCTTGCGGGGTAATCCTGGCCGGCGCAGTGGGTACGGCGCGCCTGGCTTTGGGCGCCCATACGCCGGTCGATCTGTATCGCGGTTATGCGGCGGGTTTCGCGGCGGTAATGGTGGCTAATGTACTGGTCTGAACGGACATCGGCATTTATTCCGATGAGCTAGAGAAAATTCCGAGCTTCAGCACGCGCAACATCGCCGCCGCCTTGACCAGGCACTCCTCGTATTCCTGTTCCGGCACCGAATCATATATGATCGCGCCGCCCACCTGCACCGAAATATAGTGGCTGGCCGCGTTGTACAAAATGCTGCGGATCACGACGTTAAAATCAAAATCACCCTCGGGCGTACAGTAACCCACCGTGCCGGAATACAGACCGCGCCGGCTGCGTTCGTAGCGTTCGATGAGCTGCATGGCCATCACTTTCGGCGCGCCGGTCATGCTGCCCATGGGAAAGGCCGCCCGCAGCGCCGACAGGCCGTTTTGGTCCGCGCGTAAGGTCCCGGTGACCGTGGAGATCATCTGGTGCACCGTCTCGAAGGTATGAATGCCGAACAACTCCTCCACCCGCACCGAACCGGGTAAACAGCTGCGCGCCAGGTCGTTACGCACCAGATCGACGATCATCACGTTCTCGGCGCGGTCCTTTTCGCTGCCGGCCAGTTCCTGCCGGATAAGCGCATCCTGTTCGGGCGTGGCGCCCCGGCGACGGGTGCCTTTGATGGGTTGGGAAAGGAGTTGATCGCCGTTTTTTTTCAGGAAACGCTCCGGACTGGCGCAGCATAAATACCGGTCGGCCAGTTTGAAATAAGCCGAAAAAGGCGCGCTGGCGAAGTCGTTCAACTGGCTGAATACCGACACCGGGTCCAGCACCAGCCCTTCCGCAAAAAACTCCTGGCAGAGGTTCATTTCGTACAGGTCGCCGGCCAGAATGTGGTCTTGAATAGCAGCCACGGTCGCGAGGTAATCGCTTTGGCTAAAACGGCGCTGTATTGGCATTTGGACTGCCGCTGCGGGCAATGCATCCGGAACCACGGTTTGTAAAACGGTTTGCAGCACTGACTGCGGGTCCTGGTTTTTGGAAAAAACGTATACCTGACCCGCCCGTATGCCCACTACTACTTCCGGCTGGAAAAAATACAGATCGGGCCAGTCTACCCCATCCGAATGGCCGGACGACAGTTTTTCCAGCTCATTTTTCAAATCGTAGGCCAGCGTACCGAAACACCAATCGGCATGCTGCTGCACCCAGTTTTCCAGCTGGGAAAAAGCGCTGCCCGCCGGTAGCCGCAACTCGTCGGCCACCCCGGCCGCCACCAGCACCTCCCAGCCATGGTCAGGGCCGTCCGGGTGCTGATTGTGATCCAGATACACGGCCACCGTATGGCTATCCGCCCAGTGCAGCAGCTGTTTTTTCAAAACTTGTAAGTCGCCGGGAATGGCTGTCTCTGCAGTTTGTCGCTTCGTCACGGTCAGGAATGCGGGCTGTCGGGTTGAAATAAAATACCGGCCGGCCAATCGAGCGTGGCGGCTTCTTCCTGTGTGACTTTACACACCAACGCTTTCATTTGCAGCAATTTAGCGGCGGCTTCGCTTTGCCGGATACCGATTTCGAGCAGTCCGCGGTCGCCGTATTCTTCGCGGATCAGGTCGAGACCCAGTTTTTTCACTGCCTGCATTACGTCCGGCATCAGGGCGTAGTCGAAATCGAACACAAACTGATCCTGTATAATTTTCTCGATGATCTGTCCCTGGCGCAGGGCTTCGGCGGCGCTTTCCTTATACGCCTGGATCAGGCCGGAGGTGCCCAGCAGCGTGCCGCCGAAATAACGTACCACCACGATGAGCACATCGGTCAGCCCGAAACTATCGATCTGGCCGAGAATGGGCCGGCCGGCGGTACCGCTGGGTTCGCCGTCGTCATTGGCGCGGTGCCGGGCGCCGTCCGGACCAAAACGCCAGGCGAAACAGTGGTGGCGGGCCTTGAAATGCTCTTTGCGTAAAACTTCCAGCTGCGCCAGCGCCTCCGTTTCGGTCTGCACAGGATAGGCGTAAGCAAAAAATTTGCTGTTGCGGTCCTTGTACTCGCCGGTGGAAGGCGCAGCGAGGGTGTGGTAGAAATCGGGCAGGGTGGACATGGTGAGCGAAACTTATTAGTAGATGAGTTTCGCTTTAATATTCAATGATAAATGATCTTATTTTTCGCTTCAGGTAATTTTTTACCTGTTCCATTTCTTCGGGTTTACTTTCCGAAGTACGAATGGCCATACTTGAAAGATCATTCCAGATATTTTGCTCATTCAGATATAATTCACTCGTATTTCTTTTTAAAAATTCATATAATGCAAGTACCGCAACTCGCTTATTTCCATTAAAAAAAGGATGATTTTTGATTAAACAATAAAACATCCACACCGCCTTATTTACTACCCCTACATAAAGTTCCCTGCCATAATAATTTGATTTTAATTGGCCTACAATACCTTCAAGTTTGCCAGGGTAACGCGTTTCAAAACCAGGAATATCCTCTGTAAACTCAGTCCGCATAATTTGCAAAATATCTACTATTTGTTCAAAATCTTCAACTTCAAGGTATTCAATAGAATTATTTCTTTCCTTTTTTGTCATAATCGGCCAGTTTTTTTAACGCAGGAGCAAGTTTTTGAACTTCCTCTTTCGTGATTCCTCTGGAAAAGACCGAAGCATTGCCATAACTGTTGGCGCTCTGTATTTTTCCGTCTTTACTATGGATCACCAGTCTTGTCTGCTGGTTCTTAGCGATTTTACGAGCATACGATTCTGCTTCTGCTTTGGCAGAAAAGATTTTTGTATTTTTTGTATTGGTTTCTCCTCTGACGGCCCACCCTTCCTTTGTCGGTATAACGTGTTGGTTTTTACCTTTAGAGGGCTTTCGACCATTTGCCATATCCATAAATTGTCCTGTGGCTGCGTCACGTTTAACATGAAGCCCAGTTTCAGGGTTAATAACTTGAGACTTTTTCTGTACTGTTCCCTTTCGGGTTTTATTATCAGTGTTTCTGTCCATAGCACTATAGTTTGATTTGCAAAGATAATGGTGTTTAACCAGAGAACCAGTAGGCCGGGTTTCAATACATTTACCAAAAATTTCCGCCCATGCCCCCCTACGTTTCCCTCGATCTCCTGCGTTTTTTGCTACTGGAAGCCCATCCCATCCAGGATCTGTTTGCTTATCCCCGCTTCGCCCATTTTGACGAAAGTGCCGTCGAACTCAGCCTGCAGGCGGCCAAAGACTGGTCGGATGCGGAGTTATTTCCCTATTTCCGGGAGATGGACGAGCAGCCGGCTTACTGGAAAGCGGGCCGCGTACATACCCACGAACAGGTCGGGCGGGTACTGCGGGGCGCGGGCGAAAATGGCTGGATCGGCGGCCGCGACGATTTCGAACTGGGCGGCCTGCAAATGCCCGAAATGCTGTACACGGCCATCCACGGCATTTTTGAAGCGGCCAACAACAGCGCGCAGGGTTATCTGGGGCTCACCGGCGGTTCGGCCCGCCTGATCACCGCTTTCGGTTCGCCGGAACTCATTGCCATCTATGTCCCGAAAATGTACGCCGGCGAATGGCAGGGCACCATGGCCCTCACCGAACCGCAGGCCGGCAGTTCGCTGACCGACATTACGACCTCGGCCCAGCCCACTGCGGAAGGTTATTACCAGATTAAAGGCCATAAGATTTTCATTTCCGGCGGCGATCACAGCGGCGCGGAAAACTTCGTGCACCTCACCCTGGC
>JANPIN010000122.1:0-4040 GCA_031425035.1 Saprospirales bacterium | reverse complement strand
TCACGCAGAAGGGTGACTTCGCCAAAGGTTACAACTCGATCGTTGTGGAGCGCGCACTGCTGAACACCAGCGGTCTGCTGTACTACAAACTGGAAACGGCTACGGACATGGCCACCAAGAAAATGATCCAAACGAAGTAATAACTGCCTGAAAGACAGTCGTTAAATGGAAGGAATGGACAGGGATTTGCCAGGTTGATTTTCAACGCAACAAGTTCCTGTCCAACCTGCCAAAAGCTTCTTCTTTTATGGGTTTACTTCGTATTTACCGCATAAGCCCGAGGTAACACGAGCCTGAGAGTAAAACATCTGTTACTAAAGGGAATAACCAGGTATCGATTTTAAACATACTTTAAAATCGGTTTTTGGGATGGCCTCTCTCCTAACGTTGGAGGGGGGCTTTTTTTATTTATAGCGTTATTCGTATTCTACAAAATACATAGCGATTTCACCTTTATTCTTGGCGGCCAGGTTGCCGCGAAAGGTGCAATTATATAAGTGATGCACCTGTTGGTAGGTCGTTTCCGAAATATTGATCTTGCCGGCCAGACTGCCTTGTTCCAGCCGTGCAGCCGTATTGACAGTATCGCCCCATATATCGTAAGCAAATTTATGACTTCCCACTACGCCGGCTACTACAGGGCCGGTGTGTATACCAATCCGCATTTCAAAAACAGGTTTACCATCATTCGGCTTACTGCGCATTAATTGTTGCAGCCCGTGCTGCATTTCTATTGCCGCCTCTACCATATCAACCGCATGGGTGCTATTGGGCGTAGGCAGGCCCCCGGCGCACATATAGGCGTCCCCGATGGTTTTAATTTTCTCCAGGCCATGTTTTTCCATGATCGAATCAAAAAGCCGGAAACAGGCGTCCAGTTCGGCAATTAAATCTTCTGGCGGAACCAGTTCGGCTATAGTAGTAAAGCCCACGAAATCACTGAACAATACGGTCACCGATTCATAACGAACGGGTTGTACCGCATTATGCAGGATGAGTTCCTGGGCGGTTTTTTCGGGTAAAATATTCTGGAGGAGGCGGTCTGCCCGGGCACGTTCTCTTTCAATAGCCACGTTTTTGTTTGATAACTCCAGGTTGGCCCGTGCCCGAATGCGATTCCGGTTGAAAAGCAGTGCCGCCAGCAACAGCAAGGCAATAGCTCCGCCAATTAAGGCAGAAGTGCGAATATTAGCCTTGGCCAACTTCGCGTCACGCAGCTCCAGTTCATGCTGTTGGCGTGTAATTTCCGCCTGGCGTTTTTGTTCAGAAAAAAGTACGTCCTTCCGCTCAAAATCCTGGGCGCGCGATTCATTTAGCCGTTCATAGCGCAACTCGTCATATTTCACCCGATAGGTATAGGCCTGGGCATAATTACCCATGGCCGCATAGATTTTAGCGAAATCTTTATAGGCCTTTTGCACAAATTTTCCATCGTGAATACGCTGCGCAATAGCATAATACAGCTCGGTATAATGAAGTGCTTCCGCGAATTTTTCCTGACCATAGGTAACATCCCCAAGACTGTTATATACCTCCATCAGGCCGGGCTGATCGTCCTGTTGTGTCCGCAAGGCCAGTGATTGACGCAAATAATCCATGGCAGTAGCGTACTGGTTGAGGTGTTTAAGCGCTACGCCCAGATTATTGTACAGGGCTGCTAATCCAGGTTCGTCGTCCAGTTTTTTTCGGATCTCCAACGCACGACGGTATAAGGTAACCGCGAGGCGGGAGGAATCCTGAACCCCCATTTCATCCAGTACGTTCCCCAGATCGCTGAGGGCATCGGCTATACTGGCTTCCTCACCCAGCCGTTCGCGCAAAATCAGGGCCTGTTCATACCAGCGGCGGGCTTCGCTGGTCATTTCCAGCTCGTAGCGAATATGTCCCAGCAAGGTGTAGGCTTTGGCAATACCCGGGGTGTCATTGCGGGCTTCAAAGAAAAAACGCGCGGCATTTACCTGGTCGTAGGCTTCGGGGTAGGCGCCCATTTCTTCAAACACGCCACTTAGATTCAGGTGGGCCCGGGCCATGCGTACGGTGTCGCGCAGTTGTTCCACGGTGTACAGACTTTGCCGATGGGCGCCCAGTGCTTTTTCGAATTGTCCGAGGGATTCATACGCATTGCCGAGGTTATTATGCAGTGCCGCTATGCCGATCTGATCGTTCAAATTTTCCCGCAGGGCCAGCGCCTGCTGATAATGTTCGATCGCCAGCTGTATGTTGCCCTTTATTTCTTCGACTACCCCAAGCGCATTCCAGGCGGAAGCTTCTCCTTTACGGAAACCCGTTTTTTGCGCAAGCGTAATAGCTTCCATAAGTTTTTTATTCGCCAGTTCGGTTTGGGTTTCATTGATTTCCCAGGCGAGATCGATCAGTAAGGAAACCCGGTGGGTATCGGGCGGAGCAACGGCCAGTAGCCGGGTCAGTGAATCGGTCAGCGTCTGCGCATCGCTCTGCAATGGCAGTCCATGGAGAAGGGTAAAAAATAATAAGAGACGCGACCAGTTTCTCATGTGCAGCAAATCTGCGGAAAACCTGCCGGATTTTTGAAAAATACGACCAGCTTTACTGAATTCCCGCTAATCACTGACGTATTCCTGTATTTTTACCTCAGAAAACGCCCCGCTAAAAATCTTTTCCACGTTGGGGGCGTTGTACACACCCACAATCAAACACATTGAACATGCGCAAATATCTTCTGGCCCTGGCTTTGCTGGCCGGTACTTTCCATTCGCTGCAGGCCAGCTACCTGCTTTTGCCGATGGATGAAGTCAGCCAGCGCAATCACCTCAAGGCTTATGGCATTACTTATTGGGTGCTTTCGCAAGGGGTGGAATGCTATTGGCTGCTTAATTATCGGGGTGGTAGTTTCGTTTTTCCCTTTACCCCAACTTTTGAAAAGGAATGTAAGACCCGCGACGTGAGCTACGAGGTTATTGCCGATGCGCAGTTTGCCAACATCCAGAATGAAATCCTGAACCCGGAAGTGAATATGGATGTCATCAAGCTGGAGAAAGCGCCACGGATCGCCGTATATACGCCGGTGAAGGATGAAAAAGGGCAGGATATTCAACCGTGGGACGATGCGGTGACCATGGTACTCACGTATGCGGAAATACCCTACGACGTGGTGTACGACACGGAAGTACTTCAAGGAAAACTCCATGAATACGATTGGCTGCACCTGCACCACGAAGATTTTACGGGTATGTACGGGAAGTTTTACGCCAGCTACGGCGGGCAACCCTGGTACCGCGAGCATGTGCGGATGATGGAAGGGTTGGCGCGCCAGAACGGGTTTGATAAGGTGAGTGAGTTGAAACTGGCGGTGGCGAAGAAGTTGTCCGAGTATGTCGCGGGTGGCGGATTTATGTTTGCCATGTGTTCGGCCACGGATACCTACGACATTGCGCTGGCGGCCGAAGGCACCGATATTTGTGCCGCCGTATTCGATGGCGACCCGATTGATCCCAACTGCCAGACCAAGCTGGATTATTCCAAAACATTCGCTTTTAAAGATTTTCAGGTCATTACCGATCCGAATATTTACGAGCACTCGTCGATCGATAATAACCTGCAACGAAATGTCCCGCCCGAACAGGACTACTTCACCCTGTTCGATTTTTCGGCAAAATGGGATCCCGTACCCACCATGCTGACCCAGTGCCAAACCCGGACGGTAAAAGGTTTTATGGGTCAAAGCACGGCGTTTATTAAAAAATACATCAAATCCAACGTGCTGATCCTAGGGGAAAACAAACCGGCCAATGAAGCCCGTTATATTCATGGCGGCTATGGGCTGGGTTTCTGGACCTTTTATGGCGGTCACGACCCAGAAGATTACCGCCACTACGTCGGTGATCCGCCCACGGACCTGGCGCTGCACCCCAATTCGCCCGGATTCCGGCTAATCCTTAACAATATTCTTTTCCCGGCCGCCAAAAAGAAACACCAGAAAACATAGGGGTTATTGGTTAGTAGGAATTGGTTATTCGTTAATCGCCTGGTTGGGAGTTAGACGTGACACTTTTCAAAAAAGT
>JANPIN010000121.1:0-97159 GCA_031425035.1 Saprospirales bacterium | reverse complement strand
TTTTATCAATCACGTCCATATTATCGGCGTGGGTATGGTGATGCGCGCCGAAGCCCCGCTCGTTCGGCATGTTGATAATATCCACCATTGGAATACCGGTACCCTGCATCACGAAAAAGTGGTCGTCGGTGATATAACCGGCTTCGCGTTTGGGAAACATCGCTTCGTGACCAAGTTCTCTGGCCACTTCCCAGATGCTGGCCTGATAAGCGCCGGCATTGCGCATGGAGTAACTTTCATAGGGAAACTTTGCACCTTTCGCCCCGACCATATCCAGCAGAATGCCGAACTGGGCAGTATAATTTGACTTATGTAAATGAGTAGACCAGTACTGGGAACCCAGACACCAGGTTTGCTCGGTACTTTCGGGCGCTACCTGGACCACCACGGAGGTCTCATTTTCCTTCCCCAGGTCTTCCGCATCGAAACAGATCAGGTCGACGCCAATGTTAACATCGCTGTTTTGCAGCATGCGGGCCAGTTCCAGCATGACCCCGATCCCGCTGGCGCCGTCGTCTGCGCCAAGAATGGGTTTATTCATGTCTTTGGTATCCTTATCGGCAATGTGCCGGCTATCCCAGTGCGAAGCAATGATGATCCGGTTAACCAATTCGGGTTTATACTGGGCGATGATATTCACCGCCGGCAGTGGACCGAAATAGGTTTGGGCGGTGAAATTTTGTTCGATGACGGTAAGGCCATAGCGTTTGAAAGACTGGACCAGCCAGGCGGCGCACTTTTTATGGGCCGGCGTACCGGGCACGCGCGGACCAAAATCCACCTGTTTTTTAACGCCGTAATAAGCGGAGTCGGCGCTGAAATCAGGCGCCATCACCGGCGGACCGGCTGGTTTTTCCGGAACCGGCGCTTCGGTTGTGGTCTTGGTCGTGGTTTTACCCGGCTTGCAGGCCGGAATCCTGGTGATCAGTCCACCCAACAGCATCACGGCGATGAGACCAAAAATAATGATCTGGCGAAGACCAGTTTTCATAGTTGTCCTTTGTAGAATTGAAAATAGTTAGTTTTTGGACCAGGTGACGCCTTCCTTACCGTCTTTTACCTGAATACCCACGGTCGCCAGGGCATCGCGTATTTTATCGCTGGTACCCCAGTCTTTCTGGCTGCGCGCCTGGGCCCGCACGTCGAGTACGAGCTGCATTAGTCCCTGCACGGTTTGATCATCTTCATTGCTCGCTTCTTCTTTCAAACCGAGAATATCGAAAAGGAAGTGATCGAATTCTTTCTTCAACCTTTCCAGAACGGCCGGACTAACGGCGTTTATAGCCAGCTGGCCGTAGGTTATTTTATTAATATAAGTCCCCAGTTCGTTGAG
The DNA here is from genome assembly GCA_031425035.1 of Saprospirales bacterium. Taxonomy (GTDB): domain Bacteria; phylum Bacteroidota; class Bacteroidia; order Chitinophagales; family Saprospiraceae; genus M3007. The sequence continues at coordinate 95,826 of JANPIN010000121.1, read as the reverse complement.
CGAAGCCAGGGCAATGGCCGTATTGAAGTCATCGTCCATACCCTGATAAGCACTTTCAATCAAGTCTAAAATGGCCTGATCGCTTTCCCCGGCTGCCTGGTCTGCGCCGTTGCCTGCCGGGAGTTTATGCAGTGATTTGTGGATTTCCAGTAATTTCCGGAAGCCTTTTTCCGCCGCCTGCAGGGCTTCGTCGGTAATGTCGAGCGTGCTGCGATAGTGGGCCATCAGCATAAAGAAACGCAGCGTCATCGGTGAATAGCCTTTGCTGACAAAGGAGCTTTCCCCGGTGAAAAGTTCTTCCGGCGTAATGGTGTTGCCGTCGGACTTGCTCATTTTCTTGTTGTTGAGCAGCAGCATGTTGGTATGCAGCCAGTAATTAGCCGGGCTGCAACCGCAGGCGCCTACGCTTTGCGCTACTTCATTTTCATGGTGTGGAAATTTCAGGTCATTGCCGCCGCCATGAATATCAAACGTTTTACCCAAATACTTGCTGCTCATGGCGCTGCATTCCAGGTGCCACCCGGGGAAACCCACCGACCAGGGACTATTCCAGCGCATAATATGTTCTTCCGAGGCTTTGATCCAGATGGCAAAATCGGCGGGGTGGTTTTTTTCTCCCTGATTTTTCAGGTTGTCGCGGCTTTCCGACACCAGATCTTCCAGGATACGCCCGGACAGGCTGCCGTAGACGGAAGGATTACCTTTGTCAAATTTAGGCACGTCAAAATACACGGAGCCGTTCTTTTCATAGGCATAACCGTGGTCCAGAATAGCCTGCACCATCTCGATCTGCTCCGGAATGTGACCGGTAGCGCGCGGCTCGATGTTGGGCGGTAAAGTGTTGAATATCCGCATCATATCGTGAAAACCAACGGTATACTTCTGGGCGACTTCCATCGGCTCCAGTTGATCGATCCGGGCGCCTTTAGACATGCGGTCTTCTCCGTCGTCGAGCAAATGGCCCACATCGGTGATGTTGCGCACGTAGCGGACTTTATAGCCCAGATGCAGCAGGTAACGGTAGATGACGTCGAAGCTTACGAACGTGCGGCAGTTGCCCAGATGTACGTCGTTATATACAGTAGGGCCGCAGACATACATGCCAATACGGCCGGGGGTAATGGCTTTGAATTCCTCTTTTTTGCCGGACAGGCTGTTCTGGACGCGGAGGGTACGGATATCATTCATAGTGCAAAGGTAAAAAGTAGCGTGACTATTGGTAAAAGAACCGCCACGTGGTTTGGAAAGTTCGGGCGGTCATTCTTTACTGCGGACATCGAGTGCGTCGCGCAGCCCGTTCCCTACCAAATTAAATGCCAGTACGGTGAATGCAATGGCGGCTGCCGGCGCTAAAGCCAGGAGTGGTTTTCCGCCGAGGGCATAACCGTAATTTTCATTCAGCATGGTCCCCCAGGACGGCGCCGGGGGTTGTACGCCGAAACCAAGATAACTCAAACCGGATTCAAGCAGGATGGCGGTGGCAAAATTACCGGCCGCCACAACCAGTACCGGCCCCAGTAAATTGGGTAAAATATGCCGGCGTAAAATGCGTGCATCACCCATGCCCATACTCCTGGCCGCTTCCACAAACGGCATATTACGCAGGGCAATTACCTGGCCACGCACCACCCGCGCCACCTCCACCCACATGGTCAGCCCAACGGCCAGGAAAATAATGCCCACCCCACGACCCAGAGCCAGCACGATGACAAAAACAAGTAATAAAGTCGGAATGGACCAGACGGTGTTCACCAGCAGCATGACCGCATCGTCGACGCGACCGCCGAAATAACCGCCTAATGCGCCGATCAGCAAACCCAGCGTCAGCGAAATGGCTACCGCAATACACCCGACCAGCAGTGAAACGCGAAACCCCAGCAGCAGCCGACTGAGCATACAACGGCCATATTTGTCGGTGCCGAGCGGGAAGTGCCTCGTTCGTAAAACGGAACTGTTGTTAACCTGATCCCGCAGACTACCTTTTTCCAGTTGTCGAAGCTGGCCCTGCTCATCGCGAAATACCCAGTAGCCATTTACCATACGCAGGCTGTCTTGCACAGCGAACAACAGCACTGGAAGGGGGTAGCTTTCTACCTTGTTTTGGAGGCCAAAACGCTGGAAGTGAAAAGAATCGGCATCCAGATGTACGCTCCGGGGTTCTACAGGGATCCAGCGTTCGGCAGGTATGCGGCCGCTGAACAGTATGGACAGCCAGCTTTGTTCCGTCGTCGTGCGATTCAGGCGCAAGGGCAGCACGTCCACCTGGAAACCCGGCGGTCGGAGGGCAATTTCGGGGATTTGCGTGTTGGCATCCGGACTGTTATCCGGTGCCAGCCCATACGCAAACAGGGCAATTCCAACGGCTGCCGTAATGAATCCCAGTCCAGCCAGAGCCGGGCGGTTACGCTGGAAGCGAAGCCAGAACTTGCGGAATTCCGTGGGAACAGACGCCATGATCGAGGGTCAGGTAAGCATCGTTTCGCGTCTGCGCACCAGATAACGGAGCAGCGCGGTCAGCAGGAGGGCCAGGCCCAATTCAATAAGGAGCAGCACCATGTTTCCCAGCGAATGCAGACAAAAGGCCAGCATAATGAACAGTAAATTAACCAGCAACAAGGTTACGGTCGCCTGCATGTGGTCCAATCCAGCTTGCAGCAGCAAATGATGAATGTGGTTTTTATCCGGCGAAAAAGGAGATTTTCCGCGTAATGCACGCATTAGGAATACGCGCAGGGTATCATATAAAGGAATGATCAGTATGGCAAAAGCAATGGCCGGCGCTGCCCGAAAAACGAAGGGACCGCCCACGGCATCCGGGCGGTTCATTTCTACAAATTTTATAGCCAGAATAGCGCATACGGTCCCGATCAACAGCGAACCCGTATCACCCATAAAGATCTGGGCGGGCGTAAGGTTGTATTTTAAGAAGGCCACAATCGCACCGGCCACTGAAAACGCCACGACCGCCAGCGCGATGGAACCACTGGCTGCAAACAGGATGCCCCAGGTAAAACAGGCCACTAAACCAACGGCGCCCGCCAGGCCGTTAATGCCGTCGATCAAATTGATCGCATTGATAATACCGACAATGATGACTACGGAAAGAAAGAAACCGGTGAGTTCCGGCAAGGCTTCCACGCCCAGAATTCCGTATAAACTGGTAATTCGTACGTCCGATTTATAGGCCAGAATAATGGACACCAGCACCTGGCCCAGCAGTTTTTTAGTCGGCGATATCGGCAGGAGATCGTCCAGTACACCCAGCAAAAAAATTAGCACAAAGGAAGCCAGAATATACTGCAGTACGCCAAATGCCTGCATGGGCGTCCATAAAACGATAGCGCAGATGGTGCCGGCAAAAATACCAACGCCCCCCAGCGAAGGAGTCGGCGTCAGGTGAGCGCTTCGTTCATTGGGGTGATCATATAACCTACGCTCCTTACCGACCCGAATGATAACCGGGATGATCAGGTACGTAAGCGTAAAGGCGGTTACAAAGCCGAGAACGAGGGCGTGCATATAAAAGGATTGCAGCGTAATTGTCGATAGGGAAGATTATGCCAGTTTCTGGTCTAATCATTAGGCAACTGTCTCTGCAATAGCGCGAATAGTCTCCGTGTCCCCCATGGTGTAATAGTGCAGACAAGGTACGCCGGCGGCTTTCAGTTCGCGCGATTGTTGTATACACCATTCAATTCCGACTTGCTTGACGGCAGCATCATCTTTTGCTTTCATTACCTCGTGCACGAAATCTTCCGGCAGGTTGATGAAAAATTTACGGGGAATGGAGTTGAGCTGATAACGTTTGGTCAGGGGTTTCAAGCCGGGTACAATGGGCACATCGATTCCATTTGCACGGCATTGCTCTACATATTCAAAATAAGAATGATTATCAAAAAACATCTGAGTTACCACATAACCTGCGCCGGCTTCCACTTTTTGCCGGGTAAATTGTAAATCGCTGGCAAAGTTGGGCGACTCAAAGTGCTTTTCCGGGTAGCCGGCTACCCCGATGCAAAAATCAGTCCGTTCTCCGTTCTGAATGTTGGTATCCAAATACCGGCCTTCATTCATGCCGGCAATTTGAGTGACCAGGTCGAGCGCATATTTATGCCCGTTTTCCTCCGGTATGAACTTTTCTTCAAACATCCGGGCATCTCCGCGCAGCGCCAAGACATTGTTAATTCCCAGGAAATTAAGGTCGATCAGCGCGTTTTCCGTTTCCTCTACCGAAAAGCCGCCGCAGATAAGATGCGGCACCGCATCCACGCCGTAACGATGCATAATAGCTGCGCAAATACCAACGGTACCCGGGCGTTTCCGAATGGAGGTTTTTTCATAATATCCGGATGGCCGTTTTTTGTAAATAAATTCCTCCCGGTGGTAAGTTACGTCAACAAAAGGCGGGTTAAATTCCATCAGCGCATCCAGCGTATTGAAAATAGCCTGCATACTGCCCCCTTTTAGCGGTGGCAGCATTTCGAAGGAAACCAGTGTTTTGCCATTCGCTTTCTTAAAATGATCGGTAATTTTCATGCGTATATATTTAAAACGGGTCTGTTGGGTAAGCCGGGAACGATGATCTGACTAGTTATTGCGGGACGTTTCCGCACGCGCCCGAAATTCTGCCGCCTTGGTTTCGTTGCCCTGGGACGTATAAATTTCCGCCATGTCTTCTAAAATACGAATGTCTTCCGTCTGTCGGTTTAATCCATATTCCAGGAAATGTATAGCGGTACCCGGATCTTTTTTCTTCTGGTAGTAAAACTCATAACCCACCCGGTGGCAAAACGACACATATTTGTCGGAGTTCGAACCATCCAGGTACACCATGTTCTGGTCCAGGAAGTCGCGGAAATTCGTGTTGTAAGGAATACGCTCCATGATGTACTCGAACTCATGGAACAATTTATCCAGCTGGTGATCGAGATCGAAACGGGCTACGGCTACGGCCGAACGCATGATCAGGGCAGCGGTATAATTGGGATTGATTTCCAGTGAGCGTTTAATGTGTAACTCCATTTCCTGGGTCACCGCCGTTTTTTCCTGAATGCCTTTGGCCTGCTGGTACTGGTTTTTGTACAAAGAGGTCACGTAGAAACAATGTGACCGGGCGCTGTTTTCCGAAACATTCAAGGCCGAAATATTCAGCGCCGTCTCATCTTTCCAGTCTGGAATCCGCGTGGAAGTACGCCAGCCGAAAAGTGCGGCCACGGCCAGGAACATCATCGCACCCACGATGGTCGGTCGGTCGGGTTGCTCCTGGATCAGGCGGGGCAACAGGCGTGCAAAAAACCAGCCCACTAATACCGCAAAGGCAACCGAAGGCATGTAGGCAAAACGTTCGTTCATGAAAGTACCAACCGAAACGAACAGGTTGGAAACGATGCTCAGGGTCAGCAGAAAATAAAGGATGCTCCAGGCGATCACACTGCGTTTGCGCAGGTTCAGCACGGCCCAAACGGCCATACCGAGGTATAGAACCAACGATCCGATCGCCCGCCAATCCGACCAGCCAACTTTCGGCACATGATAGGGATAGTAGTCGTGGGTGAGCGGATGGGGAATGAAGAGCAGTTTGATGTACCAGCCCAGGGTTAGGAAAATGGTGGCGAATTTCTCGCCCATGTTCATTTCCAGGAAAGGATTATTCATCAAATCGGGCACTACCACTTTGCCGGCATTGAGCATATAACCCAGCGCCTGGTAACGGATCATGATAAATAGCAAAGCCGAAAGCAGTAGTACCACCGTGGAACCAATCAGCTGGCGGGCCGGTACTTTAGCAAACATCCATACCGTCAATGGTATGACCGCCACGAAGGTGAGGGCGTTTTCTTTGGCCAGCATGCCGAGCAAAAGGGAAACTGCCGCCACCAAAAGCCACCCGAAGCGCCGGCTGTCATAGTATTTCAAAGTCGCCCACAGCGCCGTGAGGCTGCCGAGCAGGGCCAGAATTTCGTCGCGGCCTTTAATGTTGGCCACCACTTCCACGTGTAGCGGATGCAGCAAAAAAATGGCCGAACCCAGAAATGCTACGCTGAAATACCAGCGCCCACCTTCCGGCAACGGGAACAAACCGGCCAGAATACGGTATAGCACAACACCCGTAAAACCATACAGCAGTATATTGATGGCATGACTGATGTGCATCAGGTTCGGATTATCCTTACCGAATAAACCGACCTCGGCCGCAAATGAAGCCAGGCTCAGGGGCCGGTAACGCCCGCCTTCCAGCAGGAATTTCGGCTCCTTAAAATATCCCAGGAAGCTGTCCGAAGCAAAAATGCTGCGGATACCGCTCCAGCCGCTTTGTACGAAGCCGTTTTTAGCGATCACGATCTCATCGTCGAGAATGTAACCATACTGCACGCTGACCGCATATAGTATAAAGGCTAATCCCATCAGCGCCAGGGCCGGCAACCAGTTCGCCCGCCAGAAACCAGGCGAAAAAGTGTGCGTTAGTGGTAGCGGCGCAACCGGCGTACGGGCGGGTGTACGCGGTTGAGCAACGGGAACGTTCTTGGTCTTGGTGGGTCGCAGATTTGTCTTGCTTTTCGCAGCCATGGGTGTTTTTGTTTTGGCAGACGCAAATATCGCACGATCTGCCGGAAATTCCGGCTAAACTCATCTAACTTGCTCATATTCGGCAGTTTTATAAAACAGCGTACCTTGCCTGTCCTAATAAATTCAATTACACATCAACTATGAAAAAAATTCTCTTTTGCCTGACGCTGACCGCTATGGTCGGCCTGTTGGCGGCACAACAACCCGAAGCATACGAATTCAAAGAAGTGAAAAACCTGGCCTGCACCCCCGTGAAAAGCCAGGACCAGACCGGTACCTGTTGGGCCTTTAGTACGGCTTCTTTCCTGGAAAGCGAAGCCCTGCGGCTCGGTAAAGGCCAGCAGGATCTTTCTGAAATGTTTGTCGTGCGGAATATTTACCACCAGAAATGCGATAATTACGTCCGCCGACAGGGCCACGCCCAGTTTGGCGAAGGCGGCCTGGCCCATGATGAATTAAACGCCGTTCGCCAGTTCGGACTGGTGCCGGAAAGTGCCTACCCCGGCCGTAAAGACCCGACGAAACCTTTCAACCACGAAAAACTGGTCAAATCGCTGCAAACTTTATGCGATGGATTGGTGGCACAGGCCGTAAAAGGCGAACTGCCCCCCAACTGGATCAGCCGGGTGGATAGCGTGCTGGACACGGAATTCGGACCGGTACCGCTGAAATTCGTAGTCGGGGAGACGGAATTTACCCCCGTTTCTTACCGCGACTTCCTCGGCATCAACCCCGACGATTATATCAACGTCACCTCCTTTACTCACCATCCGTTTTACTCCAGCTTCGTGCTGGAAATTCCGGATAACTGGTCCAATGGCGTGTTTTATAACCTGCCCCTCAGCGAAATGATCCGCTGCGCCAACAACTCCATCCAGCAGGGCTATACCGTGGAATGGGATACGGACGTGAGCAATCCCGATTTTTCAGCCAGGAACGGACTCGCCATGGTCGCCGAAAAAGACTGGAAAGACAAGTCCAGTAGCGAACGAAACAACACGTTCAAAATGTGGGAAAAGGAAAAAGGGGTGAGCCAGGACTTTCGCCAGATGCTTTTTGATCGCCAGGAAACCATGGACGATCACCTCATGCACATTGTGGGCATTGTCGATGAAAAGCATAGCGGCCTGTATTATATCGTAAAAAATTCCTGGGGTGAAATTTCCGACCGCAAAGGCCTGGTCTATGTTTCTGACGCCTACCTGCGCGTAAACACCATTTCCTTTACGGTCAATAAAAAAGCCCTGCCGCAGGATACCCGCCGCATGCTCGGTATTGAAATGGGCGATGTGAACAAGGAAGGCCATAGCGGTTCGGGCAAACTGCAACCCCGTCCGACTTCCGAAATGAACAGCACGTCTACCCGGATTCGGATGAATAAGCAGCAAACGACCGTACCGAAAGCGGCCCCGTCGAATCAATCGGACAATTAAAAATCCAGCTTGCCGAAAGTGCGAAAGTCGCCGTTCATACGGATGCGTGCTTTCGTACGCTCCAGGTTTCGGGCCACCGGAATTACCCGCAGTAGATGTTCCAGCAGGTAATGTTGCCGTTCGGTCTCCGTTTCGAGGGTGAGCAGGTGATATTCTTCTTCCAGCGATAGCCCGATGCCGTGGCCAATCTGATAAGAGAAACATTGCTGTTGCTGAAGGTCATATTTCAGGGGCTGATTCAGCAGGAGATACAATTCCTGCACGGCCAGCAATAACTTGTCGTCTACGGCGGGTCTTATTTCCGGCGCCGCATAATATTCTATCGCTCCATGGGCATAGAGTTTACCCGGCGCCGGATTTTTAAAATCCAGTATACCAAAAATAAGTCCGCCTACGCAGCGGATATCCATAGTGCCGTCCGCATGCCGGACCACGATTTCCGTGACGATCATTTCCGTACCATAACCGGGCAGGCGATCGTCTATATGCGGCGGGATGCCAAAAGAGGCGTCTTCGGCATAACACTCTTCGACGAGTTGAATGTAACGCGGCTCGAAAATGTGCAGATTAATTTCTTCGAGCGGAAAAACGACCACGCTTAACGGAAAAAGCGGCAGATACATGGGTGGTGGATGTGGCCATTTGGTGCAGGTAGCCACGTTCCGTTGTTAAACTGCATTACTTTCCATTAGTTCTGGCAAAATTTTAAAAAAACCAAAACGATAATGCAGCGTTTCTACACCGATCTCCCCCCTTTTGTCCATCTTTTTACCGAGAAGCATGCCGGAATTGCCTGAAGTTGCCACGTATCAGAAAACGTTTACCGGCTATGCGGTCGGAAGAACCATTCGCGAAGTGGTGGTGCACGATGGCAAAATACTGCGGAATCTGAGTCCGGAACAATTTGTAGAACGCCTGACCGGTCGTACGTTCACCGGCAGCTACCGGCGGGGAAAATTCCTTTTTGGAGAACTGGATACAGGCGCCCATCTTCAACTGCATTTCGGCATGACCGGCGATCTGGTCCCATATACCGATCCCGCCGATGCCCCGCGCTTCGAACGTTTTCGGCTTCTTTTTACCGATGGCACCCTGCTCGGATTCGATGATTCCCGTAAGTTTTCGCATATCGTCTGGGTGGATAATTTACCGGACTACCTGGCGGCCCGCAATCTTGGCCCCGACGCGCTCGAAATTACGGAAGCCGATTTCCTGAAACTGCTGCTGCGCCGCAAAGGCGTACTTAAAGCCTTTTTACTCGATCAGCATGCACTGGCCGGCGTTGGAAACCTGTATGCCGATGAAATCTGTTTTCAGGCGCGTATTCATCCCGGCTCCCGCATCGATCAATTGACGGACAAGCATAAAAAACTGATCTTTCAGCTCATGCGGGAAATTTTGCACTCGGCGGTCGATCGCCTGGCCTACTACCGGGAATATCCGGAAGACTGGTTCTGGCAATGGCGTCGCCTGGGGCAACCGGGTCCGGAAGGGGTCGGTACTGTGCAGCGTGCCACCATCGCCGGGCGGACCACCTATTTCGTGGATGGCTGGCAAACCCTGCATTGATCTCTTGATAATTCCCGGCCAGCATCGGCCACACCTGTTATATATTCGTTTTGCAATGAAATCTTCATTCGTCTCTCTCCTGGCAATCTTTGCCGCTTTTGTCGCTTTTGCCCAAAATCCGGTAGTGCCGGCCGATCAACTGGTGCGTATTGCCCTGGAAACCAACTACGATATTCGGCTCAGCCAGGCCGACGTGGAAATTGCCGGGCTGAACAACACCCGCGCCAATGCCGGTATGCTGCCTACCCTCAACCTGGTCGCCAACGAAAATTTTACCCTCAGCGCCTTCAACCAAAAGCTGGCAAACGGCACCGAATTCAATGCACTGGGCGCTCCCTTCAATGCAGCCAATGCCGGATTGCAGCTCAACTGGCCGCTGTTCGATGGCCGCCGGATGTATATTACCAAACGCCGGCTCGAAGCGCAGGCATCACTGGGCGAATTCAACCTCCGGACGGCGGTTCAAACGACGACCGCCAACGTGCTGCAAAACTATTATACCATCGTACGTGGCCGCCTGCAGGAAAAGGCCCTGACGGAGATCATTACCTTGAATGAGGAGCGATTGCGCATTGCCGAAGCACGTCTGGCGGCGGGTTTTGCCGCACAAACCGATGCACTGCAGGCCCGCATCGACCTCAACCAGCGCCGCGCCGATCTGATCAACCAGCAAACTGCCACGGCTTCCGCTAAACGCAGTCTGAACCAATTGCTCGTACGCGCTTCGAATACGCCGTTTGAAGTCGATGAAAACCTGGTAAACACCTACCAGCCTGATCGAAATGCATTGTTGGAAAAAATATTAGCGCAAAACCCGACCTTGGTGGCGCTGCAAAAAACGGCCGAAGTAGCCGCCCTGCTGGTGGATGAAAACCGCACTTTAGGAAAGCCGCGCATTAACGGACTCGGGCAACTAAGCGCTCAGCGGTCAGACAATGGCGCCGGTTTTACGGTAAGCAACACGCAGGCCGGTCTGACTGTCGGCGCCAGCCTGATCGTACCGCTGTATACGGGTGGCGATATACGGCGGCAGGTCCAGGTGTCGCAACTGGCCGCTCAGCAATCGCTGCTGCGCGTAGAAGCCCAGCGCGTGGCCGTAGAAACCGAGCTGGATAATCAGATTGCCCTTTTCCAAACCCAGCAGCAGGTACTGGTGCTGGAGGAGGAAAATGTGCGAAATGCCCGCGAAAATCTGACCGTCAGCACGGAACGTTTTCGCCTGGGCCAGACCACCGGCCTGGAAATTCAGACCGCGCAAAATACGCTGGAACAAGCTTTGTCCAGACGTAACCTCGTATTGTACAACCTGAAGGTTGCCGAACTGCAACTTCGTTTTTTAGCCGGCGCACTATAGTTTGCACGTGATCAAATAATAGAAAGTCAAAACATTATGGAAAATTCAATTGCCGGTAAAAAAGAAGCCATCGTGGTTGGCGCCGGACTGGTGGGTGCATTATGGGCCGTATTTCTGGCCCGCCGCGGATATGCCGTGAAAGTGTTCGAGCGTCGGCCCGATATGCGTGCCGCCGGTTATCAGGGTGGTCGTTCCATCAACCTGGCCATGAGCGTGCGGGGTTGGAAAGCTATTGAAAAAGCCGGCATTCGCGAGAAAATCGAGCAGGTCGCCATTCCTATGCCGGGACGTATGATGCACGCCGTTAGCGGCGACCTCACTTTTCAACCCTATGGAAAAGATGGGGAGGCTATTTACTCCGTTTCGCGCGGCGGCCTGAACCTGGAACTACTCCGCATTGCGGCCGAATTTCCCAACGTCGAGTTCTTTTTTGAACACCGCTGTGTGGAGGTCGATCTGCAGCAACCGAAACTCACCGTGGAGGACACGCGGACCGGCGAAATAAAGACGCTGGATGCACCGCTCATTTTTGCCGCTGATGGTGCTTTTAGTGCGGTACGCTATGCTTTGCAACGCACGGACCGTTTCGACTATGCCCAGACCTATCTGGAACATGGTTATAAGGAACTCACCATTCCGGCCGCCGAAAAACCGGAAAATGTGCCCTTTTTTCCCTACCGCATGGATCCTGCGGCCCTGCACATCTGGCCGCGGGGCAATTTCATGGTGATCGCCCTGCCGAATGCCGACGGCAGTTTTACCTGCACGCTTTTCCTGCCTTTTGAAGGCCCGGTCTCGTTCGAGCACCTGAAAACCGATGCCGACGTGCTGAATTTTTTCAGTACTTATTTCCCGGATACCCTGGCTTTGATGCCCGGTCTGCTGACGGATTTTCAGCAAAACCCGACCTCCTCCCTGGTAACGGTGAAATGCAAACCCTGGCAGTGGCAAAACCGGATCCTGCTCATTGGAGACGCAGCACACGCCATTGTACCTTTTTATGGCCAGGGTATGAACGCCGGTTTCGAAGACTGCACCATTCTCGATGCCCTGTATGAGCAGTATAGCGGCGACTGGGCACAAATAATTCCTGCTTTCGCGCAGCAGCGCCAACCGGACGCCGATGCCATTGCCGAACTCGCGCAGCGCAACTTCGTCGAAATGCGGGATCTGGTAGCCGACCCGCGCTTCATACTGCGTAAAAAAATGGCTGCTCAACTGCATGCCCGCCACCCGGAATTTTTACCGGTCTACTCGATGGTGACGTTCAGTACCACCCCCTATCACCTCGCTTTACGCGAAGACGAGGCCCAAAGCCAATTCTTCGATCAGGTATTAGACCTGGAAAATATTGAAGAAAACTGGGAAGGACCCATTCTGGAAGAAGCTTTCCAGGCCTGGCAGGGAAAATTATAACTTTTTATTTAGGGTTTCCAAAAACATGTTTTTACATTTGATGTTGTAACACCTATTATTGATAACAATTTAAAAACAACATACAATGGCAACGACAAAATGGGCAATCGACACTTCGCATTCGGAAATCGCTTTTCGCGTACGACACATGATGATCAGCAACACAACGGGCGGTTTTGATATTTTCAGTGGAGAAGCGGAAACGGAAGGCGAGGATTTTTCCAACGCTAAAATTTCCTTCACCGCAGAAACAGCCTCGATCAACACCAAAAGCGAACAACGCGACGGTCACTTGAAGAGCCCCGAGTTTTTCGACGTGGAAACGTACCCACAGTTAATATTTACGGCCACCGAAGCGACGAAGCCGGATGCCGATGGTAACTATAACCTGACCGGTGACCTGACCATTCGCGACGTTACTAAACCGGTTACGCTCAAAGTCGAATTTGGTGGTGTGGCCCAGGATCCATGGGGCAACACCCGTGCGGGTTTCGAACTCAACGGTGACATCAACCGTAAAGATTTTGGCCTGGTCTGGAGCGCGGTCACCGAGACGGGCGGCATTGTGCTGGCCGACACGGTACGCATCAACTGCCACGTGGAACTGATCAAACAAGCCTAAAACGCTCCCATTGGTTTGTACGAAAACCATGGCTGAAAAATAAAAGAGGCTGTTGCATAACATTTATGTGACAGCCTCTTTTATGCTTAGGGTTGTATGATTTCTTCGGCCCGTCGATCGGCCATGTGCTCTTTCAATTTGCGCCAGCTTGGCCCGATCAGGCGGTTCATGCCCTTATCCACCACAAAGTGGGTCGCAATATTGGCGAGTCCGCGCATGCGGGCCGGAATGGAACCGAAAGCCCGCAGGCTGATCGAGTAACCGCCGTCTGTGTATTCAATATAATGCCAGAAACCGGAAGGAATAAACACCGATTCGCCGGGTTCGAGCGTCACTTCATAACCTTTGGCGAAAGCCAGGGCCGGAAAACGGTTCAAATCGGGGTGGTTTACGTCGACATAACTGGCAACCGTGAAGGGATGTTGATACAGGAGCCGGCTTTGATCGGGCGCAAAAAGGATCACGCGCTTGCGGCCATGGATCTGGTTGAGAAAAACATTGCTCATGTCAATATCGTAGTGCATGGCCACTTTGGAACCCTGTCCGCCAAAAAACATGAAGGGCAGTTCGTTGACAAAACCATGCATGATGTTTGGAATTAGAAAATCCTCGCGCAATTCCGGCGCTTCCCGAAAAATATTCCACAGGAAAATGCGCAAATCGGTCGGACCTGATTCCAGAATTTCCAGGTATTCTTTGAAAGAAATTACCCGATCCGGACTCATATAGCCCCTTCCCGGTTTGGAGTAGTTGTTGGAGACCACGGGTACGCGTAGATGACCGTATTTAGCTTTAAAATAATCGATGGTCCATTTTTCCCTGGCGGGCCACTGGGCCATGAGGTCAGTGAGTACCACCGGCATCTTTGGTTCAAAAAATTCACTCGCGAAAGTTTCGGAATTGAGACCGGAACGGCGTTCAATAGGCTGTAACTCCAGCATAGAGGAATGTTTTTTTGTAAACAAAAGAACTTAATGGAACAAGTCTGCGTCAGTTCAGTTTGCAAAAGTAATACGCAAATTACGTTTGATAAATAATGATATAAAATCCACCTTTGCAAATGCCTGATCCTTCCCTTGACCTCCACGCCCTGCGTCAGAATTATGTCCGCGAGGCACTTTCCGAAACCGACATTTTACCCGACCCCTTTGCCCAGTTTTCGACCTGGTTCCAGGAAGCCGTGGATAGTCAGTTACCTGAACCAAATGCCATGACCCTGGCTACCTCGAACCAACAGGGGCAGCCCAGTGCGCGTACCGTGCTGTTGAAAAGTTTTGACCAGCAGGGTTTTATCTTTTACACTAATTATGAAAGTAAAAAAGGGCAGGAACTGGCGGTAAATCCCCAGGCTGCGTTATTGTTTACCTGGCTGGAACTGGAACGTCAAATCCGAATAGAGGGCAAAGTGGAAAAAGTCGATGCGAACGAATCGCGGACTTATTTTCAGAGCCGTCCTAAAACCAGCCAGATCGGCGCCTGGGCCAGTCCGCAAAGCCAGGTGATTGCCGGGCGCTCGGTGCTGGAAGCCAGGGAAGCAGCACTAAATGCGCAGTATGCTATGGATCCGGTGTTGCCGCTACCTCCATTCTGGGGCGGTTATCGCGTGGTACCGGATTTGATTGAATTCTGGCAGGGTCGCCCCAGCCGGTTGCACGATCGTATTTGTTTCCAACGCGATGGGGCGAACAACTGGCAAATACAGCGCCTTGCTCCTTAAAGCCTGCTTTTTTTTGCGCTGTCCGCATTATAAACATTTACGGCACACGATACACGCGCACCCCGCGTTCATCCCAGATCAAAAGCCGCTGCTCGTTCAATCGAAAGCGGCTTTTTTCATTCACCACTTCCGGTAACACCACGTTGGTTTCCATAAATGGCCGGGTCGTACGAATGCGCAGCGCAGTATCCGTCAAAAAATATTGCCGCCCTTCCACAGCGTAAAAATCTTTGCTTTTATCGGTCCAGGTGGTGAGCAGGGCAGCATATTGATCAAAAACAAAAACGCCTTGGCGCTGGTCGGCGAGGTAGACCTGGTTACCAATTTCCTTCAAGCCGTCAGCCGTCGGCGGCAGCGTCAGTAACTGGTTCAAAGCGGGGGTTTCAAAAAGCGTCAGTCCTTCCGGACTTATTTTTTTTAACTTAAAAAGCGCTTCATCATACACCCAGAGGTTACCGTCGAAAGACATGGCCACGTTGCGCACCAGGTCAAATCCGGCAGCATCCAGCAAAAGCGTACCCAACTCGGTCAGGCTGCGGTCCAGGAAAACAACGGTCCGAAACTCGGCGTACCAGATCACTAATTTCAACGGATTGGCAGCATCCACGGAAGTGGCCGGCCCCAGCCGGTTGTTGCTGTAGCGTGCCAGTCGCCGGCCCTCGGCATTATATTTTTCCAGGGCATTGTCCGGGCCGAGAATATACAAGTTGCCGAGGTTGTCCGTAGTGGCGAATGTCGCCGGCAGGGGCAGGGTCTGCACCAGCAGGAAGCTGTCACTACTTTGTGCCCGCATGCTCAGCGCCAGGAAAAGACCCAGTACAAGGATCAGCGCCTGCCGGAATGGGGCGTGTATATTTTTCATTTCTGCGTAAACGCTATTTGGTAGTCAAGACGGAAATTCCCACCCAATGGTTGCTTAATTGGAAAATTTATCAAATCTTTGCATCATCGTACTGATACATTATTACATTTAAATCATTTACAGCCAGCACAAAGTGGTTTTGAACGCAACCCCGGATTTACATGGCTGACGGCCAGCTACTAAACCCGCCTAAACCTTCTAAACTACTCTAAACCACCATACATGCACACCCTGACCGCCCGCCTGCCCTATTCAGATGCTTTGCCCATGTATTCCCAGCTGAAGAACGAGCTGCCCTCCTGTTTATTTGAATCCGCGTCGGCGGTGGACAAATCCAGTCGCTTATCGGTGATCGGGCTGGAACCGACTTTGGAACTCCTGGGGAAAGACGACCACCTGAACATCCGTTTATTACACCCACGCGGCCGGCTTTTCTATGATTTTATTCGTTTGCATTACCAGGAATTCATCGAGAAAGAGCAGCATGGAAACCTGCGTTTACACATTCCCAAACTCCCCTTCCAAGGCGCCGAAGAAGACCGCCTCGAACGGCAAAATATCGTTCAACCCCTGCGTCGGGTGCTGGCGGAATTTCATGCGGATGATAAAAATTTCATGGGTTTTTACGGGGCTATGTCCTACCAGTTTGTTTATCAATTTGAAGACCTACAGCATAAAAAGCCCTGCGCCGAGCCTGACTTTCATCTGTTTTTATTTGATAATATCCTGATTTTCAATCACCTGACCCAGGATCTGAGTTTATACGTTACCCGGCCCGAAAAACAGGCCGCAGAAACAGACCTGGAAGTTTTACAGGAAAAGTGTCTGGCCGTCCAGCAAAAAGCGCCGGAACCTGCCGCCGCCTTGCATGTGGGCAAAATCAGCGTTACGCCCGATGATGAAACGTTCAAAAAACAAGTGGCCCGGGGGGTGCAACTTTGTTTTGAAGGCGAGTTGCTGGAAATTGTATTAAGCCGGAAACTGACCGCCACCTATGCCGGCGACCCATTAGTTTTATATGAACGCTATAAATCCATCAATCCATCGCCCTACCTCTTTTTCTTTGATTTCGGCGACGAGATCCTGCTGGGGGCCAGTCCGGAAATGATGCTGCGCTATGAAAACGGCCGCGCTACCCTACGCCCGATCAGCGGCTCGGTGCGGCGCTCGAGCGATCCGGTCGAAGATCACCACCTGATGATGGAACTCCTGAATTCGCCCAAGGAAAACTCCGAGCTGGACATGCTCATCGACCTGGGACGCAACGATCTGGCGCGAATTTGCCAGCCGGGCATCGAGATCGATCATTACCGGATCGTTGAAAAATATTCCCACGTAACCCACACGGTTGCCCAGGTGAGCGGCATTTTGCAGGCCCGCTATTCGGGTTTCGATGCCCTGATTGCCAGCCTGAATGCCGGCACCCTGACGGGCGCTCCCAAAGTGGCGGCCATGGAATATATCGAGCAAATCGAAATGCATAGCCGCGGTTATTACGGCGGCAGTATTGGCTGGCTCCTGCTGAACGGCGACGTGAACACGGCCATTACCATCCGCACCGCGCATTTACGCGATGGCCAGCTACAGTTTTGTGCGGGCGCCACGCTGCTGTATGAATCCGTACCGGAAAGTGAATTAAAGGAGACGCACATCAAAGCCGGCGCTTTCCTGGCAGCGGTGGCTAAGTTTCAGGACTGATTATTTTTTATAGTCCAGAATATTGAGGTGCCGGGGGCAAAATTCGGCGTCATGCGGGTCATTGGAAGCGATGATCACCAGCCGGTCGGCGGCATATTCCTGCAGCAGGTTTTTGTACCAGCCTACTCCCTGCTCGTCGAGGTTAGTGGCGGGCTCGTCCAGCAGCAGGATGGGCGTAGCGGAGCAAATGGCCAGGGCAAGTTTAAGCCGCTGTTTCATACCCGAAGAAAAAAAGCGGATCTCCTTATTGCGGGCGCGGGATAAAGCCAGGATTTCACCCAGCCGGTTGGGGGTCATATCCGGTATCAAGGGCTTTAATTTAGCATGAAAATGCAGGGCTTCTTCCAGCGTAAATTCCTCGATCAGTTCGATATACGGCGCGGCATAACTCACCTGCTGATACAGTGTTTCGGCAGGAATTGGCTGCCCATTTTTGGCAAAGGAAACGCTGCCTTTGGAGGGAGAAAGATGCCCCGAAAGCACCTTTAGCAGGGTGGACTTCCCGGAACCATTCGGTCCCAGTACCGCATAGCGCTGACCGTTTTCAAACGTGTAATCCAGTCCCCGAAAGATCCAGTCCAGGCGGAAACGTTTACCGGCATTTTGCAGCTGAATGCTTGTCATAAGTCCTTAATCCAGCACCGGCTCCGCTACCTTACTAGCGCCGTTCATCGTACGAAAACCCTTCATGACGCCGCGTTTGGCGGTACGGATGAAATCCAGAATACGTTCGCGGTGTACTGAAGGCACGATCTCATCTTCAATCACGCCCAACGCCTTGCGCACGCTCAAACCCCGCACGAACAGTACGCGGTAAATATCTTCGATGTGGTGCATTTCTTCTTTGGAAAAGCCCCGGCGACGCAGGCCAATGGAGTTAATACCCGCATAGGAAAGCGGCTCCCGGGCGGCCGTTACGAAAGGCGGCACGTCTTTACGGACCAAAGAGCCGCCGCCGACCATGGCATGTTCGCCAATACGTACGAACTGATGGACGGCCACCATCCCGCCGAGCGTGGCCTGATAACCGATGTCGATGTGCCCGGCCAGGGTAACATTATTCGCCAGCACACAGCGATCAGCGATCACGCAATCGTGGGCAACGTGTACATAAGCCATCAGCAGGCACTCATCGCCGATGATAGTCGTATTGGCGGCACTGGTTCCGCGGTTAAGCGTGCAGCATTCCCGTACGGTCACGTTATTCCCAATGATGAGCGTGGTGTTTTCCCCCCGGTATTTCAGATCTTGTGGAATAGCACTGACCACAGCACCGGGAAAAATCCGGCAGCCTTCGCCGATGCGCGCGCCGTTGAGGATGTTCACGTTGGATCCAATCCAGCAGTTGTCGCCAATGACGACGTCTGCCTCGATCACGGTGAACGGGCCAATGGTGACGTTGTGGCCGATCTTTGCATTGGGGTGAATATCCCGCAAGCCGTTTGAATAACTCATCACGATAGTTCGGTTAGAGGTATCCCGGAAAGGCCTGGACACCTGTTTTTCTTGTGATCAAACTCCCGCCTCGGCACTGCTTTTCGGTGCCCTGCGCACTATTTGAGCCGTCAATTCGCCTTCTGAGACGATTTTGCTGCCCACATAAGCCGTACCCTGCATGTGTACGATTCCGCGCCGGATGGGTTCAATCAGTTCCATTTTCAGGATTAAAGTATCGCCAGGAAGTACCTTGGCTTTAAATTTCGCATTGTCAATTTTCAGGAAATAAGTATCCCACACTTCGCCGTCCGCCACATTATGTAAAGCCAGAATACCGCCCGTTTGGGCCAGGGCTTCCATTTGTAAAACCCCGGGAAAAACCGGGTTGTCCGGAAAATGGCCCTGAAAAAAGGGTTCATTGATAGTAACGTTCTTGATGCCCACCACATGCGAACTACTCAGTTCAATAACTTTATCCACCAGCAGGAAAGGAAAACGGTGGGGCAGCAGGCGGGCGATCTGCATGGTATCGTAAATAGGCTCCTTATCCGGATCATAGCGTGGAATACCGATCAGCCGCCGTTTTTCGAGGTGATGTTTTTTAAGCAGTTTGGCAAATTCGACGTTGGCCGTATGCCCGGGTTTTGTCGCTACGATCTTACCGCGAATAGGCTTGCCCAGCAGCGAAAGGTCGCCGATGACATCCAGTAATTTATGGCGGGCGGGCTCATTCTGAAACCGGAGTTTTACCGTGTTCAATACGCCTTCACTATCGACTTTAATACTGGGTTTGCCCATTTTTCTGGCGAGCAAATCCAGTTCCTCCTGGTCCATGCGCCGGTCAGCAATAACAATAGCATTATCGAGATCACCCCCCTTGATCAAGCCCATTTCCATTAGTTTTTCCAGCTCATGCACAAAAACGAACGTCCGGCAAGGGGCGATTTCCGTTACGTAATCCGTCATGCCATGTATGGCGGCAAACTGCTGACCCAACACGGCGGAGTTGAAATCGATCATTACGGTCGCCTCAAATTCATCGGCGGGCAAAGCCAGGAGTTCCGTACCGGTTACTTCATCTTTATAAGAAATAGGCTCGGTAACGACAAAAAATTCCCGTTCCGCATCCAGTTCTGTCCGCCCCGCACTTTGTAAAGCCAGCACGAAAGGCATGGCCGTTCCATCCATGATCGGCACTTCCGGACCGTCTATTTCCAGCAGCACATTGTCCAGATGTAAGCCGATGAGGGCAGATAAAACGTGTTCCACCGTGGAAATTTGCGCGTCGCCATTACGTAAAGTAGTGCCCCGGTTAGTAGATACGACCAGTTTTACATCGGCAGGAATAATAGGCTGCTCCGCCAGATCGACGCGCTGAAAACGGAAGCCATGGTTCACCACTGCCGGTTTGAAGGTCATGGTAACCATTTTGCCGGTATGGAGACCAACCCCACTTATAGAAACCGATTTTTCAATTGTGGACTGCTTCATAAAATACGGATAAATTTTCAGCGCGCAAAGGTACGGAGCAAGGGACGAAATATTGTATTTACAAAGTTAACCCCTCGTTTCATAGGGTACCCGCGCCACAATGGAGCGTCCCAAGGTCAATTCATCTGCATATTCCAGATCGCCACCGAACGAAACACCCCGGGCAATGGCGCTCACCTGCACCCCAAGGGGTTGCAACTTCTTAGAAAGATAATAGATCGTAGTTTCGCCCTCAATGGTTGGGCTGATGGCCATAATTATTTCTTTGACCTCTTGTTCACCCACCCGAACCAACAGGGATTCAATCTGCAGATCGCCCGGGCCAATGCCTTCAATCGGCGAAATAATACCGCCCAGCACGTGATACAAGCCCCGGTACTGGCTCGTTTCTTCTATCGCCATCAGGTCGCGCACGCTTTCCACCACGCAAACCAGGGATCGGTCGCGGCGGGCATCGGCACAGATCTGGCACACGTCTTCATCGGCCAGATTATGGCAAATGCGACACTCCCGAATGCCCTCGCGCATGCGGATGAGCGCATCGGTGAATTGCAGGGTGACTGTTTTGTCCTGTTTTAATAAATGCAGTACCAGGCGAAAAGCGCTTTTTCGGCCAATACCGGGCAGGGAAGCGAAGGCTTCCACGGCTTTCTCAATCAATCTGGAAGAAAAAGTCATTTGTATAGCGGATGAATTTTATGACAACAGGGCAGCGGACAGTTTTTCCGGTACCGGATAAGGATATTTAATATTTACTAAGAACAAGCCCTGCGGCGGCACACTGAGATTTTTTTTCAAAACCTGCTGGCTTTCCAGCGCGCTTTCCACATCGGATATCGTCATTTTGCCCAAGCCGACCCGCAAACAGGCGCCCACCATCAGGCGTACCATGCCCCGCAGAAAACGATTGGCGCTGATGTGAAAAACCAGGTGTTGCCGCTCCGTATCAAATGACCAGTACGCCGTGCGCAGATCACATTGAAAAGTATCCACCCCGCTATGGCTTTTACAAAACGGGGCAAAGGATTCAAAACGGGTAAATACATTCGCCACCGCCTGCATTTTTTCAAAACTCAACAGTTGATGCTGTGGGAAATGCCAGGCCGTTTCGGTGACAAAAGGATCTTTATGCAGACCGATATGATACTCGTAACTGCGTTCGTAAGCATCAAAACGGGCATGGGCGTTTGCCTGCATCGCCTCCATGGCGTAAACGGCCACATCATCGGGTAACAGACTGTTTAAGCTATAGAGAATTGTGGACGGCATTTCTCCGTCCGCATCAAAATGGGCCACATATTGACGGGCGTGGACCCCGGCATCGGTGCGACCACAGCCCGTAACGGCTATCGGCTGACCCAATACGATGCTGAGCGTTTTTTCCAGTACCGCCTGCACGGATGGCCCGTTGGGCTGGACCTGCCAGCCGCAATACTGCGTTCCGCGATAAGACAAAGTAAGAAAATAACGCATCATGCGGCTGATAAACGGTGAAAATCAGGACGTGGTATGGTTCAGAAAAGAATCACAGGCAGTGTCCAGCAGCTGAAAAACAGACTCGAAACCTTCCAGTTTATCTAGATAAGGGTCCGGCACACTGCGGGCTTCATCCGGATGACTAAACTGAAGAATACGCTCCACTTTTGCCCGGTGTTCGTCGGTTTTGGCTAAACGCAGAACGTCCCGCAAATTGCGGTCATCCATAACAAGAATCTTATCAAAACGTTCAAAATCAATACGTTGAAATAGCCGGCCGCGTTGATCGCTGATATCGATTCCATGATTTAAGGCGGTTTCTACGGAACGCGGGTCGGGCGGGTGGCCAATGTGCCAATCGCCGGTGCCGGCACTGTCAATATGCCAGTCGAGCTTACGTTGGGCTATTTTATGCCGTAAAATTCCTTCTGCCAGCGGGCTGCGGCAAATATTACCCAGGCAAACCATTAGAATACGCATTGCAGTCGTGGTTATTGAATAGAAAAACGCTGTCTACCCAGTCAAGGGCGGACAGCGCTGCAAAGATCGCCAGAAAAACAAGCTTTTAGAACGACATTAAACGTCTTAACGGCCTTTCTGTACCTTAAAAAATCTTACTGTACTTGAGTAAAAAAGCACCAGTGATCTGCGGACCTTTGGAAGTACCGTCCGTGTCGAGGTTATAATAACCGTCGTCGTTGCGGTCGCGAATGATGGCCACATCGTCGTCGTAGTTCAGTTCGCCGAGCAGATCGAGCGAGAAACCTTTCCACAGGTTAATGCTGATGTTGTTTGTCCAGAGAACGTCTACATTCTGCGGGTTTTTGAGGTAGTTGCTGTAGAGGCTGACCGCGCTCGATGCCGCGACACGATCTTTGAAATACTTATTCGTGTATTTGACCACCAGGTTAGAACCTACCTGGAACGAACTGTTTTTGCCCGCATCATTACCATGGATATTAAGCGCGGCAATGCTGTCGTCGGCCACATAGATCACACGCAAACTTACCGGCGAATAAAAGATGGAGTAGTGCGCGTTGGGGCGATAGTCCAGACCCGGCGATAGCCGCAACTCGATGGGCGACAGAAATCTGGCGATCACGTTATCTTCGGCATCCTGGGGCGTCAGGTAGTTGCTGGCGTGCGTTTTGAGCAGCAGGCTTTGGGCCATACCTTCTACGGCAATAAATAACTTATCGCTTTTGAGTTTCCGGCCGGCCCGGGAAGTCAGGCGCAGCAGGTCCAGGTTTTTCTGAAAACCGGTCGCATCAGTAGGTTTGGTTTTGCCCAGGCGCTGCACGGAAAGCTGCAAATCGGCCTTGGATTCCCAGTAAGATTTTTCCTCTTTTTTATTGGCAAAAACACCACCGACACCGCCAATACCGAACCGGTTTGCGCCGCTACCTACGCGGGGGTTAACAATGCCAATGCCCGACAGATCGAGTCCGAGGCTGCCGCCTATGGTCCAGCCAAGTTTCACTTCTTCGGGTTTGTCCTGGGCCTGTACGTGTACAGTGAGCCAGCAGCAGAGCGCTGCGGCCAGGGTAAATTTCAATTTCATAAAAAGTTTGGTTTGAATAAAAAGGATTGAAAAAAAACACTACTCCCCGGTTTGCAGGAGACTGTCATCCTGTGGATCAGGATAAAAAATCTCTACTTTTTCGGTGGTCAGTTTATTTAACGGGATCACAATCGCTCGTTCCGGCGTTTGCAGAATCATAGAAGTAGCATCCAGGAGGACGACTTTACCGCGTACGCCGATAATGCGTACGTCATCGCCGAGGCGGACCTTATTGCGGTTATAAAAGCCCGCCATATAGCTGGAAACAAGGTCGCGGGAGGCCAGACCATAGCCGAATGCGAATGCCAGGGCGCCGGCGCCGATGAGTACGGTCAAACTGCTGGCAATAAAACTGGTATTGATTTTAGCTTGTGCCAGCGCACTGACCGCCATCACCAGGAATAAAAAGTAAAATACGCCCGATGCGATCATTTTAGCGGAAGCTACACCCATGGAACGCAGGGTTGTAAAAACCACTTTTTTAATAATATCCGCCAGATAAAGACCCAGCAGGAACATGATCAGCGCGGAGAAAAGAGCGGGTAAATAGTCGATAACGTCGCGTACCATGGCCGTAATAGCCGGAATGCCCAGCAGGTCGGTCGCGAAAATGATAAAACCCAGCATCAGCACATAATACACCATGCTGGATAAAACGCCGGAGAGTTCAATGCGGGTTCCGGAACGTTGTACGAGATCAATATCATTCAGTTGCTCGGTCAGGCGGTCTATTTGTAGTGCAACCAGAATGCCGCGCACAATTTTGCGCGCCAGATTCGCAATTAAACGCCCAATCAAAAGAATGAGCAATGCCATGGCAATTTTTGGAATGGCGTCGGAAAATTTTTCCAGCAGTTGTTTTAATACCCCGTCTTTAAGTGCGTCCCAGAATTGCATGTGCAGAAAATAGATTGTACAAGTGGTTTATAATCAAATGCCGGGGCCAAATTTACTATAAGTGTTTACAGCACATTTGGCCCCGGTAACTTTACTCAGGGCCTGATCCGCCAGAACGGAAGGTCTTCTTCCAGGGCACCCTGTGGACCATTGCATTCGGGGTGACCGCAAATGAAGCGGGAGGCAATGTCCAGCGCATTGGGACCATATAACTCGACTACCCGGCTAAAAACAGAAAATGTACCGACCTGGTGGGTCAGGTGCGTTTCTATTTCAGGGGGCAGCCTGTCTTCATAGCCTCTCTGGATGCGGGTAAACGCGTTGTCGGGTGCTTTTGCATCTGCCATAATGGATTAGTTTAACGGCCTTTGGTGGCCTGAATGGAAAAAATCGGCTCGATAATAAGCTGGTCGATGGGTATGGATTAAAAAAATTACTCTTGTGTTTCACTGCCGAAAAGGTCCTCGTAAATCGCCTGCGACTTGTGTTTAGCGCGCATGAGCTGCATTTTAATCGCACTTTCCGTTTTGTTCAGCACGGTGCCAATATCGCGGATCGACATATTATCAATATACTTCATCAGCAAAATGGCTTTATCTCCCGGTGGTAAGAACTCTAAGACTTTTTCCAGGCGATTATGCTCCATTTCCAAAAGTACGCTATCGGGAACCTCGTCCATATCGTCCGTGTCCCGGGTCACCTTTCCTATGTCTTCAGTAAAAATCAGCGGCATTTTTTTCTTTTTTCGAATCAGGTCTATGCAATAGTTATAAGTGATCGAATAAACCCAGGTAGAAAAAGTAGAAAGTTCCGTGAATCTGGCTAAATTCAACAACACCTTAATAAATATATCCTGCGTCGCGTCGCGGGCCTGGCCTTCGTCCGCCAGCATGGTAAAACATTTTGCAAACACTTTGCCGGCATAACGCCGGTACAGGGTCGTAAAATAGTCGGCATTCTGACTGCGCAAGTAAAGCGCGATCAGTTCGACATCCGTGTACTCACTCAATTTTTTGATGGCAGTAGCCGGCACTTCCAGTCGTTTTAAAAGAAAAAATTATGACGAAGAAGCGCAAAGGACGAAAAAAGCCGACAAAACTACAGGACAGCCCAACAGATTTCTTAAGTCCGTTAATAGGACGTTAAAAATTCAACTCGTCACAACTCCTCATTCGCTTCCTGTTTCTTTGTAGTAAATTATTCATCCGTATGCGCTCTATACTTTTTATTACCCTTTTATTTCTATGCCACCACGTGTCGGCACAGGTCCCGCAGCCCACCGATCCGTTCCCATTTCAGCAAACCTTGTTTCGCCCGGACAGTACGGCTACAACCAGTGCGGCGGCTTTAGGCCAGGGTAAAGTTACGGTACTGGCCTTTTGGCTCAGCACTTGTGTGCCCTGCCAGATAGAATTAGCGGCTTATAAAGCCAAGTATGCCGACTGGCAAAAGCAGGCAGATTTTCAACTGATCGCTATTTCCATCGATTATCCGCAGCGATTTCAGCAAATGGCGAAATTAGCGCGCACGTCCGGCTGGCCTTTTCCGGTTTACTGGGATAATATTCAGGCCTTCCGGAACATCCTGCCGGGCGGCCTGAATGGATTGCCGCAGGTCTTTCTGTTCGACAAAAGCGGCAAGCTCGTTTGGCAGCATAAGCGCTACATGACCGGCGACGAAGACGAATTATTTTCTAAAGTACTCGAGTTAGAGGCGGCGGGCCATTAGTTCGTCTTTGTTTTCGGCTTTTCTACCGTTCGCTTATTGCCCTGTACGGTCGCTTCCATAGTGGCGTCTACTTCCCAGTTAGGGCGTAAAGTTTCGAGCTTCTTGGTAAAAATCTGTTCCGGCTGGCGGTGCGCATAGTAATCACCGGTAGTCCAGCGTCCATTGTTGTTGCTGTCTTCAATGAGTTGAACGGTATAGATGGCCGTTAATAAATTGTTGAAAATCAACTGCTTTTCGGTGAGTTCAGCTTGAAAACGGCGCTCTTCCACCAGTTCTTTACCATTCAGTAGCTGTAGCACATAATTTGTTCTCGGAATCAGTCGGTTTACGGTCAGCTTAAGATTACCCAGTTGTTTATCCGTAGCCACTGTGAAATTCAACCGGATGGTATCGGCATTGCGGATCCCGTAGAAGTCGGTGACGGCGCCGGGCAGCACCTGCAATTGGTACATTTTTCCCACTTTCCAGGGGACTTCCAGGTTAATGCGCCGCGGGTCAGTAGAATCGGGGCGGGCAGTGAAGTCAAAGGTCTGGCTGGAATCCAGGATGATTCGCCATTTACTCGTATCCAGGTTGGTGATCGGAGTGATGAATTCCAGAAATGCCGGTTTAGACGGGTTTTGATTGACGTTTTTGACGGCGACCACTTTGGCAGTGGGTACAACCGTCGTTGGTGTCGATGTCGGTCGGTTTGGTCTTCCACCGGCAGTAGCGGGTGCAGCTTCCCGTACCGGGGTTAAGCGGTAGGTTTTAAAAAAATCCACCCGTGAAAGATCGCGTACGACCACCGTATCATTACCGGCCAGCAGTTGCCAGCCGGCGGGTTCCGCTAGATCATACCAGATCAGCAGCGTATCCTGGCTGTTGGCTGTCAGCAAGCGCAGGCCAGCTACCTCCGGCTCCGTACGCAGCCGAATGGCGGGCGGCGGACCGGTATAAACCAGTTTGATCAGGCCGTAGCGGTTAGCATTTTTATCAAACAGGCGGAACCTGGCCTGGTCTTTAAACAAGCGCAGGGAAGTGGAACGACGCATAGAAGCCGGCGACACGGACCAGGTACTATCCAGAAAAGCGATGCTTTCATTATCGCTCGACCATTTCAGGTTCTGGTCTTTATCCTCAAAAGCGAGCATTTTGTATAACCCCCCTTTCAAATTCGGGAGGTTGAACTGGCCGCTTTTATCGGTTTTAGCGAAGTAATAAGGTTTTTCATTACGCGCCACGCTATCCGCCTGATTTTCATAGAGCATTACCGAAACGTTCTCCACCGGGTCGCCGGTAAAAGCGTCGACAATAATACCGGCCATACTAAGGCTATCCAGAAAATCGCCGGTAGAAAAAATGAAACGCAGGTCTTTGGCAACATTCCCTTCATGCAGATCCTGCACGGCGTTCCCAAAATTGACGGTGTAGGTGGTATTCGGCCGCAAGACTTCCCCTTCGGGAAATTTCACCGTCACCGTTTTTCCTTTCAGGCTAATGTCGGGCCGTTTATTGAACGGTGGCGAAATCAGTACCTGCGTAGGCGCGTCCTTGAGTACCACCCATTCATCGAACGTCAGTTGGATGCGATCCTCCTTAAAACGGGTGCTGAAATTCGGTGAACTGGCCAGCGAATCCACTTGGGGCGGCACGGTGTCCTTCAGTCCACCCGTCGGTGCACCCACCCGGGCGCAGGCAAACAGGCCGAGGGCTATGAGTAGAAGCGTAATTTGAAAATATAATCTTGTCATGGTTTGGTAGCCGCAAAGGTACATGAACGCTGTTTCTCCAGTGAATGTGGCGTAAGGACAGGTTTGATAGATTAATTTCAGGCTGCAACTGGTCCGGCATGAACTTTTACTCCTGTTTTTTCCTTTGCCTCCCTGAAACGCAGAGCGCGTACCTTTGCAACCACTAAAAAATAAAGCATGGCACAAGAATGGACGCTGGGCGAGAAAGGTCCGTCATTAAAAAAAGAACCCGAATTCGCGATACTGGTCAGCCTCATCACCCCTATGGTGACCGAGACGCAGGCCCATGAATACATGGATGAACTGGAGTTTTTGGCCCTGACGGCCGGGGCAACCACCATCAAACGGTTTACGCAAAGACTGCCGCACCCGGAACACCGCACGTTTGTCGGGAGCGGAAAAGTGCTGGAAATCAAACAATATCTGGACCGCCATGAGGAAGTGAATATGGTCATTTTCGATGACGATCTGACGGGGCGACAAACCAATACGCTGGAGGAAGCGCTGAAGGTAAAAATAGTGGATCGCTCCACCCTCATCCTCGATATTTTTGCCAATCGCGCCCAAACGGCGCAGGCAAAAACCCAGGTGGACCTGGCGCAAATGAAGTATTTGTTACCGCGTTTGCGTGGATTGTGGACCCACCTGGAACGCCAGGGCGGTGGTATTGGCATGCGCGGACCCGGGGAAACCCAGATTGAAACGGACCGCCGGATCGTGCAATACCGCGTAAAAGTGCTGGAGAACCGGCTACATGATATTGACCGGCAATCGCAAACGCAGCGAAAAACCCGCGGCGAACTCATTCGCGTCGCCCTGGTCGGTTACACCAACGTGGGTAAAAGCACGCTGCTGAATCTCCTCAGCAAATCGGAAGTGCTGGCAGAAAACAAACTTTTCGCTACGCTGGATACCACGGTGCGCAAGGTGGTTTTCGGGCAAATGCCTTTTCTGCTGTCCGATACGGTTGGGTTTATCCGCAAACTGCCCCACCACCTGGTCGAGAGTTTCAAAAGTACCCTCGACGAGGTGCGCGAAAGCGATATTTTACTGCACGTAGTAGATGTTGCACATCCGCAGTTTGAAGACCAGATCCGTACGGTGCAGAAAACGCTGGAAGAACTGGGCGCCGGCGATAAACCCACGCTGATGGTCTATAATAAAATTGACCTGTATCGCGAACGGTACTTTGACGATCTGCTGGATGAAGCCACCCGGCAGGAGCTACAGGTGGAAATGCATGACCGGCTTTTGCATGCCTACGGCGAAAATGTGTTCATTTCGGCCCAGACCAAAGAAGGTATAGAGGAACTGCGTGATCGCATGACGCGACTGATCAAGGAAAATTATGTGATTCGTTATCCGCACCAGGTAAAGAATTGGTCCTGAGTAAGTAGCTCAAAACCAATTCTTTATCATACATGGGCGGCTCAAAGGCGAATAAACTTCAGGGTTTCCGTATGCCTGGGCTCTTCCACTTTTAACCAGTACAAACCGGACGGCAGATCGCCGATGGGCACTTCCATCCGGTTGGAGGAAGCGGTATTGTTCATTTGCAAAATCAGCGTGCCGGCCGGGTTGAATATTTGCAGCGTCTGCAAATCCGCCTCCGGTTGGCTGGTGCTCAGTACGATAGAATTTCCATTGGCAGGATTGGGCGCAAGGGTGTAGTTATTGACTTCGCCCCGAAAATTTATTGCCCGCATGGCGAGTTGTACTACTTTTCCATCCCGGTCCATTTGCGAGAGCCGGTAATAATTAAGTCCGCCGAGCGGACGGTCGTCGGTGAGCGTATAGGTCGCCGCCTGCGCCAGATTACTGGCTGCTACATTGGCCAAAAGCTCAAATTGCAGGGCATCAGGTGAGCGTTCAATAATGAAATGATCGTTGTTGATTTCCTGAGCGGTCGACCAGCTTAATGCAACACCATTATTCATCAGGCGGGTAGTAAAAGCGACCAGTTCCACCGGCAATGGCGAATCGTACACATAATTCATGCATTCCCGGTCTTTGGTATTAATGGCATTACAACACGTGGCATTCATGTTGTTGTTGGGATAAAGCACCGCGTCCAGATGATCCATTTTGAGCGCGTGCGTCAGCTCATGGGTAAGTAAGCGTTCATAATTAATATCCGACAGGCAGGCGCGCACGCCGTTATTGGTAAAAACGTAACCCCACGCGGCATTTTTCCAGGTCAGACCTTTAAAAACGTGGGTAGTGCTCAACATATAACCACCGCCCAAAGCCAGTACCCCGGAGCAGTTAACGAGATCCGTAATATTGTTACAAGGGTCATCGAAAAGCAGCAGGATGCTTTGGTTACCGTTCAAATTCGTATTCAGATAATTGATAAAATCCTGGCCGACTATGGACATATCACTGCAATCAGGGGTAAAATTTGTCGGACCCCCATACATTAGATTGAGTCCGGCATACTGCGTATTCAGCGTGTTAATTGCTCCCTGAAAACGTGGAACCACGTCACTGGGCGCGTTGGTTACGTCGTAGTACATATTGATAGTCGGATTTTGCCAGCGGGAAATTCCACCGCCCAGGTCGAAATCGCAACCAACGGGCAGTGCCCGGTCACTCACTTCGGTAGAAGTCAATGCCGGTAAAGATATTTGTGCACTCCCCGGATCCCAGGGAACCGCCGACCCGGTTGCCTGCTGCTGTAGTAATTGTAGTAACGTTTCCTCCCGGTAAGCGGTAAGTGGCTCAGCCACAAGGCCATCCGGACGCGGGAATGTGCCTATCGAGAGGCTTTCTTTGACCGGTATCAGGTATTGATTGGCCTCCTGCAGGCTTTCTTCAAAAACATAGTACGATAACATCATCAGCCGCCAGCTGCCATCTTCCAGCTGGTTTAGAAACATCAGATAGTTATGGTTATATTTTGGCACAAAATCGCCGACAATATTCAACTCACCGATTTGATCTGTATACGAATACTGACGCAGGGTGAATATATCATTTTGGACCATAGGCCCTTTAGCAGCTACCATGACCGTGAAATCGCAGTAGGTATGGGTAATGCCACTTTGTACCTGCTGATAAGAGGCGTCCGCATTTACCAAGACCACGGCGTCACTCACCAGATAAAGCTCCGCTAAATTTTTGAAAGGAATGATTGTCGTTGCCGGGCTGGAGAAAGGAAAAAGCAACCCCACCAGGAGGGGAAAGAGTAGAAAGTATCGCATACTGAGTGTTTGTTTAAGTGATAACAAGGAGGGCAATAGGAATTAAAAAATTTGTGCCAGCCCTGTTATGACCCAACGGCGCTCTTTCTAAAAAAAACGTCCAACCAGGTAGTACCCGATTGGACGTTATCATTTGCTGATGTTTATCCTAATACTTTTCCAGGCTAAGATTTAAGCGCTCGTTGGCCCCCTGTACGGTCACGCGGTAAAGCCCCCTCACCCAGTCAGCAGTAGGAAGCGGCCACTGCGATGTACCTGCTTCGGCTGACCAGTTTTGGTCCAGCATCACCTGCCCCAGGAAGTTTGTTACGACAACATGCAGTTCCTGCGCGTCCGTCAACTGTAATTGCAACAGGCCATCGGTCGTCGTTGGATTCGGCATCAACACACCCTGCAGGGTTTTTCGTTCCAGCATCACCTGCCGGATGGGCGAATATTCAGCCTGACCATCCTGATCCAGCATTCGCAGGCGGTAGTAAAGGGGAGTGTTCCGTGGCGGCTCTTCATCCCGAAAGGTGTAGGCAGCCGTGGCGTTGCTCTGTTGTCCGGCTTTTTCTCCAAGTCGGTTGAAATGGGCGTCATTACCCACCAAACGCTCTATTTCGTAACGATCAAAATTGCGCTCCGTAGCTGTTTTCCAGTTTAACAACACCGTTGATGCTTGGGCATTTGCCTGAAAATCAAGTAATTCAACCGGTAAAGGGGTGTTAATCCCCTGTACGTACACGGTGTAACTGCGCGGCGGCAAGATGACGTGGATCTCATTATTGTTGGTAATAGTCGTCGTAGTCGAGCCGGAATAACCCAGCATATCGGTAAAGATCGTACCGGCGCCAGCTCCCCAGGTAGTCCTGATCTGCTGGTACATATCGAGGGCATTCGTGGAAAAATTGACGGCGACAATGACGTTTTTTCCGGACGTGTTGGGCTGCAACTGATAAATAAGTGTTCTCTCCGGTCCGCCGTTGGTGCCGGGCACAAAATACTGCGTATAAGGCGTGCTGTAGCGACTCAGGTATTCCACCGCCGGCGAGCTATAGATGTAGTTCTTATGCAAACTCATAAGCTTATCGATCCGCGCCTGGAGGTTGATCAGGGGTGTGTTTGCGACCTGCACCCCGTAGTAATCGGGATAAAAGACGCAGGGCGCGCCAATCTGGTTGTTGGTCAGAATATAGGCATAACCGAGCATGGCTTCGTTTTGAATACCCAATCCGTCCTTGCGCAGGTCGTGGTTATCGATGAAAGTGACCGTATTGAAGCTGCTCGCACCGCCGCCATTGACCATTCCGCTGTTGAAAATATTACGCGCATCGGAGCCGAAATCGCATACATCGCGCAGAACGCTCCGTAGTGCAAAGTCGAAGGCCCGGACTTTAATCGCGTTTTGCGCGCCGGAACTCATACCGCCAATAACCGAATTTACCCAGCCAGTTAGCGCGCTTGCACTATAATCGAAGTATTCGCCGACCACGAATTCGGGCGTGGCGCCATTGTTAAACAGGTAGTTCATCAACTGGCTGACAAAGGCCGGCGAAAAATTTTTCACCGCGTCCATACGCAGACCCTTCATCCCGACGGTTTGAATTTCCCATTTGGTCCAGGCATTCAGCACATCTTTGGTCACCTGCTGATCCTGATCGTAATCGTAGAAGAAGAGCGGGCAGTTCCAGTCGCAGCCCAGCGTTTCAGTGACGCCATTGGCGTTGGAGGTAAGGTCGTTGGGCCGGAAGCCGTTATAGTTCATTCCGCCCTGAGCGCTAGGCAGGCCATTATAATTGGAATAGGTCCAATACTCCAACTCACTGACAATGTTACTGCTGCGCGGAATGCTGTACAGTCCGTACACGTATTGGTCGGCATAACCGGAGTTATAATTATTCAGGTAAATGAACAGCGTATCATCCACGGGATTGAAATTTCCAGCGGTCAGCGTGATCTTGAATTCATCGGTGTAACAGCCGCTGTAATCATACAGGGTAGCGATCACGCCCTGGCCCATTGTATAGGCATTGCTGGGTTGTCCGCAATCGCCACCGCCATTGGGTTCGGTCTCGTTCACGTCTATGCCGCTGCTGGCCGAGTTATTGGTCCGGGCATAAAAGCGATATTGGTAAGGTCCGTAAACGTTATTGTTTTGAATTTTGGATTTGACCTTAATGTAGTAGTCGCCGGCCCCGTTATTTCCCGGGTTAGCGCTGCCTAAGGGTAAAATGC
Source organism: Saprospirales bacterium (assembly GCA_031425035.1). Taxonomy (GTDB): domain Bacteria; phylum Bacteroidota; class Bacteroidia; order Chitinophagales; family Saprospiraceae; genus M3007. The sequence continues at coordinate 62,845 of JANPIN010000121.1, read as the reverse complement.
AAAAGAAGCGGTCGGAAGGGTAGGGATTGACCGTACCGGGCGTGGTTATATAGTAACGAACGGCCTCATTTCTCTCTGGTTTTCCGCCGTCGCGGTGGTTGTAAATCATGTCCGACACCACATCCAGGCCGCGGCTGCTGTAGTTGGATATCAGCGTATTGAGCTGCGCTCGGGTACCCCAGGCGCAGGCCGGGCCATATTCCCCAAGGTCGTACAAATCCATTGGATTATAGCCGTTGCTGATGTTATTGGTCGTGCTACTCCGCGACAGGGGCGGCAGCCAGATGTACTTGAAGCCCGCGTCGTCCAGTTCGGCGGCTTTGGCATTGAGGTTATTGATCCAGGTACCGTAATTGCCATTTTGGAAATAATCCCAGTACCAGCCCTGCATCATGAAGTCTGCCTCCTGGGCGCGCAGACAAAAAGACAGGGAAAGAAAAAACAGGAGCGCAGGCGAAATTTTTTTGCTCATGGCGGTCTCAAATTTTAAGTGATAGCAAATTTGGATCGCTGGGGCACGCTATAAATGAAGTTAAAGGTCTTTTCGCCAGATGGCCAAATATTTTTGAATGGCTTCCCTGTTTTCCCGGTATACTTTCGCGCCGCGGGTAGCCGTCACAATACTGCAGGGCACTTCCCGGCTGACTTCCCGCTGCGACAGGCCGCGGTCGGAGGCGTCGAAAATGCGCCAGCGTTCCAGCATCAGGTCGCGCTCATGTTCGGTAAAAGTGAGACGCAGCAACTCCTCAAATTCGGCTTCGGAGCGGGTGGATTGGAAAAGTTGGTACAGCATGCCGGTGGTGAAAACAGGGTGGACAGGATTCAAAAATAGGAAAAGGAATTAATTCCGCAATGGTTTTCCGTTTTCCAGCATGTATTGAATCCGCTCCAGCGTTTTCGGTTCGCCGCAAAGGCTCATAAAACATTCCCGTTCCAGGTCCAGCAGGTACTGTTCCGACACGTATTGTGCCGAGGTCAGGTCGCCTCCGCACAGCACGTCGGCTACTTTTTTAGCAATTTTAATATCGTGCTCGCTGGCATAGTGACCCAGTAATAAGGAATGCGCCGCCACGTACAGGGCGCCCAGACCCGTACGTCCCAGCACCCAAACATCTTTGCGCTGAATCGGCTGCACATAGTCTTCGGACAGGGTCAGCGCTATTTTTTTCGCTTCGCTGATGTTGCGGGCGGCGTTCGGCACCACATGGTCTTTTTCGGGTAGTAAATAACCCAGGTTAAAGGCTTCGTAGGCCGAAGTGGCCACCTGGGCAGTCGCGATCGTTTTGAATTTATTGATCAGGCTCGGGATTTGCACGTCGCCTTCGCGGCTGATTTCATTGGAAAGGCGCAAGGCAAATTCTTTGGTACCCCCGCCGCCGGGAATGATGCCGACGCCTACTTCCACCAAGCCAATATAACTCTCCGCAGAGGCGACCACCGCATCGGCGTGCATGGAAAATTCGCAGCCCCCGCCGAATACATAGCCCTGCGTTGCCAAAACGACCGGAATAGCCGAGTAACGAATGCGCATGGAAGTCTGCTGGAATAGATTGACCGCCATGTTCAGTTCATCCCATTCCTGCTGATAGGCCAGCATCGCAATCATCATCAGGTTAGCGCCCACCGTGAAATTGGCGGCATTATTCCCGATCACCAGGCCTTTCCAGCCTTGTTCTTCCGCAATTTGAATGCTGTCGTTAATGCCACGCAAAATACCTTCCCCAATGGCATTCATTTTCGACTGAAACTCCAGGCATAAGATGCCGTCGCCAATATCGTGCAGGGTCACTTCCGAATTTTGATACACCGGTTTGGCCGAACGATAATTATCAAGTATGATAAATTCCGAAGCGCCGGGCAGGGGCTGGTAGGTTTTCGTGCTAATATCGTAGAAACTGCGCGTGCCGTTTTCCGACTTATAAAAACTGGTATGACCGGCCGCGATCATTTCTTTCACCCAGCCGGCAATTAATTCGCCCTGGGCCTCCGCCAGCCGTACGCCTTCTTCCACCCCGACCATGTCCCATAGTTCAAAGGGGCCTTTTTCCCAGGCAAAACCGGCGCGAATGGCATCGTCGATCGCATGCAGCGTATTACTGATCTCCGGAACGCGGTTGCTCACGTAGGCGAAGAGTCCGAGGTGGGCTTTTTGCAGCAGTTGGGCGCCTTTATCATCCCCTTTGAACACTGCTTTTATGCGGCGCGGCAGTTCGTCGATCTGCTTCAGGGTGTCCAGAATGGGCAGTTTTTCTTTTTGGGAAACGCCATATTCCAGCGTGTCCAGGTTCAGGGCCAGAATGACCGGGCGGCCCTTTGCGTCTTTTTCGGCCGTTTTTTTATAAAAACCTTGTCCGGTTTTGTTGCCGAGGAATTTGTTATCAATTAAAAACTGCAGATAGGCCGGAATTTCAAAAGCGCCGGCCTGCTCGTCGTCGGGGCAGTTCTGCTTAATGCCGTTGAGCACGTGTACCGCCGTGTCCATACCGACCAGGTCACCCAGGCGAAAAGTACCCGTTTTAGGTCGTCCGATAGCCGGACCCGTCAATGCATCTACCGTATCGATGGCCAGGCCAAATTCCTGGGTCAACTGATAGATTTTAGCCATGGCATACACGCCTACGCGGTTGGCAATAAAGGCGGGCGTGTCTTTGCAGAGTACGGTTTGTTTGCCGAGCTGTACGTCGCCGTAATGCATGAAAAACTCGGTGACTGCCGGGTCCGTTTCCGGCGTTGGGATCACTTCCAGCAGGCGCATATAACGCACCGGATTGAAGAAGTGGGTGCCGCAAAAGTGCTTTTTGAAATCTTCGCTGCGCCCTTCGGCCATCAGGTGGATCGGAATGCCAGAGGTGTTGGAAGAAACCAAGGATCCAGGCGCGCGGTGTTTTTCTACCTGCTCGAAGACCTGTTTTTTGATGTCGAGTCTTTCCACGACCACCTCGATGATCCAGTCGCAGTTTTTGATTTTCGGCATATCGTCTTCAAAATTGCCGACGGTAATGCGGGAGGCAAATTTAGTATCGAAGAACGGCGCCGGTTTAGATTTCAGGGCCGTTTGCAGCGCGGTTTGAGCGATCACATTACGCGCGCCGCCGCCTAATTCGCCCATGAGTGGAACAGGGGGAACGGGGCTGCCGGGCGTTGCAGGAACCGCTGTTGGCGGCAAGATATCGAGCAATAACACCTCCAGGCCGCAACCGGCGAGATGAGCGGCAATGCCGGTACCCATGAGGCCGGAGCCAAGAACAGCAACTTTGCGAATGCGCTTATTAAGCATTGGAAGCGGATTTAGAGGAATGATGGTGTAAATTGGGCGTGGCGGATTTTCGCTGCGCGAAGGTAGTACGAGCGGAAAAAGATTCTAACAAAAGAAACGGGTATTTGACCGGCGCTTTTTAGAAAAGGGGGAAAATTTGACTAATTGAGACAAAGTAGCGGGACAAAGTCGCCCAGGAAGCAGCGGCAAACTTAGAGAACGTGTCTCAACACCTATCTTCGCCGCCTGCTTATTCCTAGTTTAACAGAACAATCCTGTCTTCATGAAAAAAATGCGACTTCCACGCTCTTATCATCTTTTTGGCCTTTTATGCGCGGCACTCCTGTGGCTGGCCAACAGTAACAATCCACCAACCGGTAATACGGGCGCGCCCTTCAATGGGCACTGCAATAACTGCCATTCCGGGAATACCAATAACTATAATGGCCTGATTACGGTCAGCGGAATGCCCACAACGGTCCAACCGAATATTGTTTATCCGCTGACCATCACGATGGAAGTGACGGCGGGCAATCCCATTCGGGGTGGTTTTCAGCTGGTAGCCGTCGATGGCAGCAATGCCAGTGTCGGTTTGTTGACGCCGGCGAATGCGCAAACCGGCGTGGATGCCACGGGGGGACGCGATTACCTGGAACACCGCGGAACCAAAACGTTTGGCGGTAATCCCATTTCCTGGGACTTCAGCTGGAAAGCACCTGCCAGCGCCAGCGGCAACACGATCAAGTTCTACTTCATCGGCAATTTTGCCAATAATAATGGCGGTACCAGCGGCGACTTTGCCCTGGCCGACAATGAAACCTATGCTTTTGCCGGTCCACCCCCAGTCACGGCGACGATCAGTTCTACGACCAACGTACTCTGCAATGGCGGAAATACCGGCAGCGCGACGGTAGAACCCAGCGGCGGCAACCCACCTTATACGTATCACTGGAGCAATAACCAGTCGAACCAAACGGCCGTCAACCTGGTCGCCGGCACCTACCTGGTGACGGTTACTGCTTCGGGCGGCAGCGGTACGGCTACGGCGTCGGCTACCATTACGCAGCCAACGGCCCTGGTGGCTAGTGCCTCCGCCAGTGGTGCGCTGACTTGTACCCAGACGTCGGTCAACGTGACGGCCAGCGTCACCGGCGGCGCCGGCGGATATAGCTATGCCTGGTCAAATGGAGACAGTGGCAATCCGGCTAGTTATCAGGTGGGCGGCTCGCAAACCGTTACCGTCACCGATGCGAACGGCTGTCAGAAAGTGGCGGCCTTCACTATTCAATCCAATACCACCCCGCCCGTAGCGATGGCCGGATCGGGCACTACGCTGACCTGCCAGCAACCAACGGCCACCCTCAGCGGAACGGGTTCTTCCACCGGCGCTTCTTTCTCATATGTATGGACGACGCCGGATGGGAATATTGTTTCCGGCGCAACCACCTTAGCGCCAACGGTCAACGCCGCAGGCACCTATACGTTGCAAGTGACCAATACCAGCAACGGTTGTACGGCTACGGCCTCCACCACGGTCACATCCAATATTATTCCTCCAACCGCTACAGCCACCGGTGGTCTGCTGACCTGTGCGATCACAAGCGTCGGCCTCACGGTAACGACCAATGCCGGACAGGCAGCTTTCATGTGGTCGGGACCGAATTTTACTTCCAACCTGCAAAACCCAACAGTCACCCAGGCGGGCACCTACACCGTCACGGTTACGAATACCGCCACCGGCTGTACGAAAACAGCTACGGCTACGGTCACCCAAAATACTACAGTACCCAGTGTTTCGGCTACGGGAGGCGCAATTAGTTGCACAAATCCAACCCTGTTATTGAGCGTTAGCACCAATGCGCAACAACCTGCCTACCTGTGGAGCGGTCCGTGTCTGGCGCCGAATAGCCAGACTTTACCCAACCCCAGCGTGAGTTGCGCCGGTACGTATACGGTCACCTTAACCAACACGGTAAATGGCTGTACCAACACCGCCAGCGCCACCGTAACGGGGAACACCACCCCCCCAACCGCCAGCGCTACTCCCAGCGGATCGTTGACCTGTAGCACCACTTCAGTGCAGGTAGCCGCCGGTACCAACGCCAGCCCCGCAACTTTTGCCTGGTCGGGACCGGGTGGATTAAGCGCTACGACCCAGAATATCACTGCGACACTGGCCGGTAATTACACCGTTACCATTACCGCTTCGGCAAACGGCTGTACCGCTACAGCAGTCGGGGTAGTGGTGCAAAATACGACCCCGCCCACCGTTAGTATTGCTACGCCAGGCAGCCTGAACTGTAATGCCCTAAGTATTCAGTTGAATGCTCAGGCGTCTTCGCAGGGCAGTGATTTTACTTATTTATGGACGACCGCCAATGGTAACATTGTTTCCGGCGGAACCACCCTGACGCCTATTGTCAATGCAGCAGGTACGTATAACCTGTTAATTACCAACACGCAAACCGGCTGCACGGCCATGGCTTCCACGACGGTCACCCAGGTGCCACCGGTAGTAGCCACGATTGCCGGCAGCACGTCGGTGAGCTGTAATGGCGGCGTCAACGGATCGGCCACCGCTGCCGGCGGCGGCGGAACGGGGGTGTACACCTACTTGTGGAGTAATGGGGCGGCTACGGCCACCGCCGCGAATCTTTCGGCCGGCGTTTATACCGTCACCATCAGCGATGCGAATAACTGTACGGCAACGGCGGCAGCCACGATCAGCCAGCCGGCAGTTTTGGCCGGCAATGCTTCCGCCACGGCTCAAACGACCAATGGGGTAAACAATGGTACGGCTACGGCCGCGCCAACCGGCGGTACCGCGCCTTATAGTTATGCCTGGAGCAACGGCGGCGCCACCGCAACCATAACGGGTCTGGCGCCAGGTGTTTACACGGTTACCGTTACTGATGCGGCTGGCTGTACGGCCGTACAGTCCGTTACGGTCAACAGTTTCAACTGTAGTTTGACCGCCAGTACGACGACGACCAATATTTCCTGCAACGGCGCTGCCAACGGTACGGCAACCGCGGTTTTAACCGGAGGGACTCTACCCATCACTTATTTATGGAGTACGGGTGCAACAACGGCAGCCATTTCTGGCCTGACCGCCGGTAATTATACCGTCAGTATGACCGATGCCAATGGCTGTCCGGCCGTGAGTAGCGCCACGATTTTGGAACCCGCTGTCCTGGCCGCCAATGCAACGGCCACGGCGGTTACTGCGGCGAACACGAATGACGGTACGGCCACCGCCCAGCCCAGTGGCGGTACTGCACCGTATACCTATTTGTGGTCAACTGGCGGTGTAACGCCGACGATTACCGGATTAGCACCGGGGAATTACGCCGTCACTATTACCGATGCCAATGCCTGTACGGCCGTGCAAAGCGTAACGGTCAATGCATTCAACTGTACGCTGGTGACCAGCATTTCCACCACCAGCGCGACCTGCCCGGAGAGCGCAAATGGCTCGGCTACAGCAGTAATTACTGGGGGCAGTGCTCCTTATACTTTCGAGTGGAGCAGCGGGGCGACCACGGCGACTGCTGGCAGCTTACTGGCCGGCACGTATACAGTGACGGTCAGCGACGCCGCTAACTGTGTGAGCACAGCCTCGGCGACGGTGGTTTCTCTCGATACCATTGCGCCCGGCCTGTCCTGCCCGGGCAACATTTCACTGTGCGGCGCAGACATTGTTACGTACCCGCAGCCGGTTGCCTCCGACAATTGCATGCTGACCGCCATTCCTGTTTTAATCAGCGGACAAGTCAGCGGTACGGCATTCGATGATGGGGTTACCACGCAGGTGTTCCGGGTCACCGATGTATCGGGCAACTCGTCCACCTGTTCTTTCACGGTGACTATTTTCCCGGTCTCCGATATTCTGATCGACAGTACGCAGAACGACATCGGTAACGGTGGAATTGGCAGTATCCACGTCAGCCCGGTCGGCGGCGTGGGGCCGTACACGTTTATCTGGAGAAAAGACGGCGTTTTCTTCTCCAATGATGAGGATCTGACCGGTCTGCAGGCGGGAATTTATACGCTGACGATGATCGACGTGAATGGCTGCCAGGTAAGTTTGTCGCCCATTACCATCGACAATATAGTGGCGACCGGTGATCCGCTGGTGCAACCTTCCGTACGCGTTTGGCCTAATCCGGCAAACACCGGCATTTGGTTGAAAACTAATCATCTGGACGTGTTTTCTGCGGAAATCCTGGGCACGCAAGGGCAACTGGTGCAAACGATCTCTGCTGCCGAACTTTCGGACTTCATTTCCATCGATCGCTTGCCAGCCGGTATTTACTACCTGAAAATTGTCAGTACCCATGGCAAAACCTGGCTGGCAAAATGGGTGAAGGGCGAATAAGGGGCTATCGTTTGCGGAATTGAATTTTATATTTTATGAACTGGAGTCACCCCGAACATTCGCGGTGACTCCAGTCATTTTTGGCCAAGCCTCCACTATCGGAGCAAGCATCGTGATCGCCAAAAAATCCGTTTTAATCCGGCTAATCCGTTTCCTCCGTTCGGCTATCCTGCTACGTGCTCGCCGGACTGACGTTTAAACGCCTTCCAGTACCTGTAACCGGGCAAACTTCAATACGATCCTTCTTTCCGCCTGGTCGTCGTCTTTGAAGTGGATAGTGGCCACCTTATTATCCCTCGGCCCTTCTACGCTGACAATTTTTCCCTGTCCGAATTTGAGGTGCAGCACCGTTACGCCGGGCACAATTTCCTCCACGGAAGAAGGCTTAAAACCGGCTGGGTCGGGCATCGGTCCGGAGGGTCTGGTTACGGCCCGCAGGCGCGGATTGGCGAAATTGCCGGAAACGCTGGCCCGGGGCTGGCCAGCAGGCACAGCGGGGGCATTGGTGCGGGCATTGCCAATACCGCCCAGGAATTCATAGTGTTCGCCGCCGATTTCATCCATGAAACGCGAGGGCTCATTGCTGCGGATCTGGCCGAAACGATAGCGGTTCTGGGCGTAGGAAATGGTCAGGAACTCCTTGGCGCGGGTAATAGCCACGTAAAACAAGCGACGTTCTTCGTCCAGCCCGTTCGGATCTTCCAGGGCCATGAAGGACGGGAAAAGGTTTTCTTCCAGGCCGGTGACGAAGACGCTGCGGTATTCCAGGCCTTTCGCGGCGTGCACGCTCATCAGCGTAATATGATCGCGTTGGTCGCCTTTTTCATCAGCATCGGTGAGCAGGGTAATGGTTTGCAGATAAGCGGCCAGGGATTTGTCGGCCGAGCTGTCGAAACCATCGGGATCAAAGCCGGGCGTTTCAGCCTGGTTATCGGTGAATTCGCCGATGGCATCGAGCACGGCGTTCACGTTTTCGAGGCGACCAATGCCTTCCGGACTGGTATCGCCTTTGAACAGATCCAGCAGGCCGGATTTGCGCAGAATATCGGAAGCCAGTTTGAGGGCATTATCCGTGGTGGCGCGTTGCTGCCACTCATCCACCATGTTCCGGAAGCCGGCCAGCGATTTTTTGGCCCGGTCCGTCACGTCGAGCTGTGGGTGCAACATCGCCTGCCACATGGTCGTGTTGGTAGCGCCGGCGGCCTGACTGATCTTATCCACCGTACCGTCGCTGATGCCGCGCGTCGGGAAATTGATTACCCGGCGCAGCGCCTCCTCGTCATTGGGGTTCACCGCCATCCGCAAATAGCCGACGAAGTCTTTCACCTCTTTACGCTGGTAAAAACTTACGCCGCCAAACACCCGGTAGGCCAGGTTGAGGCGCCGCAGATGTTCCTCGAATTTCCGGCTTTGCGAGTTGGTCCGGTACAAGACGGCTATTTCCGAATTCGGAATATGGTAACGATGTTTTTGCTCCAGGATCAGGTCGGCTACCCGGCGGCTTTCCTCATCGTCGGTGACGCATTTCAGCAGTTTGATCTTGTGGCGGTCCTCTTTATCCGTCCAGATCGTTTTATTGAGCTGGCGGCGGTTAAAGGAAATTACTTCGTTGGCCGCCGAAACGATGTGGTGGGTCGAACGGTAATTCTGCTCCAGTTTAAAGGTTTTGAGCGCCGGATAATCTTTCTCAAAATCGAGAATGTTATCGATCGTGGCCCCCCGGAAAGCATAAATGCTCTGGGCATCGTCGCCCACGACGAACACGTTTTCCGGGCTGCCGTCGTATTTCAGCAAACGGCGCAAAATGGCGTACTGTAGAAAGTTGGTATCCTGAAACTCGTCCACGTGGATGTAGCGGAACTTGCGGCGGTATTTTTCCACCACATTATCGGGGTTATCGCGGAACAGACGGTAAAGCTGAAACAGCAGATCGTCGAAGTCCATGGCTCCGGAGCGCTGGCAGCGGGCAATGTATTTTTCATAAATATCCACCACGTAGGGGCGGCGGGCAGCGCGATCCTGCTGCATCAGGTCGGCATCTTCGCGGTAAGCTTTGGGGGACTTTAAATTGCTCTTAGCCAGCGAAATACGCGAGCGGATAGCCGAGGCATTATAGGTGTTGGTATCCAGGTTCATCTCCTTAATGATGGACCGGATCACGCTCATGGTATCGTCGGTATCATAAATGGAAAAGGAGGCGGGATAACCGATCTTGGTGGCTTCGGCGCGCAAAATGCGGGCAAAAATGGAGTGAAACGTACCGGCCCATACCGAATGTGCCTTGTCGCCGACCACTTTACTGATCCGCTCCTTCATTTCCTTGGCGGACTTGTTGGTAAAAGTCAGGGTCAGTATTTCCCAGGGGGGCACGCCTTTCTCCAGCAAATAGGCAATGCGGTAGGTCAGTACCCGCGTTTTACCGGATCCGGGACCGGCGATAACCAGCACCGGGCCATCGGTATTGGTGACGGCCGCGCGTTGTACCGGATTGAGTTCGTCGAGGTAGTTCATCCAGAATAGGTGCTAGTGGGCGAATATGTTTTTCCAATGACTGCCTTTGCCGGCAGTTTCCGCCGGCAAAATTAGAAGGTTCGGCTGGAATATAGGGATTTTAAATAAAATGTTTAATAAAAAACAACATAAATAATTTTAAACAAATTGGTTTTGGGAAAGGCACCTTCCTTTACGGGGAAATTTAAAAGTAAAAAATAAGCACCTTCACCGGCAAATACTGACCGCATGCTGCACTATGAACTCAGTTACTGGGAACGTGAAACTTTCCTGAAAAACCTCGACGTCGCCATCATCGGCAGCGGAATTGTCGGGCTGAACGCCGCCATTCAGATTAAAACCTTACATCCCGAACTGCACGTCGCCATTCTCGAACGCGGTCCGCTGCCCATCGGCGCCAGCACCCGCAACGCCGGTTTCGCCTGTTTCGGATCGCTGACAGAACTGTTGGACGACCTGACGCACATGACCGAAGACGACGTACTGACCGTGGTGGAAAAACGCTGGCGCGGTCTGCAGCAGTTGCGGGAACTGGTCGGCGACGAGCAGCTGGACTTTCAAACCCGCGGCGGTTACGAAATGTTCAATTCGGAAGAAGAAGCTGTTTTTCAGGAATGCGTAGACGTTATTCCTGATTTTAACCGGAAAATAGGCGCCATCACCGGGCATTCGGAAGGGTATAAGGTGGTGGACGAGCGGCTGCCCGATTTCGGTTTCCAGGGCGTCCGGCACCTCATTCTGAACCAGCCGGAAGGCCAGGTGCATACCGGGAAAATGATGGCCGCGCTGCTGCAAATCGCCCTGTCGAAAGGCGTGAAAATTTTCAATGGCCTGGGCATTCGCCATTTGGAGGACACCAGTCAGGGAGTAGAAATTGAAACGGAATTCGGCTGGACGCTGCGGGCTGCGCGTGTGCTGGTAGCAGTCAACGGATTTGCCGGCCGCCTGCTGGGTCGTACGGACGTCGTACCGGCCCGTAACCAGGTGCTCATCACCCAGCCAATCGCCAACCTGGCCGTAGCTGGCTGTTTTCACTATGACCGTGGCTACTATTATTTCCGGAATATCGATGGCCGGCTCCTGCTTGGCGGAGGCCGTCATTTAGCGCGGGAGGAAGAAAATACGGATCAGTTTGGCAGTAACGAGCTGATCCGCCAGGCCTTAATGAACCTGCTCCACACCGTCATTTGTCCGGGCCAGCACGTGGAGATCGACAGTTGGTGGACCGGCATTCTCGGCCTGGGTCCGGTGAAAAAACCCATCATCGAGCGCATTTCTCAACATGTCACCGTCGCCGTGCGGCTCAGTGGTATGGGCGTGGCGATCGGTACGCTGGTGGGGAGAGAAGGGGCGGATCTATTAATGAAGGGATGAAGGGATGAAGTGATGGGAGACCGTGGTAGGGCATGGGTTATAGTAAAAAGCCCGAAATGATCCCGCCCCTCATCTCTTCATCCTTTCATTACTTCATTTAGTAAAAACCCGAAATGATCCTGCCCCCATCACTTTATCACTTCATCCTTTCATCCCTTCATTTCTTCAGCCCGATTTCCCGCAGCCGTTCGTCCAGATAATCGCCGGCGGTGATGGGTTCGTAGAGCAGCGGATTTTCCGGCGTCACGCAGCTGGGCAGGCAGGTCAGGTCCATGCTTTGCACTGGGTGCAGGAAGAATGGGATGCTGAGTCGCGGCAGGTGCCAGTCTTGGCGGGGTGGATTGACGACCCGGTGCGTGGTACTTTTCAGGTAATTATTCGTGAGGCGTTGCAGCATATCACCGACGTTGATGACAATTTCGTCGGCTTCCGGCATCACGGCCACCCATTTATTTTCCGACGTCAGGAGTTCCAGGCCACCGGCACTGGCGCCGACCAGCAGGGTAATGAGGTTGATATCCTCATGTTGTTCGGCGCGAATGGCGCTGGCGGGTTCGCGGGTGATCGGCGGGTAGAAAATAGAGCGCAGAATAGAGTTTCCATGCTGGATGTAACGCTCGAAATAGTCGGTTTCCAAACCCAGGTAAATAGCGATCGCCTGCAGGAGTTGCCCGCCGGCATTTTCAAAAGCCTGGTATAGTTCGCGGCCCAAACGGGCGTAATCGGCCACTTCCTGCACCTGCACATTATCGGGGTAAAGGCTTTTCAACGGGTGGCTGTCCGGCACTTCCTGTCCAATCTGGAAGAACTCCTTCAAATCGGCTACCTGCGATTGCTTGGCGTGTTCTTTACCGAAAGAGGTGTAGCCCCGCTGGCCGGCCATACCCGCCACTTCATACTGCCGTTTTACGCCTTCCGGCAGCGCAAAAAATGCTTTAGAGGCCGCGTAAAAATCATCCACTAATTTTTTAGGAATACCGTGATTGACTACGGCTACGAAACCAACCTCGTGGAAAGCACGTCCGAGCGCCTGTACGAAACTGGCCCGGTCACTTTCCGTGCCCTGGGTAAATTGGGAGAGGTCAACGGTGGGAACACCTTTCTCTTGCATAGGAGTTGATTGAAGACCAGGCTTGTAATGGCGCCGGCCAGGTTTATTTTCGAGTGAAAATCAAGCGTGGCAAAAGTCGAACATTCCAGGCAAACCGACAAACCTACCAGTCCTTCTGACTTGTCTTCGGGGCAGTTTTGCGTACGCTGGCCCGGTACTTATGGGCACTTTTACGGTCTTCGGGGCCGATGGTGGTTTCCAGCAGGCGCTGGGCTTCCTGTTTGCTCATTTTACCAGGTTCAGTAGGCGTGGATGGCGCGGGCTCTTCGCCGGCACCTTCCCCGGGTTTGGGTGGCGGCTGCTGTCCCGGCTGCTGTTCCGGTTTGTCCTGCGGCTGTTGGTTTTGATCCGGCTGCGGTGGTTGCTGATCTGGCTGTTGCCCGTTTTTTTCCTGTTCCTGCTGCTTTTTTTTCTGCTCGTCGGCTTTTTGCTTCTGTAAATTTTGCTTGGCTATCTGCAGGTTTGTTTTCGTCGCCGGATCGCCGGGACGCAGACGCAGGCTGTTTTCATACGCCTCGATGGCTTCGTTGAATTTGCGTTGTTTCAGGCGGGCATTGCCCAGATTATACAGGCCATCGGCCTTGTAATCGGCCGGTTGATTGCCCGCAATGGCTTGTTCAAAAGACTTTTCCGCTTCCTGGTATTTAGCCTGCTGATATTCGGTACAGCCCAGGTTATACAGGGCATTGCCGTTCCCGGGATTTTTTTCAACGGCTTCCTGGTAGTTTTTCAGGGCCTTCGTATACTCTTGTTTCGAGTAAGCCTGATCGCCGCTGCGGAGTAACTCATGAGGCGTCTGGCCATACATGCTGGTAACCAGCAGCCATACCGAGCCTAGTAAACAACCATGTCTAAACATTTTTCGAGCGTTTTTTGGCGTAAAACAAGGTCCATTGCTCCAGGGCCAGCAACAATATAGCGGGCAGTAAAAACCAGGTGTAATAAGATTCAAATTCCGAAAAAGACCGCACTTCGACCGCCCGTTTTTGCAGCCGGTCCACTTCGCGCCGCAGGGCATTTACTACGCGGTCGCCCTGATTCAGGTTATACGCGGAGCCACCGCCAGCCCGGGCCAGATCGGCCAGCAAGGTTTCATTCAGATGGGTCGTCACGATCCGGCCTTGTTCATCCCGTTTATACAGATCATTCACCCCGCTTTCCAGCGGAATCGGACCGCCGGCCGTGGTGCCTGCACCGACCGTACAAATGACTACCCCATCATCGGCAGCAGCCTGCGCCTGGTCGAGGGCTTCTTCATCGTGGTTTTCACCGTCCGTGATCAGGATCAGCATGCGGCCGCTTTCGTGGCCGGCATCAAAGGATTCATTGGCCAGATCGATGGCGGCGGGAATGGCCGTGCCCTGTTCGGTGATCAAATCCGGGCTGGCGGTCTGCAGGCTTTGAATCGAAAAATTGTAGTCCGTCGACAGCGGCATTTGCAAAAAAGCATCGCCGGCGAAAAAAATGAGGCCGATACGTTCGCCTTCCAGGGCTTCCACCAGTTTGATGGCGAAACGTTTGGCCAGTTCCAGGCGGCTGGGCGCTACGTCTTTGGCCCACATGCTTTGCGAAATATCCAGCGCAATAAACACATCGGCACTCTGCTGGGTAACCGGTCGTTTTTTCGCCCCCTGACGTGGATTCGCCCAGGCCAGGGCCAGAAACACCAGGCTCAGACCCAGGAGCCCGTTTTTTAACCAAAACCGCGAAGCCGAAAAATCGGGCAGCAGGCGGGCCACCAAAGCCGGTTGCCCCAGTTGCCGGATCGCCTGGCCGCGCCACCACCAATAAGCGGCCAGCAGCAGTGCCAGCAGGGGCAGGGCAGCCAGCAGCCACAGATGTTGGGGGTATTCGGGTTGCGGAAAATTCATAGAATGCCTGCTGATTTAACGACCGCCACGAACCAGTTCAATATAGCCGCTCAACGGATCGGGGCGTGCGGAAAAACCTCCCACCCGACGTTCAAAAATTTTGCAAACATAGAAATAAGTGCCTTCTGCCAGTTCTTTTCCGTCGGTACTGCGGCCGGTCCAGTTGATCGCTGGGTCGGTCGTACTGAAGACTAAATTTCCCCAGCGATTGAAAATCTGCATTTCTACCTGCTCGACAAAACGCCAGCCCGGGAAAGGCGTGAACACGTCGTTGTGATCGTCCCCGTTGGGCGTAAATGCGTTGGGCAGCAAATATTCCGGGCAGTTATCTACACAAATGACATTACTCAGCGCACTCTCGTTACCCACCGAATCCAGTGCGGAAACGGCGTAACAGCCCGTCAGCCCATCCGGCAGTTCGTGCACATAGTCCGTGTTGCCGGCTTCGGCCTGGGAATCGAGTAACTGCAGCGTTTCATTCGTGGTGCCGGCGTACCAAATATGGTAAAGCACCACATCCTGCGAGCCGCCGCAGGTCGAGTTGGGATTGGTCCACAGGAGGTTATTCTCGTAAGGCGGGTCGGGTTGCGGGCCGCCCTGACCATTACACAAGTTATTGATCTGCACCAGTTGCGGCGGGCAGGGGGGGACGGTATCCAGTGGTACACCGCAGTTTTCCTGCGAATTATTGATGAGCGGACTGGGCAGCCCGGCCACGCTATACGTGCCTTCACTGCGCACAAAGTAACAGTAAAGTTGCCCGTTGATCAGACCACGATCCGCGTAATTCCGATTAGCGGTAGAGGCGATGGAATCAAACTGGCCGGCGCTGTTTTTACGGAAAATGGTGTACGAGTAATTTTCCCAGGGCACGTTCTCTTCCCAGGAAAGCAGGTTTGTTTCGTCGGTGGAGTTGATCGTCAGAAAAATAGAGGATGCCGCCGTAGTCGTGCCAAGCGGGGTGTTTTCTCCGCGTACGTAAAAAGCGACCTGGTAACGGTAAGGCTGGCCGGTCGTGTTGAGGCCCTGATCCAGGAAGGTGGTATCATTCGCCTGCCAGAAAGTGGGTGAAGTAAAAGAGGCGCCGGGGACTTCCTCAAAAGTACCGCCGGTAAAACCCGGAGCCCGCAGCAGCTGATAGCGGTAAGGCCCGAAATTGATCACCGTATCCAGTTCGCCGGCCAGTGGTTTGGTCCATATAATGCTGATCTGACCGGTTACGGGGTCCGTGCTCAGCACGTCGACATTGGTAATCAGCGGCAGGTCGCGGGGCAACTGGACGCAGACTTCTTCCGAAGGCAGGCTTTCCACCACGTTATAAGCGTAGCCGCCGGCTGAAATACGGGCGAATTTGCCCAGAATCCGATAGCAGTAAGTGCGTCCCCGCTCCACATTCGTGTCTTTGAAATAATATCGCCCGTCCTTCATTTGCTTGGTGGTCAGGATCAGTTGGGTGTAGCCTTTACCGGCCAGGCCGGGCGTACAGGTGTCGATGGGAAATGACTTGCTGCCTTCGCGGCGCCAGACCGAAAAGCCGTTGAAATAATTCCCGGCGGCATTTTCGCAGGCGTAAGGTTTGGCCCAGGTTACTTCGATGGCGCCCTGACTGGTAACCGCCTGGACGTCTTCGGGTGGCGGGCCCACCACTTTAATCGACACCGTTTTCAGATCGGCCAGCTGCGATTTAATGCTGTCCTGCGAATCCACGGCTTTGAACACTACAGAATAGGGCTGGTTGGAAATATGCTCACAGGTGGTTTTCCATTGGAAAGTGCCATTCAGGGGCGGCCTTTGAAATCCCTGCGGACCGGTGAAAGTGGCGAAGCTGATCAGGCTCGAATCCAGCGGCGCGCCCAGTGCGGAAAGCTGCACAAAATCGCCGGTATCCGGATCGGTAGCGAACACCGGAAACTCCACCGTAGTGCCGGCGATCACGCAAATTTTATCGATCGTTTGAACGTCCGGCGGGTTGTTATCGCATTTACTCACGAAAATTTGCATGTCCCGGATGGTCGTATCGATGGCCATGCCATTGCGCCAGGAGACGATAATAAAGGCCAGGTTATACTCCCCGGCGGCCTGCGGTGCGAACCAGACCAGATCGCCGGTTCGTTCATCCAGACTGAGGTTGTTATTTGATCCCGGAACGATCTGGTTGGGAAAGCTGTAATTCGGAACGGGGGTCTTAATACTTTGCAGGGGGACGATCAGCTGGTAGGAAAGGCTGTCGCCATCCGGGTCGAAGGCATTGGGGTTGTGCAGGAAAAGTTTGCCGACGCAGGCATTATCGATGGGCGGTTGCAGCAAATAGGGGGTCGTGTTATTACCGCCGAATTGCGGGTCCTGAAAGCAGTAAATAGTTTCAATATGGAAAGGAACATTATCCGAAGAGGGCGGGTTCACGTTGATAATGCCGGCAATCCGGTTGGGATCGGTCATGGAGATCCGGTAACAGGAGGGGCCGGCGTAGGTATGCTGGATGACATAAATGTTGTACTTAATATCGTTGGCCAGCGGGACACCCTCGTTATTTATACCATTTTGGCGGCTAACCGGTTCGGGGTTACTGCCATCTCCCCAGTTGATGGTCAGCGAATCGCGGTCGGCATTCACGCTGCTGGTTCGGGTCCAGGTAATGATGGTGGCTTCGACGGTAAGCGGACCGATCTGGCGAATATGGATTTCACCCGCCCGGTTGTGGGTAGCCAGGACTACAAAGGGTAAAAAACAAAGAAAACAAGCGGCAAGGAGGGTGCGTAATATCGGTTTCATAGTGTCGGGCGCAAGTGGTTGGGCGGTAGTTACCGTGGAGGTGAACGGAGTACAAGATTAAATTATTTTTCCTGTAAACACGCAAAAAACCAATGCGTTCGCCATTTTTGCCAAAAGTCTTGCCCGGCGATGCCCGTCTGGAAAAGCGCTTTTCCCTATTATGCTATGCTGCTATATAACGTTACTGTCACGATTGATCTTGAAATCCACGACGATTGGGTTCGCTGGATGCAGGAAACCCACATTCCGGATGTGATGGCGAGCGGCTGTTTCCTGTCGTACCGGATGTGTCGCTTACTGGGCCACGAGCATGAGGATTCGAAAATTTATGCCATGCAGTATTTATCGAAAGATATGGGGCAGTTGATGCGGTATCAGCAGGAGTTTGCCCCAGCGTTGCAGGCCCAGCAAAAAGCCCGGTTCGATGGGCGGTACGCGGTGTTCCGGACGGTGATGGAGGTGGTGGAGCATAATGAGCGGATGTAGAAAAGACGCCAGTGAGTATTTGAAATTGTCAATTCCCAACACTAGATTTGCGAGTGGGAAAGATAACCCATACAAAAGCCGGTTCCGACCGAAATAACCAATGAATAAAACGGCAGATGTTATTTTTTCCGGGCACAGGTTTCCATTTAACAGCGCAGGTTTATGAAAGCCCGAAGGACTTATTATTCCGGGCAGGCAATTGGAATTATTTTGATTTCCGGGCTGCTTCTAAACTGTCGTCTGCCACCGGTTCATGAAAACTGCACGGCACTTATGATCAGCGATCAGCTGCCCTTGCCAGTCATTCGGAGCGTGAAAATTAATGGTCAGCTACGAAATCCTGATTCCCTGCTGATTGGTGCGCTGGAAGAAGAACTGCTGGTAGAATTACAGCCGATCGAAGTCGATTCTTACTATTTCAAAATAGAAGGGACGGGTTTGAGTCCCTGCGGAATTGCCAGCGTTTATCCGCAAATGCATTTTACCTACTTGCCGGGCGGTAAACACCAGTTGGAGTATTGGGGAACGAAAAATGGGTTTTCGTCTAAACACCAAACCTTGCAATTTTACGTCAAAGAGGCATTAACGGAAAAAGCCTGGTTTTATCCGGCGGTAGTTGCTTATGTACTGTTCATTATCGGAGCCATCGTTTATTTCTGGACCTTATATAACATTCGGCAGCGACTAAAAATGCAGCATATCCGTAGCCGGATTGCGGCCGACCTGCATGATGAGGTCAGTTCCGATTTGAGCAGTATTGCTATTTCTATGGTTACCTTGGAACGACGTGCGGCAAAGTCCTCGGATTTTGCCGGGACTTTAGAGGACATCAAGCAAACGTTGGTAGACACCCAAAACAATCTTTCCGATACGGTATGGGCGATCAAACCGAACAAGGATACCAGCGGGGAGTTGTTTGAGCGCATGCGCAAATTCGCGCAACAGATGTTTGCTTCCGGGGATACCCAGTTGCTTTTTCAGGTCAGCATTCCCCCGGAAAAACCGATCAAGATCAGCATGGAACAGCGCCACAATATTTTCAAAATATACAAAGAGGTCATTCATAATATTTACAAACATGCCAGCGCCACCCAGGTAGAAGTGAAAATTTTTCCAAAAACGGACGGCATAGGAATAGAAATCCGGGACAACGGCATTGGTTTTGACCCCGACGCGAAATATGAGGGTAGTGGTATTAGCAATTATCACTGGCGGGCAAAAGAGGGATTTATTGATTTTCATTTGGCATCGTCGCCCGGCAAAGGTTGTGTCATACAGATGACGATTCCGCAATTCTGACGCCCCGGAACCGGGGATACCAGGCATTTTTAGGACCCCATAATTTTGTACTTAAAATTAGCGCCTCCTACCGAATGATCCGAATAATCATATTTGATGATAATAAGCGCTTTCGTAAAAGTTTGGCGGACTTCTTTACCGACTCCCCCGAAATTTACCTGGCTGCCGACTTTGACCATGCCAACGATGCGGTGAAACAGATCAGAGAGTATGAACCCGACGTCGTATTGATGGATATTCAGATGCCAGGCAGTATTTCCGGACTGGAAGCCCTGCAAAAAGTACAGATGACCCGGCCGGGCACCAAAGTGCTCATGCTCACCTCTTTCGACGACGACGACATGATTTTCGCCGCCCTTTGTAACAGCGCTGCCGGTTATGCTTTAAAAAGCACTAGCCCGGACGACCTGCAAAAAGCCATTCTGGAAGTGAATCGGGGCGATCGTTACCTGACGCCCTTGTTGGCCGCCAAGGTGTATAAGCTGATGCAAAATCACGTTGTGCAAACCCAGTCCACATATGTACCGCTGACGGACCGGCAAAAAGACGTTTTGCAGGCGATGGTGGATGGCCTGAGTCGAAAAATGATCGCTGAAAAATTGGATATCCAACTGGATACGGTGGGGGATCATTTGAAAGAAATTTACCGCAAACTACACGTGAATTCTGCGCCGGAAGCGGTGCGGGAAGCACTTCGGAAAAAAATTATTTAGCTTCCATCACGCAAAAAACTTTTAAACCATGCCCAATGCCAATCAGATTGTCACGACCGCTGCCGTGCTTGAAAACCCAAGGATTAAGGATAAAACCAAGATAATAAATACTTTTTCGGCCGGTGAACGGCGCGAAAATACCAACCGCTACTGGGCGGATGTAGACATCCCGGAACGCCGCAGAAAAATGTTTCCGATTGAATACTGGGCTTTGGATCTTTTAATGCGCGAAACCGGTCAGGTCGCCCTTCTGGTCAGCAATATCCATGATCCAAACCAGGTGACGGCGAGCTGGATAATATACGATCCGGCTAATACGCCGGTGATGGACGAACATGGTCAGTGTTTCGTACTGACGGAGCCTTATTATAGCGGGATTATGGAAATTCTGGAACTGCCAACTTCCACCCATAATGTGGAAGGAATCGCCAGAATAAAAACCCATGGTCTGGGTTCCAACTTCCTGCTGGCCCTGTTAGGCAAAGACACGGAAGGAAAGTACGAGCTCTTTCTACAGAATGTTACGGCGACCCTCATCGAGTCCGATCCTAATGGTAGTTATGATACTTCACCTGGTGGAGAAGGCACTGGTGGACTCAAACTTCCACGCTAAGCAGTAAAAACCCGGCGCATGACGGAACTTGATAATTACTATAATGAGCTGATCAGCATTTCCATCAATGGGGTTATGCTGGTGTCATTATTACCATTGATTTACGGTCTGATCCAGTGGAAGAAATTTCGGAAACCGCTAAAAATTTTTTACTTTTATCTGCTGGTCAGCTTGCTGTTCCGCGTCTTGGAGCAAGTGTTTTTCTGGGCGGTTGGGGCTTACAAAAGTTTTTGGTGGCCTATTTTGGATGCTTACCACATCGAGGATACCAACTTCATGCGGTATTTCTGGCAGGTAAATAATTTCAGCCTTTTGGGCTGGTTTCTTTACCGAATACTGCTACCGGAGAGCGTTGCTCAATGGGCCAAAAACGCGTCGGTCTTTCTCCTCCTCCTGATAACGGTCAATTACTTTTTCATTCAGGGCTATAACATGGCCGGCGGTCTGAATTCCACTGTCTCCGACTTGTATTGTGCCATTTTGCCACTCATTTCCATGTGGTATTTGTACAACCGCGACAGCCAGGTACCACTGGTTCATAACCCTTATTTTTGGATCAATTTGGGCCTGATCATTCCTTGTTTGTTAGGCCTTTTCGTATATACTGTGGGAGACGTGATTTACAAAGAGAATTTTGGCCAGTATGCCCAGCTGACTATTTTAAAAAACATCACCGAAATAGGGGGACAGATGCTAACAGTCATCGGGTATTATTATGCGAGAAATGCTAAATACCTGGAACCTGTTTCTACAAATGAAAAATTTTCTTCCAAATGAAAAAATTGATTGCCCGCTTTCATGATCTGGCCGCCATACCTGTTTTTAAAAAAGACAGTCCGGCTTTGCTGGTTCACCGCTTACATTCCTTTTCACCGGAAACGAATTTTGACCGGCTGTCTTCAACAGAAAAAAATCTGTACGCGACTGTATTGATCGAAGTAAAGCCCGATGCTCCAGGTTTACCGGAAGAAATTATTGATCAGACTTATGCTAAATTAATAGACTACGTAAGTAGGGGAGTTGCCGCCTACGTGCACTTCGACTTACCCTACCGTTTATGTTTGGAAACGCCTGTTACAGAATCCCCTGTTTCTATTCCGCCGCAAGACCCTGATGCCTGGTGGGTCAAAGCGATCAATGCTACCGAAGCGTTGAAAGCCTATCAGTCCAGATCAAGTGAAAAGATAAAAATTGCAGTGATTGATACCGGGATTCTGCACAGTCACCCGGACCTCGATGACTTTGGAAACGGCGGAATAGCGCAGGATTTTACTGCACTGGAATGGGTGGATTCAAAATTTCAGGAGCGGTCCATTCGGAGTATTCCGTTTAGTGATAAAGGCAGCGTCGATAAAGGGGATTATGAATACCACGGAACCCATGTGGCTGGTA
Source organism: Saprospirales bacterium (assembly GCA_031425035.1). Lineage (GTDB taxonomy): Bacteria > Bacteroidota > Bacteroidia > Chitinophagales > Saprospiraceae > M3007. The sequence goes on along the minus strand of JANPIN010000121.1, from coordinate 41,069 downwards.
TAATCGGCGCTATTTTAAACGAGGGGACGCAAGTGTATACCACCGGCATTGCGCACCAGGAAACCTTGTTGAACCTGCGCGCCTGGGGCACCGGAAAACCCAGCGATGCGAGTTTGGCCATCGTCATCCGGCATGCCGCCACTACTTTAGGTGCCCGCGTCATCAATGCCAGTTGGGGCCGAAGTATGGCCGATTGTTTTGGAGAATCTTCGGCGGTGGAAGATGTTATTCAATCTGCTTCCTGCGACCACGGCGTTGTATTCGTTTGCGCAGCCGGCAATAAGGGCGAAGAAATAGGGAATTTTGTGCCGGCACGGTCGGAATACGCCATCACGGTGGGTTCGATTGCGCCCGGACCAGCCGGCAAATTCATTCGGCACCCGGGGTCTAATTTTGGTGCAAAAGTCATTGGTGCACCGGGAGATTCAATTTTATCGCTGGATTCGATGAATCAATATGCCTTACGTTCGCTGACCGGCACTTCTATGGCGGCGCCTTTCGTAGCTGGGCTGGCTGCCCGGATGCTGGCCAGTAACCCGAACCTGATCGACGCTGAAAATCCAGGCAATACGGCCCTGACTATATTGGGCGCAATTGTCAAAAATGCGACCGGCTTATCGGCTTCTGAAAAAATTGGCCTCGGTATCATCGATGTTGACCGCACCCTGGGTCTGGCTCCGTCCCCGAATCCGGGGATTTAGGGGGCGGGAAGAGCCAACTAATTTTACGCCATCAAAAGTCGGCTGATAAACCTATCTGTCATGGTTTCCAATGCTGCGGAAGCCATTAAAAACCAAATGCGTCCAACCGCCGGGTTCCCCAACCCGGCGGTTTTTTTATGCCCTGTTGCAAGGTTGCTCCCCGGATTCGGGGATTTGTGCCACTCTGGTCGGATCGCACCTTTGTATCGGTAATCAATTTATTGATCGCCATCAACAGAACCCACCGATATTCTGGGCCGCAATAGCGGGCCTTGAGAGCCTGAACAGGTATGGCAAAAATGAGAGTTTATCTGCAAAATGACCCCTGTCATAAATCATAATTAAACAGTTCCACTCATAAAACACCAACAAAATGAAAAAGCAGTTTTTTCAAATCCTTGCATTTTTTGTACTTTTCTCTTCCAATGGAGATGCTCAAAACACTTGTACCGATCCCAGTTGTTTGAGTAGTTCCTTGATTATTAATACGGGTTATAATCACAGTACCAATACCGTATTTGCCACTAACCAACAAGACCCCTATTGGATTTTAACCGACGCGCCCACCGACGTAGTGGTAAATCTAAATGGTCCGGCCTATGTTATTCCCAGTGTGTGGGCTGGGCCATCCACGATTGATAATACCAATAATTACATTTCCGCCTTCGGAAGTGCCGGCAGCAATAAGGATAATACGAGCCTTAGCAAACATCCCTACAGTTTTGAAAGATGTTTTTGTGTTTGCGGCGACAATGTTAAGGTGAATTTTGATATCACGGTGCGGGTTGATAATCAGGTGAAGTTCTATCTGGACAATGTGTTACTACCCGGGCAGCCTGCACAGCTGTCTACCACGACTACTTATAATTTTGACGCTACCGATGATGCAAAAAATAAAATTAATGCCAGTGTAGTGCTGGGTAATGGCCGCCACTGTTTGCGGGTGGAAGTGCGAAACGACGGCGATGGCAGCGCGATGGGCCTGGATATTAAAGGTTTGATTTCTACCTCCGGCGCTAAGCTATTGAAAGAAAATTGCTGTAGCAGCTCCGGATTTATCGTGGGCTATAAATTTAAGGATCAAAACTGCAATGGTCAGCAGGATGCTATCGATGGATTTTTGCCAGGCTGGCAAATTCAGGTGAATGGCAGCGGGTTATCCCAAACTATCACTACCGATGCCAACGGTTATTATTCTTTTTCTGTTCCTGCCGGTACTTATACAGTAAGCGAGGTCATGCAAAACGGCTGGAGTGCTACGACACCTGTTGGTGGTGTACAGAGTAACGTCGTTGTTGCGCCTAATTCCGTTACCCGAATTAATTTCGGTAACTGTCCGCTGCCCCCGTCTAATACTTGCTGTCCGGAGTTAAGAAATTTGGTCGTAAATCCTTCTTTCGACGTCAAAAATCAACCTTTGGGATTTACTTCTCAGTACACGTATGACCCGGGTGCGCCAGCCGTAAATTCTCTTTTAACCGGCGAACAAGCCATCATAAATCCGGCTGACGCGCAGAAAATTTGCCCGCAATGGGTCATGAAAGCCAGTTGTCCACAGAGTTTTTTGGCAACCAACGGCGCAAACAATCAGGGGGCGGGACCTAAATTAGTCTGGCAGGAAACCATTAGCGGCTTAAAAGGAGCAACGGAATATAAATTTTGTGCTAAAGTGCTCAACCTGAAAACCTGCTGTTTTTCGGTTACGCCAAAACTTGATATTAAGTTCAGTATTCCCGGCAATGACATCATCGGACAGTCCATCGACGATCCGAATTTGCCCCAGGTATGTGATCTGTGGCGCCAGATAGAAAAAAGGATTACGGTTCCCAATGGTACCAACAGTGTAGTCATTCAGATCTTCTTACAGGAAAATGCCAGTGGCGATGGGAACGATCTCGGACTCGATGACATTGCTTTTGTCGAATTGCCCCAAACCCCCAAAAATAGAACCGCTTTTAGTCTGGTGCCAAATAATCCAAAACCCAGCACCTTGGGCTTTACGGCTACGCCTATCGATAAGGATTTGAAAGATTGCGGTGTCTGGTGGAAAGTCTGCGAATATGACCCAACCAGCCCGGACAAGTGTAAGGCGGGTACGGCCATTGAAAACCCACCGCAATGGTGGGTTTACCCGAACCCTTTATCGTTCTCAGGGTATGATTACCTCCATCCTAGTACGCTTAGCGGTACGAATCCAGGAGTGTTCAGCAGTGAAAAAATATATCGTTTCGAAATGGGTGTTTTTTGTCCGTGTACCGGCTGGAACTCAACGACCATCATTTACGATGCGAAAGGGAAAAAAGCTATTTCCACGAATTAGGAATACCTCCCGATAAATTTTCAACAAAAAAAGTGGTTACTGACTATCTGCCTTCATTAAAGGCTGACGGCTAATAAACTCGATTCACATAAATTCCTCTTTGACGCTGTCTCATAAGTATGGTTTGTGAGGTTTATTATGTTATAAGGTCGATCTTTTCCCACATGGCATTGATTATCAACGCTATGTCTTTAAGTAAACCTTAGCGACTTTTTAATAAACCTTTCTTAACTACATTTATGGGACAGCCTCATTATTCATTACCACTAGGCTTTTTACTTCGCCTTCCACCCCCGCCACGCAAAATAAAAAATAAACGCATAACACGGCAGTGCAATCACGTACGCCGCCTGCGTGCCTACACTATCCGCCAAACGGCCATACACCAACGGCAGCAGCGCCCCGCCGGCAATACCCATGACCAGCAGCGCCGATCCGATTTTGGTGAATTTACCCAGTCCGGCAATCGCCAATGGCCAGATGGCCGGCCAGACCAGGGCATTCGCCAGACCCAGCAGGGCGACACATAACACGGACGTAAAGCCGTGGGTGACCAGGGCCAGCAACGTCAGCACGACGCCCAGCACCGCCGAAATCAGCAGGGCTTTTTGCTGGCTGATGAATTTCGGAATGGCCACGATGCCCAGTACATAACCCGTCAGCATACCATACAACGTGTAGGTCGTGAAATGCTTGGCTACCTCCAGACTGAAACCCTGAGAAACGCCGTAGTTGATGATGGTGTCGCCGGCAATGACTTCCACCCCGACGTATAAGAACAGGGCCAGTACGCCCAGTAACAAGTGCGGAAATTGCAGAATGCTCGTTTTGCTGACCGCCGTGGCATTGGCCGCCACCGGTTCTTCAGGCTCGTTGATATCCGGTAATTTCGAGAACAGGATCAGTACGGACAAACCGCCCAGCAGCACCGTGAGGACCAGGTAAGGCGTTTCCACCCTGTCCAGTTCGTTCACCCCGGAAACGGCCGTTCCCGCCAGTAACAGGCCGCCCATGACATACTGCCCGATAATACCGGCCGTTTTGTTGGCAATGCCCATGAAACTGATGCGCTGCGCCGCACTTTCCGCCGGCCCCAGGATGGACACGTAAGGATTCGAGGCGGTCTGCAAAATGGTCAGCCCAATGCCGATCACGAACAGGCCGATCAGGAAGAAATAATAGGAAGCCATATTGGCCGCGGGAATGAAAATTAAGGTACCCAGCGCCATAATAGCCAGTCCGTAAGACATGCCTTTTTTATACCCGGTTCGTTTGAGCAGCCAGGAGGAAGGAATGGCCATCACGGTGTAGGAAATGAAAAAAGCGAAAGTCACCAGGTAGGAACTGGTGTTGTTCAGGTCGAACGCCTGTTTAAAAAAGGAAATCAGCACGCTATTGAGCCACGTAACGAAGCCAAAAACGAAGAATAATACGCCGATGATGGTAATTTGATAGCGGTAATTAGCATTACTGGAAACAGTGGGTGCGTCGAGATTCTCCATACTTTTGCCGTCCTTTTTTAAAGATGATTGTTGGTTAATAATGTGCGGACCCCTTTTTCAATTTCCCAAAATGGGGTACTCTGCGCGGTAAAAGTAAAATTTCGTATGAATTCAGGTATGCAACCTACTCTTTTGATTTTGGCAGCCGGTATTGGCAGCCGCTATGGTGGTTTAAAACAAGTGGATGGCATCGGCCCCGGCGGCGAAGCAATTCTGGAATATTCGGTCCATGATGCGCTTAAGGCCGGTTTTGGTAAAGTGGTTTTCGTGATTCGCCGGGACATAGAAGCAGCTTTTCGCGAAAAAATCGGTAACAAGTTAAGCCCGCATATCCGTGTGGAATACGCCTTTCAGGAAATGAATACGGCCCTCGACTGGCTGCCAGCGCCGCCGCACCGGGAAAAACCCTGGGGTACCGGCCATGCTATTTTGTCCGCGAAAGAGCATTTAACGGAGCCTTTCGTAGCGATCAATGCCGATGATTTTTATGGCGCCGATGCGTTTCAGGCCATGGCCGATTTCCTGCGGACCGACTGCTCGCCCGACGTGTACGGCATGGTCGCCTACCAGTTGGGCCTGACGCTCTCCGAAAATGGCGCCGTGTCGCGGGGCGTATGTTTTGTCGATGAAAGCGGCTACCTGAGCGAGGTCATCGAACGCACTAAAATTGAACGTTTCCCGGAGGGCATTGCCTACTTGGATGAAGCGGGCGAACACCACCACCTGCCTGATGGTACGCCGGTATCGATGAATTTCTGGGGTTTTCACCCCACCGTACTCCAGGAAATTGAAAGCCAGTTCCGGGCTTTCGTCCAGGCCAATATGGATCGCCCGAAAGCCGAATTTTATATTCCTACCGTGGTCAATACCCTCATCGAAAATAACCGGATCAAACTGAAAGTCCTGCATAGCCACAGCCAATGGTATGGCGTAACTTACCCCGAGGATAAGGCCACCGTCCAAACCTACCTCACCCAAATGGCCCAGGAGAACCTATATAAAGTCGGCCTGTTCCCCCAATAACCAATAACCAATAACCAATAACCAATAACTAATATACCGATAACCGCCTACCAGCCATGCGGGAAACCAAATTCATCGAACAAAATCAGCAGAAGTGGGCGGAATTTGAGCAGTTGCTGCGCGACAAACGCCGGGATCCGGATAAGCTGAACGAGCTGTTCATTCAGATCACGGACGATCTGTCGTATGCCCGCACGTTCTATCCCAACCGCTCGGTGCGTATGTACCTGAACGGGCTGGCGCAGCGGGTGTTCCATAATATTTACCGGGGCAAACGTTTCCCGGCGGAGCGTCTGCGCCGTTTCTGGTCGGATGAACTGCCGCAGATCATGTGGGAAAGCCGCAAAGTGCTGTTACTGGCTTTCGGGATCTTTCTGCTGGCCTTTGCGGTCGGGGTCACCTCCAGCATCATCAGCCCCGATTTCGCCCGCCAGATCCTGGGCGACGACTATGTGGAAATGACCCTGCAGAATATTCAGAACGGCGACCCGATGGCGGTTTATAAAGACAGCGGCCCATTCGGCATGTCGGTCGGTATAGCGGCCAATAACCTCTACGTCGCTTTATTAACGGCTGTTTTGGGGGTGCTGGCCTCCATCGGCACCATATTCATGCTGCTGCGCAACGGCATTATGGTCGGCGCTTTTCAGTATTTCTTCATTGAACGCGGTATTTTCTGGAAATCCTTCCTGACCATCTGGATACACGGCACCCTGGAGATCAGCGCGATCATTATTGCCGGCGCGGCCGGATTGGTGGCCGGCTCGGGACTGCTCTTTCCCGGCACTTACCGCCGGACCCAGGCGTTTCAAATCACTATTCGCCGGGGCATGAAAATATTTTTCGGCGTGGTACCCGTCATTGTACTGGCCGCCATTTTTGAAGGCGTGCTGACCCGTTATACGGATACGCCGGACGTGGTGCGCGGGCTGTTCATTTTTCTCTCGCTGTTTTTTATCCTGTGGTACTTCGTGTGGCTGCCCTGGCACAAGGCGCGTACGACCGGATTCCAGCAGCCTATTCACGACAAAGAGTTGCCGCCGGACCGCGTAGAACTCATTGAATTTCAAAATATTAAAAGTTCCGGCGAAATTCTGTCGGATTCCTTTACCGTGCTGCGAAGGCGCGCCAGAATGATCTTTCCAGCTTTACTGGGCATCGTCGTTTTTTTCGTCGGATTAAGTATTTGGCTGTCTGATACGAAAGTGGCGGCGACATTTCCTGCTCCGGATGAAACGTTCAACCTGTTAAGTAGTGCCACGGTGTTTTTTCGCAATGAGCATATTCCGCATGTATACTGGTTACAGGTGCTGTTGCTGGCCGGACTGGCGTTGGTCGCTTTGCGGGCCGTCGAACCGGAAATGGACGCCGGCTTACGTCCTGCATATAACCGCTGGCAATGGCTTCTGACTTGGCTGTCACTCACGCTCCCCATGCTGGTGTTCGGCAGTTTCTGGCTGGTCAACCTGGGGATGTACAACTGGCTGCTGGCGATGGGGGTATTTCCGATGCTGGCGCTCTGGTGTGCCGTCATTTATTTTGAACAGATAAATCCTTTTCAAGCCCTGGTTCGGGCCTTTGCATTAGTTCGCTGGAATCAGGGCCTGACGCTCGGTTTTATGGTGGTTAACCTGCTGGTGTTAATGCTTTATTTTATTAATTCTCCGGCCTGGGGTATTCTGCTGAGTTTTTTCAGTTGGCTGGTTCCTGCGGGAGAGGAAAATATGGCCATTTTTTCGACCGTTGTAACCGTCGGGGTGACCCTTTTTATGACCTACTCTAGTTTTGTGGTTACTTTTCTGGCCGGGGCCGGCGCGTATTTTTCCGGGCGCGAAATTGCCGATGCCGCAAGCCTGCAGGCGGGGATCGAACAGATTGGCCTGACCCGTCAGATCCGCGGGCTTGCCCGGGAATGAATCACCCCATTTACTGCGGAATGAGTTTTTATAGCATTAATCCGCCCCAAACCAGCTTCACCACGAATCGATTATGTCCGATATTACCCAGACCGCTACACCACCGGAGCCGGGCAACCACTACTGGTTGCGTTCCGGGCTGCTGACCCTGCTGGAAAAGGGCTCGGGGCTGGTGTTTTCCCTGGGTACCTCCGTGCTGTTGTACCGACTGATCAGTCAGCAGCGGCTGGGCACCTGGGAGTTATTTCTCATCGTGACCTATTTTCTCGAAATGGGCCGTTTGGGCCTGATCCAGAATGGGCTGGTGCGGTTCTTATCGGTGCATCGCCAGCATTCCAGCGATTATCCGGCCATCGTTACCTCTTCACTGGTTATTAATCTGGGTTTTTCCATCGTCTCCAACGGCCTGTTATGGCTGCTGACCGGCTGGTTAAGCCGCAGTTATCAGGCGCCGGAACTGAGCGTGGTGCTGCCCGTATATTTTGTGACCAATTTCGTGATGGCCTGGTTATACCACTGCAATTTCGTGCAGCAGGCCAACCTGGAGTTTCGGGGTATTTTCTGGAGCACTTTCTTTTTTCGCGGCGCTTTATTTGCCTGGGTACTGTTCTGCAAACTCAGCGGTTTTCCCATCCAGCTCTGGCAACTGGCGGTGGCTTCGCTGGCAGGGGCTATGCTGGGCGCGCTGTTTACCTGGCGTTTTGCCGCGCCCTATTTACGCCATGCCGCCCGCGTGGACTGGCGCTGGATCAAAGAACTGCTGGCTTTCGGCAAATATGTTTTTGGGACGAACATGAGTACCATTTTCTACAAAAACATCGATAAACTCATCCTCGGAAAATTGCTGGACCCGGCGGCCATCGCTATTTACGGCGTAGCGGGCCGGATCACCCAAATGGTGGAAGCGCCCTCGTTCAGTATTGCGGCCGTCGTATTTCCACAGAGCGCGGCGCGCCTGGAACAAGAGGGGCAAGCCGGCATCAAGTGGCTGTACGAGCGCAGCGTAGGCGCCATCCTGGCCATCGTTTTACCTTTTGTCGTACTGGTGCTGCTCTTTGCCGAGCCGATGGTCTGGGCTTTTGCCGGCGACAAATACCTGCAATCGGCCAATTTGCTGCGGTTGACGGCTTTTTTTGGACTGTTCCTGCCCTTTGCGGTACAATTCGGCACGATCCTCGACTCTACGGGTCGCCCGGCGGTTAATTTCGCCTACACCCTGTTTACGGCCCTGCTGAACCTGGTGCTGAGTTACTTATTCGTACTTCAGTATGGCCTTTTCGGCGCCGCCTTCGCTACATTGACGGGCTATGCCGTTAGTTTTGTGCTCATGCAGCGGCTTTTGCGTCGCGATTTTAATATTCAATGGTGGGCGGCATTCGCTTATGTACCAGGCTTTTACCGACTGGGTTTTGACTTAATTAAAAAGAAACTGCGCAAAGTCCGCGTGGCCACCGAACTGCAACAACCATGATCCCCAACTGCCATATCGTATTTTTTACCCTCTTCCGCACCGACAATCCGTATTCCTCCATTTCGCTTTCCATGGCGAAGGAACTGGCGAAGACCCATCCGGTGATCTACGTCAACCATCCCTACACCTGGCGGGATCTGCTGCAGGGTATGCGTGCCGGCGATAAAGCCCTGCGCATCCGCCTGGAAGATCTGCTGCGGGGAAAATTGCACTACGAGCGGCTGGAGAGCATTCCCCGCAATTTTGTGGCCGTGCAGCCGCCCCTGACCATGCCGATTAACTGGCTGCCCAAAGGACCGATCTACCAGTATTTTCAACGCCGTAACAATGCGATTATCCTGCGTGCCATCGCCCGGGCGCTGCGCGATCAGCAGGTAAAGGACTATATTTTCATCAATTGTTACGATCCCTTTTACGCCGGCGTTTTACCTAGGGAAATGGGCGCTCTAATGAGTATTTATCACTGTATAGACGATATAACCCAAAATGATTACACCAATAAACACGGTACCGACCTGGAAAACGAGGCCATTCGGCAGGCGGACGTTACGCTGGTGACCTCGACGAATTTATTGAAATTGAAAGCCCCGTTTTCCGACCGGGTAGTCACCTACTTTAATGCGGCCGAAGTTGACGTTTTTCATAAAGTCTGGCAGGAAAAATACCCGCGCCCGGCCGAATTAAAGGGTAAAAAAGGCCGCGTAATCGGCTTTGTCGGAAATCTGGATGCGCTGCGCATCGACTATCCACTGCTGAAACAGGTGGCCGAAACTTATCCGGAAATGACCCTGTTACTGGTTGGGCCGGTGAACAGCGACGAAGTGGCCCAACTGGGACTCGATCGAATGCCCAACGTTGTGCTGGCGGGCAGCCGCCGGCTGGAAGAATTACCGTCCTTACTGCAATACATGGATTGTGTGCTGATCCCGTTTCGCTGTAATACGCTGACCAAAAGCATTTATCCCCTGAAAATTAACGAGTACCTGGCGGCCGGCAAAGCGGTTGTCTCGACCAGTTTTTCCGACGATATCCGGGGGTTTGCGGAGTGTATTTATCTGGCTGAAGACGCGGATGATTTTATCCGGCAAATTGGAATGGCCCTGGGAGAGAACGATCCGGTATTGGTGCAACGGCGCATCGACGTGGCCAATACCAACACCTGGCAAGCCCGGATCGGGCAATTATGGAGCATTATAGAAAAATACCAGCCAAAGAGTTAGTGCATCCAGGGGGGCATGCCGAAATCATAATCGATAAATACCTCATCCAGCAGGGGGTCGGCGCCGACGTGGTAACCTTCTTTGAGGTCGTAATCCCACATTTTGCTAAGCGTGTTCCAGTAGGTGGCGGTCGCCCCGCCCCGGGTTTCGCGGAGCAGATCATAAAAGGATTTATCGACCTGGCTTTCGATCATTTTGATCAGCACTTTACCTTCCGTCCGGCTGAGGTTTTTCATCTGATCCTTCAGGTCGTCCTTTAGCTCTTTATGTTCATGGCGGATGTAACGGCGGCGCTGACTTTTTCTCATGTCCTGCGTTTGTTCCGCTATTTCATCGTATAAATCGAGGGCTTCCAGTGCGTATGGATACACCTTACGGGCAGCGCGGGTGTATAAATAGTACTGCCGTTGTTCGCTAAAATCCTTGAAAGTACGTTTCGAGCTCACCCGCTGCAGGTTGAGCGTCATATCAAAAATCGTGTCGCCGTTCACGACTTCCATACGGGCCCAGGCGCCTTTCGACAGCGAATCAGCGTTTTGAGCAGACAGGGAAGCGGCTAGTAAAACCGGGAGCAGGAAGGAAAGCCAATTTTTCATGGGTAAAAAACGCCGTTTAGGAGCATTTGCATATCGGGAAACGAGTATTTTTATAAAAAGTAACGATGAAATAACACCTATGCGGCGCAGTCAGGCTTAGAGGGACGGTCTTTAACATTTGTTTCAGTAAAAACGGGCCAACTAGAGAGGAATCAGCACCTTATCAATACTGTGCAGGACGCCGGTTGTAGTCTGAATGTCCGTAGTAACCAGGTTTGCAATCCGTCCCTGGGAATCGATGAGGGTGGAGCCATTGCTGGAAAGCGGTTTGCTACCCAAAGTTATTAGTTCCTGCATACCAGCAAAATCGCCAAGCCGGAGATTAAATTTTAAAATGTGGTACTGCAGAATATCATTCAGGGTATTGGTCGGTATAGCATTCAGGTTGGCGTAACCCAGTTCGGACAGCAAGGCCGTAAAGGCGGCATTCGTTGGAGCAAATATGGTATAAATACCGTGGTTCAAAGTTTCCAGGTAGTAATCACCCAGGTCGGAGCGGGTCAGCGCCTGCAAAAAAATGCTGAAATCAAGATCATTTTGAAGTGCACTTACGATGGTAGGCAGTGGTATTACCTGATGTATTTCACGAATAATGCCATTGTTTAATTCTGTTTGCTCATTGCTTACTAGTATGGTGTTATTAATCATCCATTGTGGATTGGAGGTTTAGCTCGCAAAGATGGGTTAAAGATAGTTCTTGGCAGAGCGCACAAGCCTGAAAAACTACGGGTCAATTTCAGAAAACCCGGACAACAGGAAATTTTTGCTACAATTTTTGCAAAAACAAAAGTTTTAGTGCGGTGTGTTTCTACATTTGGCCATCTTTTAATTGAAAAACAAAATCCTCCTGGAATGGATAATACGATTGATAATGCGCGTCTTTTCAGAGCATCCTGTATGGCGCTGACCGTCACCTCGATGACCTTTGCTATTCGGGCGGGTATGCTCGTACCGTTGGGCAAAGAATTTAACCTGACGGATTCGCAGCTGGGCTGGATAGCCGGTATTGCCTTTTTCGGCTTTCCGGTGGCCACAACCCTGGGTGGATTTTTCGTGGATCAATTCGGCATGAAAAAGTTAATGTGGATCGCTTTCGCCGCGCATCTGCTGGGGTTGGTATTGACCATCCTTTCGGGTGGATTCTGGGGGCTGCTGATTTCCACCTTCCTCGTCGGTTTTGCCAATGGCATGGTCGAAGCGGTGTGTAACCCGCTGGTTGCCTCCATGTATCCCAAGAACAAAACGGCCATGCTCAATAAATTTCACGTCTGGTTTCCCGGCGGTATCGTGATCGGTGCGCTGCTGGCCACCGGCATGAACGCGATCGGCTGGGGCTGGCAGTTGCAGGTCGCCACTATTTTGATCCCGACCTTGATTTACGGATATCTTTTCTGGGGACAAAGTTTTCCCCGCACCGAGCGCGTGTCTTCGGGCGTTTCCACCTCGGCCATGTTCGCGGCGGTTCTTTCGCCGCTGTTCCTTTTCATGGCGGTGTGTATGTTTTTTACCGCCAATACCGAGCTGAGTACGACGCAATGGATCGATAAACTGCTGGGTCATGCCGGCGCCAATGCCCTGCTGATCCTGGCATTGGTCAATGGCCTCATGGCGGCGGGCCGTTATTTCGGCGAACCGCTCATTCATAAACTGAGTCCAGCCGGCGTGCTGCTGGGGTCATCGGTTTTCGCCGTGCTGGGTTTGTACATGTTGCGGACCATGGAGGGCAATTCCCTCTACGCCGCCGCCGTGATCTTCGCCCTTGGCGTCTGCTATTTCTGGCCGACCATGCTGGGTTTTGTCAGTGAAAACGTACCTAAAAGCGGCGCACTGGGTCTTTCCCTGATGGGCGGCGTGGGCATGTTCGGCAACTGGGCTTTTCAGACCTTTTTTATCGGACCAAAACTAGACGCGGAAAAAATTCAACTGACGGCGCAGGGGGTGCCGGACGGGAAAGACATTGAATTAATGGCCGGGCAAACGGTACTGAGTACGATTAATGTGCTGCCCATATTTCTGGTGCTGGCCTTTACGGCCCTGTGGTTTTATATGCGCAGCCGTCGCCAACCGGTGCCGATGACCGCGAATAGCTAAATAAAAAAACTACCTAAGACCGGGCGTTTGGACATTGATCCGGGCGCCCGTTCTTTTTTAGTCACTGTCGGTTTTCTGAATTTTCCACACTTTTGCGGCTTTGTTTATAGCCAACCCACCCTTTCCAACACTCTTTAGCACTATGACACTTCTCGAAGGAAAAGTAGCCCTCATCACCGGCGGTTCGCGCGGCATTGGCGAATCCCTGGTCCGTAAATTTGTTGAACAAGGCGCCCGCGTGGCCTTCACCTACGTGAGCGCCGGCTCTGCGACGCGGGCCGAAGTCCTGGTCGGCGAACTGGGAGAAAGCGTGCGGGCCTACCAAAGCGATGCCGGCGACTATGCGCAGGCCGAAGCGCTGGTCGCCCAGGTGCTGAAGGATTTTGGTAAAATCGATATTCTGATCAATAATGCCGGCATCACCCGCGACACCCTGATGCTGCGGATGACCGAACAACAGTGGGATGAGGTGATGCAGACCAACCTTAAGTCGGTGTTCAACCTCACCAAACACTGCCTGAAACCGATGATCCGCGGCGGCGGCAGTATTATTAATATGAGTTCCGTTGTCGGGGTATTCGGCCAGGCGGGACAAGCCAATTACGCGGCTTCAAAGGCGGGCGTGATCGGTTTTTCCAAATCCATCGCTAAGGAATATGGCTCCCGCGGCATTCGCTGCAACGCCGTAGCGCCCGGTTTTATCGCTACGGAAATGACCGACGCGCTGGACGAAAAAACCCGCGAGAATTACCTGGCCGGCATTCCGCTTAAACGCCTGGGCTCCGGCGACGACGTAGCCAACACCTGTATTTTTCTCTCGTCCGACATGGGCGCTTACGTCACCGGTCAGACGATTTCCGTTTGCGGTGGCTTAAATATGTAATGGACAACTTTATGAAATATATTCTTTTCCTTGGCCTTATCAGCCTACTTAGTCCGGCCTGCCGTTCGCTGAATCCGGCCTCTCCTTTTGATGTTAAAAAGGTGCCGGCAGTACCCGACTATGCCCAACTACGGAACTGGGCGGCGCATCCGGAGAAAAAAGACGCCGCCGACCGTACGCCGAACGGCCTCCGCGATGAACAGGCGACGGCTGCGGTGGACGTATTTTTCATTCATCCAACGACCTACCTGGGCACCCGCGGCGGCGAGAATAACTGGAATGCTGCCGTGGATAATGCCCGGTTAAACGCCACGACCGATAGTTCGACCATCCTGTTTCAGGCCTCCATTTTCAACGGCGTCGGGCGGGTATTTGCCCCGCGTTATCGCCAGGCACATTTGAACGTGTTTCACAGCGACGATAAAGTGTCCAATCAGCAGGCGCTGGATACGGCTTATGCCGATGTCGCCGCCGCTTTCGACTACTATTTGAAACACTGGAATAAGGGCCGCCCATTTATTATTGCCAGTCATAGCCAGGGCGCCGTGCATGCCAAGACCCTCTTACTCAAAGTGGTGGAAAACACGCCTTTGCAAAAACAACTGGTGGCCGGCTACATCGTCGGCTGGCGGGTAGAGCGCGATTTCTTCAAAAACCTGCCGCCCTGCACCTCACCGGATCAAACGGGTTGTTACTGCTCCTGGCGCACCTGGAAGGCCAAATACGGGCGCCGGAAAGCCAACGAGCCCAACTCCGTTTGTGTCAATCCGCTCAGCTGGACCATCACCGAAGGAGAATATGCCCCTAAGTCGGCAAACCGCGGCGGAGTCGTTCGCCCCTTCGCCACCCTGCGCCCCGGCCTGACCGACGCAGAAGTCTGGCGCGGATTTCTGCTGGCCGATAAACCGAAATTTCCAGGCAGCATTCTCTTCGTACGTAAGAACTACCACATTGGCGACTTCAACCTGTACTACCTGAACGTGCGGGAAAATGCCCAGGCCCGCGCCGCCGCATTTTTAAAAAAATGACCGCCTGAAGACATCATTGCCCGCCGGAGGCTCGTTCTTTGGTTCTTTAGCAAGGGTTTTATGGCTTAAGTGAGTACCTTTGCGCGCCCGCAGCGGTAAATACAGGGACCTGGGCCTCCACAACACGGCTTTTTGGGTCAACTGCTTTCGGACGAGTGTTTGTCAATCTGCATCATGCGCATCATTGCCCTCCTGTTTTCTATTTCCTGGTTACTGCTCTGGAGCTGTAATTCCCCATCGCCTGCCAACGCCGCTGATCAACTGTTGGCCCAGGTGTACAATAAAAACCTGTATGCATCGGAACTTGCCGACGTCGTACCGGAAGGAACCAACGCTACCGACAGCACCCTGCTCGTCAGCGCTTTTGTGCAGCGCTGGGTCCGTGATCAGTTGCTGATGTACGAAGCCGAGCGCAACATTCCCAAGGACCTGAATATCGATGAACTGGTGCGCGACTACCGGGCCAGTCTGGTGCGGTTTAATTTTGAAGAGCAGATCATTGCCGAAAAACTCGACAGCACTGTCTCTGAAGGGGAAGTCCGGACATTCTACGAAGCCAACAAAGATCAGTTTCAGCTGGAAAGCACCATTTTAAAATGCCTGCTGTTGAAATTACCCCCAAAAGCACCACAGTCGGAGATCAATAAACTGTGGTATAGCCGTAGTTCAGCCGATGAGCCCAAACTGGCGGCTTATGCTAAACAGTGGGCAGCCATGGCCTTGCTCAACCATGAAAAGTGGTATAAACTCGGGGACATAGCCGCGCTTTTGCCTAAAGGCACGTTAACTTCCGAAAACGTGAGTTCCCGCCGGGAAGGCACCCTCAGCGATGGTGATTTTCGCTACTATTACCGGGTGCTGGACGTTGTACAGGGAAAAACCACCGCCCCGTTTGATTACGTGCGGGAACAAGCCTCGAAAATTATTTTGCACAAACGAAAACAGCAATTACTTGACCGGTGGAAGGAAGACCTTTATCAAAAGGAACTACGGCGGGAAAATATCAAGATCAAACAATGAGAAAGTTGATGCAGGTTAAAAAAGTTGATGCGGGTTTATAGAAGTTGATAAGGTTTATGAGGGGCTGCGGTGTACGCTACGTCATCAACTTTATAAACATCATCAACCCTTCCCCTCCATCAGCTAAACACATTACTACTATGACCATGAAAAATATATTGATTGCTATTCCATGCCTGCTGCTTTCCGTTCTGGCTTATGCCCAGCAGAACGACCGGGCCGTGATCGACCGCGTGGTCGCGACGGTGGGCAGCGAGATTATCCTGTTGAGTGAAATACAGGAACAATTCGCTTATGCCAAGCAACAACAGACCGAACTGCCCGATGAGTATCGCTGCGTGGTACTCCAAAATCTGGTAGTGCAGAAAATGCTCGTTAACCAGGCCAAACTCGACTCTATCGTCGTTAATGATGAAGAAGTGGAAACCCAGCTGGCAGCACGGGTTGACCGCCTGATGCTTTATTTTAACCAGGACGAGAAGGCCCTGGAAGAATACTACGGTCAAAATGTCAACGAAATCAAGGACCAGATGCGCGGCGATATGCGCAGTCAATTGCTGGCCGAACGTATGCAGGCCGATGTAACCGGTAAAGCCACGATCACGCCCAATGAGGTGCAGATATTTTTCAGTAAAATCCCGAAGGATTCGCTGCCGTATTTTAATGCCGAAGTAGAGATCCGGGAAATAGTAGCCAAGCCAAAAGTGAACGCCGTAGAGAAGGAAAAAGCCAGAACGGTGGCGCAGGACCTGCGCAAACGTATTCTGGACGGCGAGGATTTTGCCACTTTAGCCAAGAAGTACAGCGCCGACACCGGCAGCGGTACCGGCGGCGGCGACCTGGGCTGGCAAAAACGCGGCACTTTCGTGCCGGAGTTTGAAGCCATGGCCTATAAACTGGAAAAAAATCAGGTCAGCCCGCTCGTGGAAACCGAATTCGGCTTTCACATCATTCAACTGCTGGAACGCCGCGGCAACCTGATCCATTGCCGGCATATTCTGATCAAGCCCGAACTCACCCCCGCCGATCTCGAGCTGGCCAGAGCTAAACTGGATACCGTGCGCCAGCTGATCAACGACAAAACCATCACCTTTACCGCCGCCGTGAAAAAATATGGCGATAAAGACCAGCAGAGCTTTAACAACGACGGTCGCGTGGCCAATCCGCGTTCCGGCAATACCTTCTTTGAAGTCGCCGATCTGGATACCGATATTTTCTTCGCTATCGACGGACTACAGCCTGGCGAACTGACCACGCCTTTCGAATATAAATCCCAGGATGGCAGCCCGCTGTATCGGTTCGTTTTGCTGCAAAGCCGGAGCAAACCCCATAAAGCCGATTTAAAACAGGACTACGGGAAAATACAGACGGCAGCCCTGGAACAGCGCAAAACCGAACTCACCGAAAAATGGGTACTCGAAAAACTGCGCACCACGTACTTGTCCGTCGGGCCCATGTTTGCCGGCTGCGCTAACATACAGGAACTGCTTCAGGCGCAGATTACGGAAGCTAACCAAAAATAAACGCCACTTTTGATCAGTGATCGGGTGCTCATCCAGCCATTGACTAATATCCAGGCCTTGCCTAATATTCAATTAAGATACAGATGAAATTTACTATTCTCGGCCTTTTGCTGCTTTTTGCCGGCCCCCTGATTGTCTCAGGTCAAACACGCGATACATCGCTGCCTACAGTGGCCTATGATTTGCCAAAAGAATACGAGATCGGGGGCGTCCGCGTATCCGGGGCACAGTTTGCCGATGCTGGTGCGCTCATCTCGATTGCCGGCTTTCGGGTGGGCGACAAGATCCGTATTCCCGGCAGCCAGTTTGCCAAAGCGGTACAGTCGCTGTGGAGCCTGCATCTTTTCACCGATGTGCAGATCAATCAGGAGCGCCGGGTCGATAATGTGGTGTTCCTCGAAATTGTCGTGCAGGAACTGCCGCGCTACTCCCGTCACTCCTTCGTCGGGGTGAAAAAGAATCAGCACGACGACCTCAACGGGATAGTCAATAAATTCATCCAGAAAGGCGCTATTCTGACCGATAACGTGCGGGCTTCCCTGCTCTATGCCCTGGAAAACCACTATGTGGAAAAAGGTTATTTGAACGCCCGGGTGGACGTTAAAACCTACCCCGATGAGAAGCAGGTCAATGCCGTGCGGCTGGAATTTATTATCGACCAGCGCAAAAAAGTCAAGATCCAGGATATTACTTTCTATGGCAACACGCAGGTGAAAGCCAAGGTTTTGCGCAAAAAAATGAAGGATACCCACGAAAAACGGCGTATTTTCAAGAAGTCGAAACTCGTGCGTAAAACGTATGAAGATGATAAGCGTAAACTCGAGAGCTATTATAACACCATCGGTTACCGCGATGCCCGGGTCGTAAAAGACAGTATTTGGCGGAATAAAAAGGGCGACCTGATGGTCGATATTTACATCAACGAAGGCCAGCGCTATTACTTCCGCAACCTGGTCTGGAAAGGCAACACGATCTATGAAACCAAGTTCCTCGATCAGGTACTGGGCCTCAAAAAAGGTGACGTGTATAACCAGGAACTGCTGGATTCCCGCTTGTCTTTCAGTCAGGACGGCCGTGATATTTCCTCGCTTTATCTCGACAACGGTTACCTGTTTTTCCGCGTCGATCCGGTAGAAACGTCCATCGAAAACGACTCTATCGACCTGGAACTGCGCATTTATGAAGGACCGCAGGCCACGATCGACCGGGTCGTTATCCGCGGGAATGACCGTACCAACGAACACGTCATTCGCCGCGAACTGTACACCCGTCCCGGAGATAAGTTCAGCCGGGCGGACATCATTCGTTCGCAGCGGGAAATCGTAAACCTGGGTTATTTCAACCAGGAAGCTTTAGGGATCAACACGCCGGTCAATCCCGAGCGCGGTACCGTGGATATTGAATACACCGTGGAAGAAAAACCTTCCGACCAACTGGAATTATCGGCCGGTTACCAGCCCGCAACTTCCTTTAGCCGCGGCGGAGTGATCGGTACGCTCGGGGTGACTTTCAATAACTTTTCGGTACGCAACATTGCCCACCGCGAAACCTGGAACCCGCTGCCACAAGGCGATGGCCAACGTTTCAGTATTCGCGGACAGACTTCGGGTGACCGTTACCAGTCGTATAATGCTTCCTTTACGGAGCCCTGGCTGGGGGGTAAAAAACCCAACTCGCTCACGCTGGCCGGATTTTACAACCGCTATGCCAACGGCTTCTATGGTTCCGAAAACTACCAGCAGTTGAAGATCATTCAGGGTTCGGTTGGCTTCGGTACCCGTCTGAAGATCCCCGATGATAACTTCGTCTTCCGTGCCGACCTGGATTTCCAGACCCTGAATCTGGACAATTACCCCAGTTTTCAGGACGATAAGAACCGCTTTGTAACCAACGGCGTTTATCACAACTACAACCTGGCACTGACGCTGGCCCGCAACAGTATTAACGACCCCATTTTCCCGAAAGCCGGCTCGCTGATTTCGTTGAAAATGCAAATGACGCCGCCATACTCCGCGTTTAAAAGCGCCGATTTTTACAAGTCGGATAATGTGCAGGATATTTACCGCTACATCGAATACGTAAAATGGCGCTTCGATGCCGAGTGGTACACGACGCTGGTGGGTAAACTGGTGCTGAAAACCCAGGCCAAAATCGGTCTGCTGGGTCGCTGGTCGGATAAAACGGCACTCACGCCTTTCGAACGTTTCGACCTTGGCGGCGACGGATTGAACAACCAGAATTTTGGTTTGAACGGCCGCGATATCATCAGCCTGCGTGGCTATACCCAGCAGGATATTATGAGCCGCTATCCGGGTGGAGCGGGTGTTTTCAACAAATACACGGTGGAGCTGCGTTACCCGATCTCGTTGAATCCGTCGAGCACCATTTTCATGACCGCGTTCGCGCAAGGGGGTAATGCCTGGCAGAAAATTCAGGACTTCAATCCATTCGACGTGAAACGCTCCGCCGGTCTGGGTCTGCGGGTGTTCCTGCCGATGTTCGGTACCCTGGGCTTCGACTATGGAGTAGGTTTCGACAAACCGGAATTCTTCGGTAGCCGTAAACTATCCAATTTCGCCAAGTTTAACATTATCCTGGGCTTTGAGCCGGATTAGGCGGGTTGATAAAAGTTGATAAAAAAGGGTTTGTAGGGTTGATAATCAACTCTACAAACCCTTTTTCATAGTCAACAAAACTGGTTTTGAACAAACCCGGATTTCAACTAACTGATAACCAAATGAACAAACCTGACCAAACCAACAAACCTGCTTACACCAGCTGAATATACTTACCCAGTACCCATTGATTGACGCCAATACGGTGCCATCCGTCCCGGCTGGTTTCAAAAACCTGCACTTTATCTCCCAGCTTAAGCACTTTTACTCTGGCATTGGCGGTACCCGGGCCGCTGCGCACGTTCAGCGTTGGTGAATTTACTTTTCCCGGCCTGCTGTTAACGACGGCCGCTGGCGTATTACCGGAGGGCAGCACCTGAATATAGTCCTCGTTAACGTACTGGCCACTGGCAATCTGCCACCAGTCGCCGGTTTTACTCAGCAGGTTCACCACATCGCCCAGATGTAGTTCGGCTACCTTGGTATTGGTGGTGGATGGTCCGTTGCGGACGTTCAGGAATGTAGAAATTACTTTCCCTTTTTGCACCGCAGCCGTCGGTGGTGGCGTAACCGGCGTACCCGTACCCGCCGTTGAACCGCCGGTCGGGCCTGCTGCTCCGCCCGCCAGTTGCAGGGCAGCCTGCACGGCCCGCAGCGCATTGATGCGGCCAAAACCCATCAGATCGGAGTGTCCATTACCGTCGTAGGTAGCGCCGACCCGGTCGCTGGTCTGTTTGAATATAGTACGGATCTGGCTTACCGTGAGGTTTGGGTTTGCCGTCAGCATCAGGGCACAAATGCCGGCAGACAGGGGTGCAGCGCTGGAAGTACCCCCGAAGCCGCTGGTATAACTCAGGGCCAGCGATCGGCCGTCAGTACCCAGCCCGACGGTAGCCGTGGTGATCCCGACGCCGTTGTTGCCGTTGGTCGGCGCGCACATAAAGGCATTCGGTCCGTAAAAAGAATAGCTGGAATGCTCGTCCAGGCTGTTGGAGGCCGTAATACACAACACGTTCGGGTGGGTGGCAAAATCGCTGATCTGACGCGGCTGGTTGTTAGAGGCTGGATTGGCATTGCCGGCCGCGATGAAAATAGGAATGCCTTTTCCGCCCCGCCCTTCCATCGCCACCTTCCGGATGGTGTTGTAAACCCAGGTGGAAAGCGGTACGGGTTTCGGAAAACCCAGGCTACAGGAAATAATGTCCGCGCCGTTCATCTGCGCATGTTCAAAAGCTTTGACGATGGCGTCGTCGCTCAGGATATCGAGTTTGATGGGAATGAAGCGGCAATTCGGCGCAGCGCCCAGTACCCCCTGAATATCCCAGGCGCCGAGGGCCACGGCAGCACAGGAAGTGCCGTGATCGAAAACGCCCCAGCTGCCCCCGGCCGCCTGAAACCAGGGCGATACATCGGAGGTGCGGGTGGCGGCATTGAAAGCATTGCGGATCTTGGTGCCATCGCCGCGCAGTTGCGGATGCTCCAGGGCAAAGCCGGTGTCGATGACCGCAATGTTCAGGCTGCGATTGCCCAGGCTGCGCATATAATTCCAGGCGGCTTTCACCTTGGCGTCCGCGCCCGGTTTGAAATGGGCCGGCCCATATACAGCGTTCGGAATATCGATGATGGGAATTTGTCCGCCGGTATTTTCCAAATGCCATTGACTGCCAATGAACCGCCCGGAAGGCTGCGCGAAATCATCGCGGGTAGCCGGGCGGGTGATGAATTCCGGCTCCGCTACGCGCACAATTTTTTCTTTTTGCAGCAGTACCGCGCATTTGATCGGGTTGGGCGACTCTTCCGTTACGCTCACCCGGTAAGCATCATAACCGATGCGCTCGCGAATATTCAGGTGCAGGTTATCCAGCAGGGCGCGTTCCTTTTCGTCCAGCGTATCGGACACAAACTCGATGTACAGGTAGCCGGTGGGTACGAAGGCGGAATCTTCATCGCCGTCCACCAGCCAGACATGGGTGCCGACGGAAATCTCGGGTTTGGTCCGCAGATCGTCGAGTTTGCTGTCTACGCCGCGTTTAAGGTCGAGGACTTCGAAGTCGCGTAATTGTTCCACCGGTTTGGCGGCGCCCGCTTTGCGTTTGCCGGCTGCCGGCTGCATGCCCGGCGTGTAACGTACGGCGACCTGAGATTTGCTTTTATTGAAACTGATTTCCTTTCCCCCGTAGGTGAAAGTCGCTTTGTTGGTTTTGATACTGGCCATAGTGCATTGGAAGTTTTGATCGGTTGCGGGACAAAAATACCGGGCTGCGGTTTAAAAACGAGAAAAACAGGCGAATTACCCGTCAGCGGAGTATTTACCAATATTGGAAACTACTCCCGCACCATTTTCGCGGCACGCCACTTCCCGCCACTCTTCTTCACCCGTACCACATAAAACCCTGCCGGCAGATCACCCGTTGGGATCGGCTCATTGCCCACCACACTCGTATCACGCCACAATTTGCCGTCATTCCCCACGATCTGGAGCTTTAATTTATCCTGCGCATCCACGCCGCTGATGCGGATGGAGGAACCGGCCGGATTCGGGAAAATCTGTAAATCCTTATCGCCGGTCGCCTCGCCGGTAGCCGTGACGGCGCCGGCAAAAAGCCAGAGATAGGCCGCCGGAAATTCCCGCTTCCAGAACCATTCCGAGTGCTGGCCGTCGCTGGGGGTGAGGAAATATTTTTCACTGGCCGCAAAGCCTGCCGTCGTCATCGCACTGGCTACCGCCTGCATATCCTGGGTCACGTAAGCGGGTTCCTGACCGCCCGCCAGGAAATACACCCGGGCGTCGCCCTGTTTGGGGTGGCTGGCGACATGGGCCGCCGGACTGTTCCCGGCAAACCAGAAAGCCGGGGAAAAAATGCCGGCTTTGGCATAGATGTCCTGGCGCTCGGAGAAACCGTACATGGAAATAAGGCCGCCCATGCTGCTGCCCATCATGCCCGTCGTACTGCGCCCCGGCAAGGTGCGGTAGTTGGCGTCGATGTAGGGTTTCAGGGTAGTGACCATGAATTCGAGGTACTCGTCGCCCTCGCCGCCGCCGTATTGGGCATTGATCCACGGGGAATATTCATCCAGGCGATGGCTTCCGCCATTGTCAATGCCGACCACAATACAGCCATAATCGCCCTGTGCAAATAAGTCGTTCAGGCTTTCATCGACTTCCCATTCACCGGAAAAACTGGACGAGGCATCAAAGAGGTTCTGGCCATCCTGCATGTATAACACCGGGTATTTTTTGGTGGTGGTGGCGTAATCGGGCGGTAAATACAGCCAGATCCGGCGATTGCGGTTGAGCTGCGGCAGGTAAAAATTGGCGTCCATGACCTGCACATTAGGCGCTGCCGTACTACCACCGCCGCCGCCGTTCTGGTCTTCCCAGCTCAGAATGGGCAATTCGACGGTTTTGGCTTGCCCGTTGTAGGACGTTTCATGGTCCGGTTGTTGATTACCATTGGCATTGCCTTCCACGGTTGTCCAGTCGGTGCCGCGGGTAAATTTGAACTTCACCGTACCCACCGGCGGGTTTAATACGATGCTGAACTGGCCACCGCCTAAGGGGCTCAGGATCTTAGTGGCGTCGTTCGGATCCCAGTTATTGAAAGTGCCGGCAATATAAATGCTGGACCCCGGGGGCGTGTTGGCCGGAATGGCGGTGACTTTGATGGTTAGCTGCGCCTGGGCAGGGAAAGTGGCCAGCAGGAGCCAGCAAAAAATAGTGGAAATGAATGGTTTCATAATGAAATCGGTAGGGATGAGTTGATCGTATATGGAAATGTGCGAAATGGCTAATGGACTGCAAAAGTCCGTAATCCCGCCGTTTCAGGCCTGGAAAGTTTGTGTTTCACATTTATTTCAGGTCGTAGAACAGTTATTTTAACCTAATGCTTACATTATACAGAAGAAACTAGGCTAAAGTCTAACAACTGCCAAAGGTTTTCCTTGTTGATAGTTCATAAACGTCTATTTTTGGAACAAATTCACGGATCATGCAGCGACTCATATTCTCCGCTATTTTTTCCCTGGCCGCTTTGGTCAGCGTGGGTGCACAGGGTTTTAAACCGCCGGTAACGGGCGTCGGGGTTATTTATAACCGCGAAACCGTATTCAACCTGAAAGTTGGTACCAACCATGGTTTCGCACCCGGGCTGGAGTTCGGTCGCCTGCGGACCTATTATAAAACCACCTATTATAACATTAGTCTGGGCGAACTCAAACACCCGAAAGAACAGCGCCAGAGCGCCGGCCCTTCGGCAACCCGTTCGTTTCGGCCCTATGTTTTCGGTAAACAGAACAATTTTTTTGCTTTGCGGACCGGTTGGGGAGTGAAACGATATTATTCAGAAAAAGCCCGCCAGAAAGGGGTTGCCGTAGGCATGAGCTATTCGTTTGGGCCTACGCTCGGCATATTGAAGCCCTATTATCTGGTGCTGGCCCGGGTGAGCGATACGCCGGGTTCCCTCCTGGTGTCGCATGAACGATATTCGGAAGGCAACGAGGATATTTTTCTGGATAACACGCATATTCTCGGCGCTTCGTCTTTCAGCCGTGGTTTCGGCAACCTGTCACTGCTGCCCGGCGCAAATGCATCCATCGCTTTTCACATGGACTGGGGCGCATTTGATGAATTTGTAAAAGCGATGGAAATTGGCCTCATGGTCGATGTTTTTGCTAAAAAAGCGCCGATTCTGGTGAGCGATGAAAACAAGCAGTTGTTTTTCAATTTCTTTGTCAATCTGCAATTTGGAAAACGGCGTTGAGGTTTTTTGCGCTTTTATAACGTCCCTCGTGAACATGATTTGCGGGGGACGTTTGTTTTTTGCACCAATACCGGACAGATTTTGCGGAATATACCGGATTATCCATCCGGCCATAATTTCAATCTTTACCTTTGTCTTTCGCCCGTGCGAAACATGAAAAACCCTTTCGTGCGACCCACTGTTATACCACTTCCAAGCCGGCAACATGCGGCCTACTCTATGATCGAACTACCTATCGTCGAAGCTAACCCGGCGCCCACCGATACCCGGCCCAAACGCCCGGATTGGCTGAAGGTGCGCTTGCCCATGGGCGAAAATTATCGCCAGGTGCGCAACATCGTGGACGAGTATAAGCTGCATACCATTTGTCAAAGCGGCAGTTGCCCCAACATGGGCGAATGCTGGGGCGCAGGCACGGCAACTTTCATGATCCTGGGTAATGTGTGCACTCGTTCCTGCTCTTTTTGTGCGGTCAAAACCGGTCGCCCCAATGAATATGATACCGACGAACCCCGCCGGGTAGCCGAAGCTATCTGGTTGATGAAAGTCAAACACGCCGTTATTACTTCCGTCAATCGCGATGAGTTGAAAGACCGGGGCGCCGAAATCTGGTACGAAACGGTGCGGGCCGTCAAGGAACTTAGCCCCAATACGACCATTGAAACCCTGATCCCCGACACCAAAGCCAACTGGGAAGCCCTGGAGCGCATGATCTCTGCCGGCCAGGAAGTAGTGAGCCACAACATGGAAACGGTGCCGCGTTTGTACCGGCTGGTGCGTCCCCAGGCCAAATACGAGCGGAGTCTGGAGCAGATCCAACGCATTAAAAATTACGGCAAACGCACCAAGACTGGCATCATGGTCGGCCTGGGCGAAACAAAAGAAGAAATGTTTCAGGCGATGGATGACCTGGTGGCCCATGGCTGCGACATTCTGACCATCGGCCAATATTTGCAGCCTACCAAAATGCACCTGGCCGTGGCGGAATATGTGCACCCCGATCTGTTTGCCGAATATAAGGAAGTCGGCCTGGCCAAAGGCTTACTATACGTGGAAAGCGGGCCGCTGGTCCGCTCCAGTTATCACGCCGAGAAGCATGTATTTTAAAGCAAAACAGGCATAAACGCGAACGGGCGGTTGATCGGAGCAGATCAGCCGCCCGTTCGCATTCCAGGCAGGACATTTCCCGAAAAAAATTACCGATGTTTGCCATCGCCTAACTTCGTACGTCAACCTGCCGACATGAGATTTTTCCTGCCTGCCTGCCTGTTTATATTCCTGACCAATGGGTTTTCCCTGCTGGCGCAAAACAGTATTACCCTGGGTAAACCGGCCCCGCTGCAATCGCCGGATGAATATTTCCCCTTTCGTCGCGGGGAACAGTTCACGCCCCATGCCCAGCTCATCTCCTACTTCGAGTATTTGGCAGCGAACGCCACAGGCACCATGCGCCTGGAAAAATATGGCCGTACCAATGAAGGCCGGCCTTTGCAGGTCGCTTATTTTTCCAGTCCGGAAAACCTGGCCCGCCTGGAACAGATCCGGATAAATAACCTGCGCCTCGCCGGCCTCGCCGATGGAGCCCCCGATTTGAACAACCCCGTGGCCATCGTCTGGCTGAGCATGAGCGTGCATGGTAATGAGCCTTCGGGCGCGGAATGCAGTCCGATCCTGGCCTTTCAGCTGGCCACCCAAACGGACCCGGAGCTGCGGGAATGGCTGAAAAATACCGTCGTTATACTCGACCCCTCGCTCAATCCTGACGGCTACGACCGCTACACCAACTGGAACCGGCAGGTGAGCAACCTGCTCTACAACCCCAACCCCGATGCCCGCGAACACCGCGAACCCTGGCCCGGTGGCCGCCCGAACCACTACTATTTCGATCTTAACCGCGATTGGGCCTGGGCCACGCAGGTGGAAACCCAGCAACGGCTGGTGTTGTATCAGCGCTGGTTGCCGCAGGTGCACGCCGATCTGCACGAACAGGCCGTCGACAACCCCTATTATTTTGCACCGGCGGCCGAGCCCATGCACGATTTTATTACCCCCTGGCAGCGGGAATTTCAAACGCAGATCGGTCAGAACCACGCCAGATATTTCGACGCCAACGGCTGGTTATACTTTACCAAAGAAGTGTTCGACCTGTTCTATCCTTCCTATGGCGATACGTATCCGATGTTCAACGGCGCCATTGGCATGACCTACGAACAGGCCGGAAATTCCAGTGCGGGGCGCAGTATTATTACCAGCTTTGGCGACACGCTTACCCTCCATGATCGCATTCAGCATCACCTGACGACCAGCCGCTCCACCATCGAGGTGGCCAGCCGGAACGCCGGAAAAATGGTGGAGAACTTCCATAATTATTATAGCCGCTCCATTACCCAGCCGCAGGGACAATTCAAGGCCTTTGTGATCCGCGAAAGCAACGACCCCAATAAAGTCAATATGCTGTGCCAGTTGCTAGACCGGCACCTGATCCGTTACGGCCGCGTCGGCGCAGGGTTATCCGGCATTAAAGCTTTCGATTATGGCAGCGGCCAGGAAATCAGCGCTTCGCTCAACCCCAATGACCTGGTGATCAGCGCTTATCAACCGAAGTCCACCCTGCTGGAGGTCTTGTTCGAGCCGACACCGCATCTCTCCGATTCGCTGACCTACGACATTACTTCCTGGGCGCTGCCTTACGCGTTTGGCCTGGACGCCTATGCGCTGAAAGAACGCGTAGAACCCAAAAAAGCCTGGACGCGCTACGTAGCGCCGGAAGTTATGCTGGCCGCCTCTCCCTACGCCTGGTGCATTCGTCGCAGTTCTATTGCGGAGGCTAAATTCATGGGACTGGTGTTGCAGAAAGGCTTGAAAGTGCGCTATGCCACCCGGCCTTTTGCGATGGCCGACCAGCAGTTCGAGTCGGGAACGTACGTCATTTCCCGGGCTGATAACCGCTCCGTTACGACGGAACTGGATGGTTGGGTCAAAGCTGCCGCCGCGCAATGCAATGTGTCGCTTCAGGCCATTTTTTCAGGGTATGCCAGCAAGGGCAATGATTTTGGTTCGGAGGCATTCGTGCTGGTACAGCAACCGCAGGTGGCCATCGTTTACGGCGACGATGTGGACAATAATTCTTTCGGCCACACCTGGTTTTTCTTTGAACGCGAACTGGGCTACCCGGTGACCGCCCTGCCCGTAGATAAGTTGCAGCGGGTAAAACTCAGCGACTATAGCATCCTTATTTTCCCCAATGGCAATTACGACCTGCAGGATCGGGAAATGGACCCGCTCAAAGAATGGGTGCGGAATGGCGGACGTATTATTGCTTTTGATGGTGGCGTGAAGGCTTTCGCCGACAAGGATGAGTTCGAGTTAAAAGCGCGGGAGAACATTAAAACCGACACTTCCCACCAGCCCAAACCCTACCTCGCCCGCGAGCGCGACGGCATCAGCGACCAGTTGCCGGGAGCGGTGGTCCAGGCGAAAACAGACCCGACCAACCCCCTGACCTATGGTTTGGGCAATCAATATTTCAGCCTGAAAGTCAGCCCGGATGCCTATGAAATGTCCGACAAACTTTCTGCCGCCGTCTACCTGGATGACCACTACCAGTCATACGGTTTTATTGGCAACCGGGTAAAACCCCGCCTGAAAAACACGCCCTTAGCCGCCATTCAGCGTATGGGCCAGGGCCAGGTCGTCTATTTTATCGATAACCCCCTTTTCCGCAGTTTCTGGCAGCAAGGCAAAATCCTGTTTTCCAACGCCCTATTCTTCTAACGAATGTGTCTATTATATCTAATGTGCTCTAATGTGCCTAATGTGGTCACGATTTATTTGTCTAAACCCAAAAACGCCAAAAAACCCTCAACCCCCACCGCCCTAAAAAATATTTTTTGTTTTAAAAATAAAATCAGCCCCCTAAAAATGTTTTAAAAAACCCGACATTTGCTGATCCGCTAACCCCCAAGCCCTAGTTTAAAACAGTTGACTCCCAAAATGGCAAAAGCCCGCACCATCTTCTTCTGCTCCAGTTGTGGAGCCTCCGCGCCCAAATGGATCGGTAAATGCCCGAGTTGCAATGAGTGGAATACCTATCAGGAAGAACTCATCCAAAAAGAGACCGCCAGCGAAGAAAAACGCCGCTCCTGGGCCTCGCCCGCAAACGGTAAATCCGACTCGCCCAAAGCCGTTCCTCTCCAGCATATTCAGGCCGGCCATACCATGCGTATGCCTACGCCCGACCAGGAGCTGAACCGGGTACTTGGCGGCGGCATCGTGCCCGGTTCGCTGGTCCTGATCGGCGGCCAACCGGGCATTGGCAAGAGTACGCTGCTGTTGCAGGTAGCTATGCAGTTGCCCGCTAAAATTCTGTACGTGAGCGGGGAAGAAAGCGAGGAGCAAATTAAAATGCGCGCCGACCGCGTCGGTGATTTCAAAAGCGAATGTTACATCCTGACCGAAACGAACACCACGAAAGTGCTGCAGCAGGCCCAGGAACTACAGCCCCAGCTGATCATTGTGGACTCCATCCAGACCATGAACACGCCCCACCTGGACAGCGCGCCGGGCGGTATTGCCCAGGTCCGCGAGTGTGCCGGCGAACTGCTGCGTTTTGCCAAAGAGACCAATATTCCGATTTTTCTGATCGGCCACATTAATAAGGAAGGCGAAATCGCCGGCCCCAAACTGCTGGAGCACATTGTAGACTGCGTACTGCAATTTGAAGGCGACCGGCATAATACCTACCGCATTTTGCGGACGCTGAAAAACCGCTTCGGCAGTACCGACGAAATGGGCATTTATGAAATGCAGGCCGCAGGGCTACGGGAAGTCAGCAACCCCTCCGAACTGTTGCTCAGCCAGAAAGATGAAGAACTGAGCGGCTGCTCCGTAGCGGCGACCATGGAAGGAATGCGGCCGATGCTGATCGAAACCCAGGCACTGGTCAGTAAATCGGTGTACGGTACCCCCCAGCGTTCGGCGACCGGCTTCGATATGCGCCGCCTGCAAATGCTGCTGGCGGTACTGGAAAAACGCTGCGGCTATTTCTTCAGCATGAATGACGTGTTCCTCAACCTGGCCGGCGGTATTCGCGTCGAAGATCCCTCTATTGATCTGGCCATTGTAACGTCCCTTATTTCCTCCCTGCTGGATGTCAGCGTGACCTCGGACGTCTGTTTTGCCGGCGAAGTGGGTCTGTCCGGGGAAATTCGCGCCGTCACCCGCCTGGAACAACGCATTACGGAAGCCGACCGCCTGGGATTCAAGGAGATTTATGTTTCCAAATACGGTATGAAAGGTATTGATACCCAGCGCTTTGGCATCCGCATATATACCCTGGGTAAAGTAGAAGAATTGAAAGCGGCGTTATTCACTTAAATGCGCTCGAACAGCCAGGAATGGGGACGGCTGCGTTTAACCACCTTATAATGTTCGGAAATATACTGGCGAATATGTTCCAGCGCCGCATCCGTGTCGTCGGTGAACAACAGCAGGTCCAGATCCTTGGGTGAAATCGTACCCTCCTCCGCCATGAATTTAATATAGTCCAGCAGCGGCTGATAGTAGTCCATACCCATAATAACGATTGGAAAACTATGCAGTTTGCCGGTCTGGACCAGGGTGAGCACTTCAAAAAATTCGTCCATCGTACCGAAACCGCCCGGCATGATTACGAAGGCGTAAGAGTATTTAACCAGCAGTACCTTCCGCACAAAGAAGTAACGAATGGTCACGAACTTATCCAGGTAGGGGTTCGCATATTGCTCGTGCGGAAGGGTAATATTGCAACCGACGGACGGGCCGCCGGCTTCGCGCGCGCCACGATTAGCCGCCTCCATAACACCGGGCCCGCCGCCTGTCATGATCGTAAAACCGAGATCCGTGGAAATACGGGCACTGATCGCCCGCGCCGCCTCATAGTAGCGGTGGCCTTCCTTAAAACGCGCCGAACCAAAAACCGTGACGCAGGGGCCTACGAAGTGCAGGGCCCGAAAACCGCGTATAAATTCCCAGAATACTTTCAGCGCATACCATAACTCGAAGGCCCGCGCATTGGGTCCTTCCAGGAAAACTGGTTCATTCGGGTCAATTAAGCGCTTCTTATTGGCAGTGATCGTCTGTTGCATGGTCAAGGGAATGAAGGTTGAAGGCACCAAACTACAACGTTTTCCGGATTCAATAGCCGGCTCCTTGGTAAGGCTCAACGAAGCATAAAATTTGGCTGAAAAAAGAGTCGTTCGTCTAAATCATTGGTTTTCAGGAAACTAAACAAGTTGACATAGCCAATATTTTTCGTACTTTTGCCAGCTTTTTGGGCGGCACTAGCACACCAGGCCCACTTTCACCGACTCATACATTGGCCAAATACAGACTGGCCCGATTAATATTATGGCAGAACAAAACTTTGTTGACTACGTCAAAATCCTGTTTCGCTCCGGCAAAGGCGGCGCCGGAAGTATGCACTTTTACCGTGGCCCGGGCATGCCGAAAGGTGGACCCGATGGGGGCGACGGTGGTCGTGGCGGCAGTATTTTTTTAAAAGCAGATCCCCAGGAGTGGACTTTGCTCGATTTGCGCTACACCAAGCACATTTACGCAAAAGACGGCGTTAACGGCCGCGGCGGTCTCAAAACCGGTTCCGATGCGCCGGATATTATCGTCCGGGTGCCGCTCGGTACCGTAGCCCGCGATGCCGAAACCGGCGAAATACTGCTGGAAATCACGGAGCGCGACGAAATGAAAACCCTCTTTGCCGGCGGTCGCGGCGGTAAAGGCAATAACTTTTTCAAATCCGCCACCAACCAGGCGCCCCGCTTCGCCCAGCCCGGTGAACCGGCCATCGAAAAGTGGGTGATCCTGGAGTTGAAAGTACTGGCGGACGTAGGTCTGGTCGGCTTTCCCAATGCCGGAAAAAGTACCCTGCTGAGTGCGGTCACCGCCGCTAAACCCAAGATCGGTGATTATGCATTTACCACCCTGGTACCCCAAATCGGTATTGTGCAGGTCCGTCAGGGCCAGACGTTTATCATGGCCGATATTCCGGGTATTATCGAGGGCGCTCACGAAGGACGCGGACTGGGGCATCGGTTCCTGCGCCATATCGAGCGCAACAGCGTTTTGCTTTTCATGATCCCGGCCGATACCAACCGCACGATCAGCGACGAATACGACATCCTGCTGAAAGAACTACAGGAATTCAACCCGGACCTGCTGGATAAACCGCGTCTGCTGGCTATTACCAAAAGCGACCTGATCGATAAAGATCTGGAAAAACTACTGCGTCCAACCCTGCCGAAAGGTATCGAAGTGATGTTCATTTCCGCGCTGGCGAATAAGAACGTCACGCCTTTGAAAGAACTGTTGTGGAAGTATTTGAATACCTGATCAGCGTAATCAGCCACTAAAAGGAAAGCCCTCGATCTGTTATACAGAGCAAGGGCTTTTCCATGGGGGGGTAAGCGTAATTCTTAGCCAAAAACCTCCGTCGCCGTTTGCGCACTGTAACGCATAATGTTGTTGAGGGCCGACGGAGAAGGTTGGAACTGAACTTTTGGCAACTGGGTTTTAGCCGCCAGCAGACTATTGTAAGTTGCAAGTACCTCGGGATCTTCCTCGATGATGGCAACCATTTCCACCGCATCGGCGGCAGGCATTTCGTGGTACAGAAACTGCACCAGGGCATTATCGTATGTGTAGGTTTTTTCCATAGGCGGCGGAGCCGTTTTCAGTTTTAAATTCGTTAAAAATCGGGTGTAAAACAGGTTGGAAGGGGCGGTTATTGCTTTTTAGAACACAATCTTTTATTTTTTAACATTCTATATTTCCAAATGCCGGCCTAATTTAGGATGACGACTTTGGTAATAATCGCATCCGGGTTTTCAAAATTTGCCACACTGGTGGCGAACACCAAATAAACCCCTGATGTAACGCGCCGACCCAAATAATCGCGGCCATTCCACACGGCTTGTCCACCCAGCGCCTGGCCTTCATACACGAGGTTGCCGGCTACGTCGGTGATCTTCACGTTGGCATCCCGCGCCAGTCCGTAAATGGCGATCGGTCCGTCATAATTGGCTTCTACAGGGTTGGGATAGGCATACGGCATAGCCGAGTTGATTTTACCACCCGCCGTAGCTTCCCCCCGCAGCGAAATTATGCCCTTTTCCGTACCGATCCAGACCTCCCCGTTTTTTTGATTAATAGCGATGTCCGTAATATTATTATCGAACAGCGGGCTGTTGGTATTCGTAAAGCGGCCCTCCTGCGTGAGCCCGTCCGCGGACTGTACGAAAATGCCGTTCGTGGTGCCAAACCACTTGCGGTTTCCGCCGTCTACCGCGATGGAACGCACATCTTCCGTTTCCAGTAAATAACCGTTGAAACCGTCCACATTGATAATGCGACGGCGGCCGGTGCAGGCGCCATCGAACACATTACTGCCACATTCAAAACTAATGGTTCCCTGCTGCGTACCTACCCAGACATCGCCGTCAAGGTCCACCGCGAGGCAATTCACCGTGTTGGTAGGCAGGACGCTGTTGCTGGAAGTAAATATTTTATAGCGATCATCGGCCGGATTATCGAGGTCCTTGCCGCTGTCGTAGACCATTACGCCGCCATTGAATCCGATAGTGAACCACTTGTATCCGTTCTGATCGACGACTACGGACGTCAGGTTAGCGGCTGGCGCAGCTGGAAAATTGCGCAGCGTACCATCTGCTTTCAGCACGGCAATGGGAGCGGTCGCCCCGTAATTGGCAATCCATAAGTTTTTATCCGTGTCGAAAGCCAGGCCGCTGATGGCCGTCCGGCTACTGCCCGACTGTCCGGCATCCTGCAGAATAGAATTATCCTTGGTATAACATTTGGTCGCGGTACGGGCGCCATTGGACTCGATCAGACCACCGACAAAACTGCCGACGTAAAATTTATCTTCGGTCGGATGTGCGGCCACCCGCCACATATCATTATTACAGTCATCAATTATCAACTCTGGGTTCGTCTGACCAGTTAAGCGCTTCCAGGTCCCGTTTTCAAAAATATACACGCCAAACTTGAAAAATCCCGGTCCGAAATTGGCATCTATGCCGGGCGTTCCGACATACACCTTGTCGCGCACTATCGTTATTTCCGTAGAAGTATGGGAGTACGGCGAGTTAAAAACGAAAGCATCGCACTGATTGGTGGCAGCATCAAAATAGCGAAACTGGTCGGAGTCATCCGAGATCCAGAATTTGCGGTTGCCATCTTCGACGGTATAAAAAGGCTTGCCGGCATCGCAGGTGGAGGAGATGTTATAGCGGTTTCCACCCGGCTCCAGGTATTCGACACTACCGTCAAAACCGCGTTTCCAGCCGATCACCAGCCCAGCGCCTTCGGCAGTAAGAAAGTAAACGTCCCGGTCCGCGTTGCCGGCGATCTCATTGAGGCCACCCTGATCATAGCGATACAGCAGGTTTTTAATGCCGACGTAGAGTTGGTTATTCCAGACGGCCATTGCACCCACGCTTTCTCCGGTCACAAAACCTTCGGCCGGCCCCAGCATTTGCCAGCGGCCGAAATCAGCGGGATTCACGTCGTCGACCGGCAGTCGAAAGGCGCCCTCATCGGTACCGGCATACAGGTTATTTTCAAATATGGCGAAAGAACGCACCAGCAGGTTGGTGAACACCGTGTATTCGACTTCGCCACGTTCCAGATTGAGCTTTAAAATGCCAAACCCGCAGGCCAGGTAAGCGAATTTACCATCGAACGCGATCGAGTAGATTTTTTTGTCGCCAATAATGTTGACGTTCTTTTTGATGAACGGCAGGTTGATCACCGTACCATCAGCGGGCCGGTACAGGTCGATGTTACTGTTATTATAAACCATCACCACGGTACCGGTCTCCTCGTTGTAGCGGATCAGGTTCATGCCCACATCGCTCAGGCCTTCCACTTTGGTAATGAAATGCGGGGAGCGATCGGCCTTGTCTATTTCCACCATAGCCCACTCCGTAGCGAAATACACTTTGCTGTCGCTTTGCGTAACGTATAAGGAGCGCTGCCAGGGTAAATGCTGCTCCCAGTCCCCGATTTTCAGGCTGGAAAAAGAGGTCGAATCAGATTGCGCTACCAGGTTGCCGGCATCCAAAGAGCCCAGCAAAAAGAGGAAGAATACGCGTAAGGTCAATCGTAGTGACATAGAAGTAGCGATTTTGATGGAATGGCGCGGCCCGGCCGGCTTTGGTTGCCTTGCCGGGCCGCAAACCCGTAGAAAAAATTTATTTTACTGCTTATGAGCAGGCAAATTATACGCCGGGCGTAACGAAAGGCACCTTGGTCACCACGGCGGGCAAGCGCTTTTCGCCGGCCACGATCATGATCTTGCTGCCCGGTTCCGCAAATTTTGCTTTTACATAACCCATACCGATCGGTTTTTCCAGGGTGGGTGATTGCGTGCCCGAAGTGACCACCCCGATAACAGCGCCACGTGGACTTTCAATGACGTAGTCGTGGCGCGGCACCCGTTTATCTTCGAGGATGAAACCGACCAGTTTACGTTTTACACCATCAGCCTTTTGTTTTTTGAATTTTTCGATAGAAGGGAAATCAACGCCTTTATTCAGTTTGGTGATCCAGGCCAGGCCGGCTTCGAGCGGGCTGGTGGTGTCGTTAATATCGTTGCCGTACAGGCAGTAGCCCATTTCCAGGCGTAAAGTGTCGCGGGCGCCCAGTCCGGCGGGTTTGATGCCGAATTTTTCACCGGCTTTGAAAACGCGGTCCCAGATTTTGACGAGGTCCTTGTTTTTTGCATAAATTTCGAAGCCGCCGCTGCCCGTATAACCCGTCGCCGATACGATCACGTTGTTGCAGGTAGCGAAACGGCCACGGCGAAACGTGTAATATTTCATGCTTTTCAGGTCGATATCGGTCAGTTTTTGCAGCGCTTCCGCCGCTTTCGGGCCTTGCACGGCGATCAGGCCGGTTTTGGCGGATATGTTTTGCAGTTTCACGTCGAAACCGCGCGCCAGGCGTTTCATCCAGCGCCAGTCTTTGACCTCATTGGAGGCGTTGACGACCACCATATACGTTTGCTCGTCGGGGGTAGTCATTTCGGCCACGTCGTCGAGGCGGTACACCAGCAGATCGTCCACAATGCCGCCTTTTTTATTGGGCAGGCAGGAGTATTGCACGTCCCCCGGGGCGAGTTTGCTCACGTCGTTCGAAGTAGCGCTTTGCAGATAAGCGGTCGCCTCCTTGCCTTTTACGATGAATTCCCCCATGTGGCTCACGTCGAACACCCCCACGGCGGTACGTACGGCGCGATGTTCGTCCGTAATCGTGCTATAAGAAATGGGCATATTGTATCCCGCAAACTCGGCCATCTTCGCACCGAGGGCCAGGTGTTTTTCAGTCAGTGGTGTATTTTTCATGTTATTTCTTTTCGAGCATAGTTGGATCCAGGGTAGCGGCCTGCTGACGGTAGAGCGCGCCGTTTGCAGCGTCGCCGGAAGCGTAATAAGCCGTTCCCAGATCAAAGAGGAAGGAGGCGTTTTTGGGATCGAGTTCAACGGCCTTCCGGAACCAGGCAATAGCTTCCGGATGTTTGGCCTGTACGCCATTGGCCACTCCCAGCAGTCGGGCCGTTTGCGCATCCTGTTCATTGAGCTGCCAGCTTTCCGCTAAATAGCGCTGCGCCGTGGCCAGATCATGTTTTTGTTCGCCGTAGTACTGACCGCCATCGCGTAAAGACATGGCCAGGTAGGTTTTCCAGCGCGGGTCGTCCGGACCATATAACACGGCCTGGCGATAGTCGTCGATGGCGGCGTCATAGTTTTTGAGGTAGTAGTTTGCCCCGCCCCGGCTGATAAAAGCATCTTTATAATTGGGGTAAATTTCCAGGGCTTTGGTCAGGTGCACGACCGACTGGCGGCACAGGTCGAGGCGTTTTTCCGGATCCTTTTCCTGATTAGCGCGGTCAAATAAAATACCTCCGCAGGCATTGTGGATTTTCGCGCTGTTGTCGGAAGTGCCTACATCGGTAAAAAACAGATTTTCATTGCTGCTCCAGGCTGTGTTGCGGACCACAGTTTTAAGCGAAAAAAGGGCAAGCACCGCACCCAGCACGTAGAGCATGGTTTTCAGGTTGCCCGCATTCGTCCAGCGGCTCAACAAGGCGGCCACCGCTATGCAAAAACCCACCGAAGGCATGAATGCGAAACGTTCGCCCATGTTGGTACCAATCGGAAAAAGGATGTTCGATACAATACCGAGGGGCAATAAATACATCCAGACGCCCAGTTGCGCCGGATTGCGGTCCCGCAAACCGAGTACCGCCTGATAGGCCAGGTAACCGTAGGCGGCCAGGCTGAACAGGACCATCGGATTCGCGAAACGCACCATGCCGATCACCCGCGGATAGTAGTCATGGGTCAGCGGATGGGGTACGAACAGCAGCAGAATGTATTTGCCGAGGGTGTAGAAAATAGAGGCCAGTTTCTCGGCGGACTGGAATGGCACCCATTTGCCGCCCTCGAATTTCAGAAAAGGATTATTCATTAAATCCTCTGCGTCCGCCCCGAATTTCCAGTGGAGGATGCTGCCGCGTAAAACGAAAAACACGGCAAAAGCCGCCCAAATGGGCCAACTCGCGGCGACAACAGACGGTTTTTTCGACGTTTCTGCCGAGGAGCCACGGGCCTCGCTGAACCACAGCGCCAGGGGAATAAGCAGGACGAAAGCCGCCGCGTTTTCTTTAGACAAACAGGCCAGGAAGAAGGAAATGCCGGCCCCCAGTTTCCAGACGGAACGGCCGGTATCGATGGCTTTAAAAGTGCACCAGAGCGCCGTGAGGCAACCCAGCAGGGTCACGATTTCGTCGCAGCCCTTGATATTATTGACCACCTCGGTATGAATAGGGTGGGCGGTGAATAACAGCGTCGCCATCCAGGCCAGCAGCGTCGCCGTGGTCGTCCCCTGATTGGCAAACAAACGCAGTAACACGTGGTATAACACGACGCAGGTCAGCGCAAAAAGCAGCACCGTGAGCAGGTGATACACAAAGGGGCTTTCCCCGCCGAAAATTTGATAAACAATGGCAAACAACGCCAGCGTCATCGGGCGGTAACGGCCGCCGGAAACCAGCGCATCCTTCCCTTCGACTTTGAAAAAACCGTAAAAAGTATCCTTGGAAAAAATGCCCGGAATGCCTTGTACCCCCTGTTTGGTAAACATGTTGTCGGTAATGACAATGCTGTCGTCCAGCACAAATCCGTGCATCAGGGTGTTGGCATATAGTAAAAAAGCGAAGCCGAATATCAGCCAGCTTTGCAGCCGCAGATCGGTAAAAAAGTCCGGCAGCGACCAGGTGGCCGGCGAAGCATTCGTTCTTGGCGAAGTACTGGTTGCAGCGGTTTTTGCCGATCCCGAAGGCCGGTTCGATCGGGGATTGGCGACGGTCGGCGTAGGCTTGCGTGATTTGGACATAGCGGACAGGATTTTGCAGCGCGAAAGAACGAATATTTTCCCGCTTTGGGAACCTGAACCACTATTACCCGCCCATTTCCCGTAGTTGTTAACGCAGCGCATGCCGCAGTGCCGCCACACTTTTTTGATTTTCCACCGAATAAAAAGCCTGCATCAGGTCGACTTTTTCGCGCTTGCTCAAGTGCAGGCTCATCGATGCTTCCCGGTGTTTACGTACCGGACGGTAACAGAAAGAAACCAGTTGCAGTTGGTCTTTTCCCAGCACATCACCAAGCAGGGCGAGTGCGGCATCCTGTTCGTAGTCCTGCATCCTGGTCAGGTTGCCCACCGCATCCGCCGGGGTAAAAATCCCTTCCAGCATGCCTTTAGTATCGCTTTTGGCAATGGCCGGCAACTTTTCCCAGCAACGGATCTGGACGATGACCACCCCGCCGGTGTTCTTGTTGATCCATTCGCGGAAGTTCTGAACGAAGCGGGTGGCCAGGCCCAGGCCATAATTATCCCGAAATCCGGCGTCCACGCTCTCTATCGCCGGACTGGTCGGCAGCCATACATTGGGCAAAATGAAGGGAAACGTGCAGTTCATCCGCAGGGCAGTGGTAAAAGCCAGGCTATCGGCCTGTTGGGCGGCGAACAGCCGGCCAAAATCTATGCCGTCGATTTCGGGGTGCAATGTCGAATCCGGCGGGCGCATCAGGTAAGTCAGCCCCTGCGGACTGATCAGCATGCGGCGGGCGTCATTCAGCACAAATGGTGACAAAAACATCATGGGCACGATGGCCTCCGCTTCCGGCTGGCGATAATCGGCCAGGCGCCGGTTAAAAAAACCGCGGCAATTTTCGTTCAACTGGCGTTCAAACAAATAACCCCGGTCCTTGGCATAGCGGAAGTTACCGGAACGAAAATCGGTGAGGGGCACGAAAAGATCGTTGGCAATGATGGCAAAGGTGACCGGGTTGAGCAGGTCCTTGCCGAGATCCTCGAGGTAAGTGCTGTCCTGCGGGTCTACGCCTTCGCCATTATGTTGTCGCAGCATGAGTTCGCGCACCAGCCCTGCGCCGAGCATACCGCCGGACGCACCGGTCATCAGCGCGGTATGTGACAGCAACTGACCCTCCAGCAGGCGGTCGGTTTGTTGCAGGGTTTGCATCGTCCAGAGCGCCGAACGCAGTCCGCCGCCACTCACGCAAAGCAGGATTATTTTGGGTTTGGGATCCTGCGGCGTTTTATTTTTAGCCAGCCACTGCTCCAGAATGCGGCGGGTGGCAGCCAGATCGGCAGCGATGTTTTCCGGCGCCGTCATTTGTTCAAAATTCTGATCTGTGTATGCGGCCCGGTTGGTGGGCCGGTAATCCAGCCCGTACGCATGGTTGTGGTAATTAAAAATACCCCAGCTGCTGAGGGTGTTGACGATCAGCAGCATACCGATAAAAACAACGGTGCTCCAGCTGCGAAACCAAAAAGTCAGCGCCCCGAACATCGACATGATCATGCTGGCCAGCAGAAAAAAAGTGGCCGCAGTCGGGATCCGCGCCCAGGCCTGGTCCATGAACAAGCCCAGCCCCAGCAGGACCACCAGCGCAGCGAGTTGCACCACCACGGCATTGAAATGATTCTGACGAAAAACCTGGTTCAGCAATTTGGGATCGTAGTGCGCCACGCTGCGCACCAGCCGGGTCCGCAGCCGCTCTGTCAGGTAGGTGTCGGTGCGCCAGCGGGTGGAGCCGACCTGTATTTCGTAAATGGTCGGCAGCCGCAGACCGGGCGCCAGCAGCCGGCTTCCGGGATTGGGGATGAATTTGCCCGGCCGCAGGAAGGCGCCGATGTCCTTGTTGGTGAAATATAAATAAACGGCCAGCAGACCCACCAGACCAGCCAGTCCGCTGATAAAACCGGCGATATTCCAGGCAATGGCCGCAGTGGTAAAGTATTCATCATGCCACTGAAACCAGGTGGTCGCCGTCAGATAAGTAGCTAAAAAAGCCAGGGGAATGAGGC
The DNA here is from genome assembly GCA_031425035.1 of Saprospirales bacterium. GTDB lineage: Bacteria > Bacteroidota > Bacteroidia > Chitinophagales > Saprospiraceae > M3007. The sequence goes on along the minus strand of JANPIN010000121.1, from coordinate 935 downwards.
TGTTGTTCAGGCAGAACTTGGTGAACGGGGCATCCAGCGTAGCTAAGAAAGGGAAACGGTTGGCACTCAACAAATAAGTCGTGAGGTTCCAGATCATAAAAAAAGTGCCGAAACCCACCCCCGTCAGCAGAAAGCTCCAGAAGTTGACTTCGCCACCGTATTCTGGGGTGAGCAGTACGTAGTGCAGGCCAAAAAAACGGCCGATCAACCCGGTCATCATCATGCCCAGTACCAGCCATAACAGCAAAAGAATGAGGTGATTGCGTACATGCAACACCAGCAGCCGGACCGGAAAGGAAAAGTAAAATGCGCGCAAAGCAATCATGGTAGGGGAAATGCTGCTATAACATTAAAAACGCGTACCATGGCTAATGGCGCTCTTTGGGCAGGGATATTGTTAGCGCAAAATGGCTTTGAGGAAAAATTAGTTATTCAATTGATTGTCAATACATAAACGGAGTTTTAAAAATAAAAAACGACCAGCCCGCAAAATTATTTTAAAAAAGGCAACCGGGATGTTCACGGTTGGGTGGCTGCGCGCATTCACTCTTGAAAACCACATGAAAACCGCCGGGCAAGTTCGTTTATCGGCCTTACCGGTCAAACCAACAAACCAAATTCTAATCCCCTGAACGCTTTTCCGAATAACCATTTGATGAACCGAAGGCTGCATCCCAAGCCGCCCGTTACTTGTCGCCGCTGTCGTTGGGAAGCTATTGGCTTCCCCGGCACGGAGACGATGAACCTCCAATCAACCTGCCCTAATTTGGCATCCAGCCTTTCCGGCCGCACCCCGCCGGAAGGGCTTTTTGTGGTATATGGATACAAAGACTGGAAACGGGCCTCTTCCTATATTGGCAAAGGGGCTCAAGTTGTTATCTGAAATTTAAAAGGATGTATGGCAAATTAGAAGGCAGCGTAGACGTGACACTTTT
>JANPIN010000120.1:0-40283 GCA_031425035.1 Saprospirales bacterium | reverse complement strand
CGGATTTAATCAAAAATCCGTTTCGATCCGCGTGATCCGTTTCATCCGTTCTGCTATCCCATCCGGTGTGCACACGTAGCAGGATGGATAAACGGATGAAACGGATTAAAACGGATTTAATCAAAAATCCGTTTCGATCCGCGTGATCCGTTTTATCCGTTCTGCTATCCCATCCGGTGTGCACACGTAACAGGATGGATAAACGGATGAAACGGATTGAACAGATTAAAACGGATTTAATCAAAAATCCGTTTCGATCCGCGTGATCCGTTTCATCCGTTCTGCTATCCCATCCGGTGTGCACGCGTAGCAGGATGGATAAACGGATGAAACGGATTAAAACGGATTTAATCAAAAATCCGTTTCGATCCGCGTGATCCGTTTCATCCGTTCTGCTATCCCATCCGGTGTGCACGCGTAGCAGAGGTTTTCCACTTGTCAGGGCCGCCCTAAAAAGGCATCCATCCACTCCCGCTGATACGTGTACTGCGCCGAAGGCAGACCATGGCCGCTGCTGGCGTATAAATAGTACTGCTTGACCTTGGTCTTCAAAGAGTTGTACATCGCGAAGTTGATGGCCGCCGGACACACCTCGTCGAACAGCCCGACGCCCATCAGCACCGGGCAGTTGACCATCGGCGCCAGGTTCATAATGTCGATGTAGTCCAGCACGCTGTACACCTGTTCCCAGGTATGTCCCGGCTGCGCCATATAGTCTTTGAATTCATTCGCGGGCCAGCGGGCCACCTGGAAATACAGGCGAAAATCGGAGAGGAAGGGCACATCGGGCAGACAAAGTTTGATCCGGGGATCGAGGGCCGCCGTGGCTACACTCAGGGCGCCACCCTGACTGCCGCCCATGACGCCAATGCGGGCTGTATCCACCTCGGAGCGGCTGCATAGGAAGTCCACGGCGCGCAGGCAATCCATATACGCGCCCCGATAAATATAGGTCTCCTTGTTCTCAATCCCGGTTTGCAGGTAACCGGGGAAACCGGGCCGCACATCGTCCCGGCTGTTGCCATGGCCGCGGATATTCAAAAAGAACTGCGCGAAATCCAGGTTGCCCAGGTCGGAAGGTTCCATGATCGTGCTGTAGCCCTGTACATGGAGCATGGCCGGCAAATGGGCTTTGCCACGTGGCCGGGTGTACCAGCCCCGCACCCCCACCCCGCCCAGGGATTTCATTTCCACCAGGTAGACGTCGACATTCGCCGTGGAACGCTGGCTGTCGAGTTTGACCTGAAAGTCCGGTGCGACCCGGGCGAGTTCGGCTTTGGTTTTGGCCCAGTACTGATCGAAGTCGGGCGGACGGGTCGTCTGGTACGGCACTTTATCGGGAGCCACCGCAAATCCATTGCGCTGGCTGAGCACGTAACCGCCGTTGCCCGTCAGTGCGACGTGGGCAATATAAAAACCCGGTGGCAGCGGACGAAAAGCATACGAATACGACGCGGACTGACCGGGCCCGACCGAAAATGGCCGCGACTTCTGCACGATGGAATCACCGGTAAAACTGCGCAGCACACAGGTCAGCTGACCAGCCAGCGCTTCCCGCCAGTCATTCTGTAGGGTCACGCGAATACTGATGGGCGTGCCTTCCGCATAGGCATTGCTGGCGTCGGCATTGGCGATCGTCAGGTGGACTTTATCCTTCCAGGAAATCGGTTCCAGACCGTATTCGCCGCTATGCAGCCCGCCGCCGCCGCCGGTATCGCTGACCCGAACGGCAATCACGTTGGCTTGGCCCCAGTGCACCCGTTCGGCCGGGATGGTGTATCGCCGCTGCACATCCCAGGCGGTCCCATTGCCCGGCGGAAAATCGCCCAGGCCGCCGATTTTCACGCCGTTGAAGAAGGTTTCGTCGGCATCATCGATTTTACCAATAGCCAGTATGAGGCCGCCATTGACCATCGCTTCGGACTGAAAAGCGAGGGGCACGACCAGCGTCCGGCGATACCAGGCCAGGCCGTCGAAAGGTCTTTTCAGCGCGGATTCCCAGCTTTGGCCAATGGGGATCTGCAGCCAGTTACTGTCGTCATATTTTTCGCTGGCCCAGCCGGCATTATCACCCTGTCGAAACTGCCAGGGGCTGTCGATGAGGGGAAGTGGCTGGGCAAATGTGTTGAGCTGCGTAAACAGGAACAAAAGAAAAAACAGACGTTGCATGATGTATGAATTAGTAAGCGGTTGGTGTAATCGTCAGATTCTTACAGAATGACAAAAAACACAACCACCCGGGTTTTGATGATTATTTCGGGGAGGCGATGTCCCATAACCGGGACTTTTTACACTGGTCAGGCGCTAAATAAATTCAGGGTTTCGCTACCATCACCGCCTTGGTGCCTACCCGTCCGGCCAGTTGCACTTTCACCCAGTATACACCCGCCGGCAAACCATCCGGCACTACGCCCTGCACCATTTGCGGGCCCGCCGGCAAATCCCCGCTGAACAGGGTGCGCAACTCGCGGCCTGACTCATCCAGCAGTGTTATGACGGCGGGCGAAGCGGTCTCCAGTTCGACCGACACGTGCAGATTACCACTCGTAACCGGGTTGGGGAAAACCTGCATCGGTAATGATGGGGGCGCATTCACCACGTTCACCGACTGGTTGTTCACCACGAAAGCCACATCCCAGAGCAAGGTCGGCAGGGCCAGCGTCAGTTGTTCATTGGCCGCCGTTACGGCTGCCTGGGAAAGGAAAGTACCCGTCAGGCAGTTGTAGTATTTGACCAGATAGGAGCCGTTCACGACGCCGGGCACGGTGATCACCGCGTCGTTTGCGCTGGGCGGCAGTCCGTACGTGCCAATATAGTCGTGGTTATAGCGGTTGTTCAAGGCCCAGCCGGCCACCTGCGCATGATCGGCTGATTTCAGCACGTAGGCATCGACGGCCGAACCAAGTCCGGCGAAGGAATAGGACTCAATGCCCACCCAGTCGGTGCCGGTATTATCCACCTTAATGGTATGGGCGCCGGCCGGTACACTGATGGAATAAGCCTGATTGGTCACCGCATTTTGTTCCAGCACCTTCACCCCATCCAGCCAGATAGCGATCTTCGGATTTTGCCCGGTATTGCCGTTGGTTTGCACGGTAAAAGTCCCGCTTTGGGGATAGGTCACGTAAAAAACCGGCGGCCGGCGAAACTGCGTATTCCAGGTGGAACCATATAAATACTGAGCGAGCTGCGCGGAGGCCGGCGACACGACTCCCGCAGAGGAAATGGTGAAATCGGTATCGGCCAGTCCGCCCCAGGAAGTGATCACCGGCGTAAGGCTCAGGTCGGCGGGCGCACCGGTAACAGCCACGTTTACCGGTCGAAAGTCGGCGCTATGCAGCGGAATGAGGTCTTTCACCGCCGATACGCCTGCAAAATGGTGGTATAAATGCTGCGGCTCGACATACGTATCCCACCACCAGGTCATGGCCGTACCGAGTCCGCCGGCAAACAACGGCCCCCACAGGCTATTGTGCAGGTGAATCCCGGTCGGATCGATGCTGGTCAGCCCGGCGCCGTCGACGGAGAGGCCGAACTCGCCGGTCAGGGTCGGTTTATCGAAGGCCTGGAGGTGGGCACGCACGCCGTTCGCCAGTACGCGCTCCAGATTAGGCGTATGGATGTAAAAATGGGTTTGCGTAAAATCAATATCCGGCTGGTTCCAGGTGGCGGGGTCGGTGTCGTCCTCGGCATAACTGGTGGTCACGGTATGTCCATTCGGGTCATGTTGTTTGAAAAAAGCGGCCATTTCCGCATGCCAGGCGGCGATCTCGGCTTTATGCTGCGCAAACTGATCGGTCCAGACGACTTCGTTGAATAATTCCCAGGCCATAATGCTGCGCGCATATCCCCAGCGGGCAATGACGTAGCGGTAGCGGTTTTTGGTCAGCGCTTTTGCGATCGCATTGGTAAAAAAATCCCAGGTGTGGACTGCCGGGCCGCCGTTCGCCGCATTGTAGGGGTTTTCGCTCCAGTTGGGATTCACGTTCGAGGAAACCTGGCCATGGTGCTGCTGGCACCACATGACGTACATCCCCTTGTCGGCGCAGTAATCGAACAACCAGTCGAGGTAGAAAGCATGGTCCTGTTTATACTGTTTGAGGCCCGCGTAACCCCCGTTTTTCCATTCCAGGCCGAGTCCCCAGTGCGTTTGCCAGAGGCGGAAATAGTTGCCGCCATGGTTGCGCAGGTCATTTATCCAGTTGCTGTAATTCTGGTAAATATTGGTTTGCTGCCAGGCCATATTTTCCCCGACCGGTATGTACTGTTCACCGTCGTCGAAATGCAGGTAGTTGGTTTGACCGGCGTGTACGAACCCGTGGTTTTGGGGACTGGCGGCGGTACACTGAAAGGTCTGGGCGGGAAAACTACCGGTGCCGTCAGCCGTCGTACAACTGATGACATAGGTCCAGGCGCCCGTTTCCGGCGGGGCAAAACGTACCTGGAACACGCCCGGTCCGGAGGCGGCAATCGTGCCGGTCTGGGGATTGGTAAACAGGTAGTTTTGCCTATAAAAACCGTCTACGGTGCGGGTCTGACCGTTGGGTGCGGTGAAAACCGCGGTGACCTGGATGTCGGCGTAGTCGTAGGGATTGGCGTAGCTGGCGGTCAGGTCCAGCGTCACTTCAAATTTGCCGTAGCGTTCCACCGTGTTACTGAGCGGACTCAGGCCGTTGATAACGGGCGCCTGGGCCTGGGCGGCGGTGACGGTTACTACAAGGGCGGCGCTCAAGTAAAAGGAAGGGTAGCGTTTGGTCATGTTTGCGTGGCTGATTCCGGCTATTGGGATTCGGAAAAGGGGCGGGCCCAAAATTATCCATATACTATTCGACGAGACCAATTTTTTAAGGCAATTTGTCCGGGTAAAAGAAGTTTGTACGGAAAAACACGGCATTTACTATATTCAAATGAAGCTTCCTCCTTTCCTCCTGCTCCTGATCTGTTCGATCACGATCCCTGCTTTTGCGCAGAAAAGCATCCTCCTGAATGGCGGATTTGAAGAACATGGCGACGTACGCTGTATTTCCTGTGTACCGCGCGATAAATTTCCCTCGCTCGTGTACCATTGGGGCGATGGCGGGTTCTGCTTTTTTTGTTTTCAGGACTATAAGCAGACCTCGGATGAAAGAGATGAGAGAAAAGGACGGATGTGTCCGATGGACAAAATATCGCCGCGTGCAGGCAAGGCGATGATGTCGATGATCTACTACCCCGGCGTGAATGGCGTTTATAACGGGGTGGAAGGCGCTTCGCACTTATTTGCCCGCACGACGGAACCGATGCGCGTCGGGCAGCTGTATGAAATCAGTTTCTGGACATTTGTACAAAGCGGTAAACGCTACGATCCGGACTGGGGCAAACACCTGGGCATTGCCATTCTGCCGCAGAATCTGTCGTTCTTCATCGGTGAGCAAAGAAAGTCGCTGATCATACCCTTTATGGGGGTGGATACGCTGGAGTATGACCACTGGTACCAGGTAAAATGGCGGGTCCGGCCGCTCTGTACCAGTAATTATCTGATGATCGGTGTTTTTGCCGACCCGCAGTGGCCCCGGTCGCATAGTTATGCCGACATCCATTATTTTGTCGATAATGTAGCCGTGGTGGCAATGCCGGATACATCCGCCGTAGCGGACAAGGCCATTTATTACTGTAGTCGTTACGATCCCGTAGCGCTGGGCATCAGTCCTTTGATGGACCCGATAATGCTGGTCTATGAAAACGACGCCTTTGCCTTGACGCTCGCACATCAGGCCGTACTGGACTCTTTTGCTACATATGTCAAACAGTTTCCGGACCTGGTTTTCGAATTATCCGGGCATACGGACAGCATTGGTAAGGACAACCTGGCCTTGTCGCAAAAGCGCGTGCAGGCCGTATATTACTACCTGACGGAGGTGCTGAAAATTCCGTCCTACCGCTTTTACACGCTCGCGTCGGCCGGCACAGCGCCTTACCGCCCGAATCATACCGCAGAAGGTCGTGCACTCAACCGCCGCACGGAAATCAAGCAGTCCAACCGGACGCTAGCGGGCATGTTTTATCAGTATGCGTTAAAAGCGGTCAGCGAAAACAACAAACCTGCCGCTTACGCTTATCTCGACAAATGGCTGGCGAAAGAAGACGAGGATGCACTGATGCTCTTATTATTTGATCCCCGCTTTGATCCTTTGCGCGCGGACAAGCGTTGGCCGCTGCTCGAAAAGAAAGTCCGCGACAGTTATAAAGGCTTCAAATATGCGCGGGAGTCCTTCCTGATCGATTCGCTTCGGTTTGATGCCTGTCGGGTAGCGGGGGGAGAGCTGACCACCAAGCTGAATTCCATCCCCGCCCAGCTTCCCGGAGAAGTCGATTATGACGTAGTGCTGCCGTATGCGAGCGAGACTACCGTGCGCAGACAGTACGAGGCGAATTTTCAAACCCTGCTGCCCCTCCTAAAAAAAACGGGCTGGATGAGAAAAGGCGATTTCAGCGAGAGCGCGAGGTACAATGGTTTTCACTTACTGATGGGCGCCGACGATTTTGTGGAGTTACTGAACTGGCTGCCGGATTTACAAAAAGCCTGTGAGGCGGGTGAACTCCCCTGGATCGCGTATGCGCGTTGTTATGACCGCAGCAGACTGTTGATGCATAAACCGCAGCGCTACCTGCTGGGCTACCAGATACTGGAAGACGGCAGTGTAGAACTGCCCGAATGGGAAGGCGACGAGAATACGGTGAACGATGCCAGGGCAAAAATTGGTCTGCCGCTGCTGCCGCCGGCCGTGGTCGAGGCGATGCGGATGAAAAAGCGGCCATAAAAATGTCCTGGCAGGTTTGGGAGCGTTTAACCTGGTCGTATATTTCCGCCGTTATGCGTATTCAAGCTCCTTTTTTCCTGCTGCTGGCCCTGGCTTTTTCGGCCTCCGCCCAGACCCTCACCGATCCGCAGGCTTCCAAACGGACCCGGGCGCTGTTTCTTAATTTGCAGCAAATCGGCCGCAACAATCAACTGCTGTTCGGCCACCAGGATGATCTGGCTTATGGCGTCGAGTGGCGCGCCTCCGACTCGCTCAACGGTTCGGACGTACATGCCGTTTGCGGGGATTACCCGGCGGTGTACGGCTGGGAACTCGGCCACCTGGAACGCGACGAACGCAACAACATCGACCGCGTGCCTTTCGACCGCATGAAACGCTGGATCAAGGAAGGCTATGCCCGCGGCGGGGTCATTACCCTGAGCTGGCACCTCGATAACTACCATACCGGCGGCGATGCCTGGGATACGACGGCGGCCGTGCGCGACATTCTGCCGGGCGGATGGAAACATGAGAAATTCAAAGCGGATCTGGACCGGTTTGCCGGTTTCGTGGCGGACCTGCGCGTCGGCAGAGGCGCGCACCGCCACTATGTGCCGATCTTATTCCGGCCTTTTCACGAACTCACCGGCGGCTGGTTCTGGTGGGGCGAACCGCATACGACGCCCGAAGACTTTAAAGCGCTGTGGCGTTTCACGGTAACTTACCTGCGCGACGTGAAGAAACTGCATAACCTGCTGTATGTCTATAATACGTCGGAAGACTACGCGACCGCAGCCGATTATCTGCGCTCCTACCCCGGCGATGAATGGGTGGACGTAATGAGTATGGACGACTACGGTGATATGCGCGACAGTTTCGGCGAACTCCGGTTGCGCGAGCGTCTGCATACGCTGGTGGAAGTGGCGGAAAGCCGCGGCAAGGTGTCGGCCATTGCCGAAACCGGTCTGGAATCCGTGCCCCGCGCTGATTGGTGGACCCATGTGCTGCTGAAAAACATCCAGGCCGATCCGGTGGGCCGGCGTATTGCTTACGTGCTGGTCTGGCGCAATGACAATTCCAAACACCATTTCGCGCCCTACCCAAAACACAGTTGCTCCCCGGATTTTATGAATTTTTATAACGATCCGGCCACTTTGTTCGAGCATGACCTGCCGGACTTGTATAAGATGCCGAAGAGGAAAAAGGTCGGGCAAGGGAAGATGACGATAGGGAATTGAGAAAGTTGAGGGTTACCCACAAAATCCCAAAGCTTTAACCGTAGAGCAATTGGAACGCGGATTATACGGATTACGCGGATAAAAACAGATTTTTTGCTTTGGGGCCATCCCAAAACGTAAGAAGCTTCCGGAACAAATCTGTGAAAATCCGTTCAATCCGTATAATCCGCGTTCCAATAATCCCCCTCGCAACCTAAAAACAAACCTGTTAACTAATTTCCCCCTTCATTTTCATGCAGCTACACTGGATTGACATTGCGATCATTGCCGGATACATCCTGGCCACCCTGGTCATCGGGCTCTGGATTTCCAAACGGGCGTCTACCGACCTGCGCTCCTACTTTCTGGGGGGAAACACCCTGCCGTGGTATATGCTGGGTTTGTCCAACGCGTCGGGCATGTTCGACATCAGCGGCACCATGTGGATGGTTTATCTGCTGTTCGTTTACGGTCTCAAAAGCGTCTGGATTCCCTGGTTATGGCCGGTGTTCAACCAGGTTTTCATGATGGTTTTCCTTTCGGTCTGGCTGCGGCGTTCGGGGGTCATGACCGGTGCGGAGTGGATCACTTTTCGTTTTGGTAAATCCCGCGGCGCCACGCTGTCCAACCTGATCGTGGTGGTGTTCGCCCTGCTGAACGTCATCGGGTTCATCGCTTTCGGGTTCATTGGTATTGGAAAATTCGCCGCCACCTTTTTACCCTGGTCGCTGGCGGACGATCCGCTGTGGAATGCCCGGTATTACGGCCTGATCATTACGGTTTTAACCACCTTGTACGTGGTCAAAGGCGGCATGTTCAGCGTGGTTTTTACCGAAGTCATGCAGTACTTTTTGATGACGGTGGCCTGTGTGGCGGTGGGCGTTATTGCGATGCAGCAGGTGAGTCCGGAACTGCTGGCCCAGCATATTCCGGCGGGCTGGAAAGAACTATCTTTTAACTGGCGCCTCGATCTGGACTGGTCGGGACTGCTGGAATCGGCGAACAGTAAGATCCTGGCCGACGGCTGGTCCATATTCGGTGCATTTTGGGCCATGATGTTGTTTAAAGGCAGTCTGCAGTCGCTGGCGGGTCCGGCGCCGAACTACGATATGCAACGCGTGCTGTCGGCACGCACCCCCCGGGAGGCGGCGAAAATGAGTTTTCTGGTCAACGTCGTGCTGCTTTTCCCGCGTTACCTGCTCATTGCCGGTCTGGCGGTACTGGCGCTGGCTTTTTTCAGCGACGAATTGCGGGCCATGGGCAGCGGGGTGGATTTCGATCTGATCCTGCCGTTTGCCATGAAAAACTACATTCCGGTGGGTTTGCTGGGCCTGCTCATTGCCGGTTTGCTGGCGGCATTTATGTCCACTTTTGCGGCGACGGTCAACGCGGCGCCCGCTTATCTGGTCAATGATATTTACCGGCGCTTTATCAATCCGCATGCTTCACAAAAAACCTATGTGCAGTTGAGTTACCTGGTTTCGGTGGTTTTCGTGGTGCTGGGCACGGTCATCGGTTTGTTCGTGCATTCGCTGAACGATATTGTGCAGTGGATCGTGGCCGCTTTATACGGTGGTTATACGGCGTCCAACCTGCTGAAATGGTACTGGTGGCGCTTTAATAGTTACGGTTATTTCTGGGGTATGGCCGGTGGCATAGTCGGGGCCATGCTGGTGCCGCTCTTGTTGCCGGGAATGCCGGAAATCTGGGCATTTCCGGCAATTCTGCTGATTTCCCTGGTCGGTTGTGTGGCCGGTACCCTGCTGAGCCCGCCTGATGACGAAGCGGTACTGAAAGCTTTTTACCTGAAAGTCCGGCCCTGGGGCTTCTGGAAACCCATCCATGATAAACTGGCGGCAGAACATCCCGGGCTGGTGGAAAACAAGGATTTCAAACGGGATATGGTGAATGTGATCGTGGGCCTGGCCTGGCAAACCGCGCTGACGGCTGCCCCGATTTTTATGGTTATTAAATCCTGGACCGCGTTTACGGGCTGTCTGGCGGTCATTGCGGTCACCTCACTGATTTTAAAATTCAACTGGTATGATAAAATGCAGGATTATGCCGATGATTACGCCACGGCGGAAGTTACAGTGACGGAAAAAGAGGGTTTATAGTCAACGCAAAATGGTTTTGAATAAAGTTGGATTTTAAGTACCTGACAATCAAATATTCAAACCAACAAACCTATTCAAACCACTCAAACTTGCCTATAAAACCATAAGCCGGTCCGTTTAAAATTTATAAGAACATGTTCAGAAGCCTTCTTTTTGCAGCTCTGTTTTGCACCACGCTCGGGCTCCGGGCCCAGAAATTCGACGGCCTGGCAGCTACCCCGCCGATGGGCTGGAACAGCTGGAACACCTTTGCGACCAACATCAATGAACAACTGGTGCGGGGCATTGCCGATACGCTGGTCAGTTCGGGTATGCGCGACGCCGGTTACGTGTATCTAGTCCTCGACGATGCCTGGATGGCCAAGGAACGCGACGAAAACGGCAATCTCGTGCCCGATCCGCTCAAGTTTCCCAGTGGGATGAAGGCCATTGCCGATTATGTGCATAGCAAGGGTTTGAAGTTTGGTCTTTACAACTGTGCGGGCACCCAAACCTGCGGCGGCTACCCCGGCACCCGCGGCTATGAATACCAGGATGCCCGCTTGTATGCCTCCTGGGGCGTAGATTATTTGAAATACGACTGGTGCAACACGGAAGGGCTGACCGCCAAAGAAGCCTACACGACGATGAGCAAGGCCCTACGCAAAGCCGGGCGGCCCATGGTATTCAGCCTCTGCGAATGGGGCGGTAACCAACCCTGGGAATGGGCAACGCCGGTCGGCCACTTATGGCGAACGACGGGTGATATTTATCCCTGTTTCGACTGCATACATGATCATGGCACCTGGAAATCGTTGGGGGTAATGGCTATTTTCGATCTGCAAAAGCCCCTGCGGGCCTATGCCGGGCCCGGCCACTGGAACGACCCCGACATGATGGAAGTAGGCAAAGGCATGCGTGTCAATGAAGACCGCGCCCATTTTTCCCTGTGGGCTATGCTGGCCGCGCCGCTCATCGCCGGCAATGATCTGCGTTCCATGTCGGCCGAAACCCGGGCCATCCTGACCAATCGCCAGGTCATTGGCATCGATCAGGATTCGCTGGGCATCCCGGCTTTTATGTACGCCAGTAAGGATAGCGTCGAAACCTGGATCAGGCCCTTACATGATAGCTGCTGGGCTGTTTGTTTTTTTAACCGGGGACAACGCGCGCAGAACGTTGAGTTTGACTGGAAAGCGCAGGTGATCGAGGATCCGCTCACCCACCTGACGCTGGATGCGCGCAAGATAAGCTATGGGATTATAGACGTCTGGGATAGCCGCCACTTTATCATCTCCACCAATAAGCCCTTGAAAATCACCCTGCCCGGCCACGACGTAGTGATGTTTCGATTATATGACCGGAGTAAATTTTAAAGCCGCAGTAACATGACGCCTACCTCTTTTTCTTTTCAATCCGCCCAGCAAAAGCTGCTAGACCGCCACGAAGACCTCGTTACGCGTATTAACCTTCCCCGCCAAAACGGCAACGGCATTTATACCCGCTGGAAAAATCCGGTCGTCACTGCCGCCCATACCCCTGTTTACTGGCGTTACGATCTCGATGAACGAACCAATCCTTTCCTGATGGAACGCCTGGGAATTAACGCCACTTTCAATGCCGGCGCTATTTACCTGGATGGCAAATACCTGGTGGTCGTACGCGTCGAAGGCCATGATCGGAAGTCGTTTTTTGCGGTAGCTGAAAGTCCGACCGGCGTAGATCAGTTCCGCTTCTGGGACTACCCGGTGGAACTGCCGGAAACGGGAGATCCGGACATCAATGTGTATGATATGCGGCTCACCCGGCATGCCGACGGCTGGATTTACGGCCTGTTCTGCACCGAACGCAAAGACCGGAACCGCTCGCATGATACCACGGCGGCCACAGCGGCCTGCGGCATTGCCCGTACCCGGGATCTGAAACACTGGGAACGATTGCCCGATCTCATCAGCCATACCGGGCAGCAGCGGAACGTGGTACTGCACCCTGAATTTATCGACGGCAAATACGCGCTCTATACCCGCCCGCAGGATGGATTCATCGATGTGGGCAGCGGCGGCGGTATTGGCTGGGGACTCACCGACAGCATGGAACACGCCGAGGTGCTGACCGAAACGGTGATCGATCCGAAGGTGTATCACACCATTAAAGAGGTGAAAAATGGCCAGGGCCCACCACCCATTCGCACGGAACGCGGCTGGCTGCACCTGGCCCACGGCGTACGTAATACGGCGGCGGGGCTGCGTTATGTGTTGTACCTGTTCCTGACCGATCTGGCCCAGCCCTGGCGGGTGACGCACTTGCCGGGCGGCCATTTTCTGGCGCCCAAAGGCGGCGAGCGTGTGGGCGACGTATCCAATGTCGCCTTCAGCAATGGCTGGATCGTGAATGAGCGCAACGAGGTGTTCATCTACTATGCCTCTTCGGATACCCGGCTGCACGTGGCCACCAGCACCGTCGCGCATTTGCTTGATTACGTGGAAAATACGCCGCCCGATGGACTGCGCTCCGCCGCGAGTGTGCAAACCAGAATCGCCCTGATCCGGAAAAACCTGCAACAACCATGACCGTCGAAGCCCTCCGCGCCGAGCTCCACAGCATTCTGCACTGGTGGATGCAGCATACTGTTGACCATGAACAAGGTGGTTTTATCGGCCGTATGGACGGACAGGGGCACATCGATCCGGCGGCGGAAAAAGGCGTGGTGCTCAATGCCCGCATCCTGTGGACTTTCTCGGCGGCGGCCCGCCAGTTCCCCGATCAGGGGTATGCCGCTGTAGCCGACCGGGCTTATCAGTACCTGATCGGGCACTTCTGGGACCCATTACACGGCGGCTTTTTCTGGACGGTCACCGCCGATGGGCAGCCCGGCCAGACGAAGAAACAGGTATACGCCCAGGCCTTCGCCATATATGCACTGTCCGAATACTACCTGTTGACCCAAAATCAGGAGGCCGGTGAAAAGGCAGAGCAAACCTTCGATCTACTGGAGCGCGTTAGTCTGGACCGGCAGGAAAATGGTTATTTCGAGGCTTTTAGCCGGGACTGGCAAGTTCTTTCCGACCAGCGGCTGAGCGATAAAGACGTGAATGAAGCTAAAACGATGAACACCCACCTGCACGTCCTGGAAGCTTATGCCAGTCTGGTACTGCTGCCCGGCCAGTACCTGGTGAAACCGGCCCTCGCGAACCTGGTGGAGTTGTTTCTGACCCGTTTTCTGCACCCGGAAACGGCGCATTTGCAGTTGTTCTTCGACGAGCACTGGCGCCCGAAATCCTCCGTCATTTCCTACGGTCACGATATAGAAGCGAGCTGGCTAATCCTGGAAGCCGCTGAACAAACAGGCGATGCCGACCTCATTCAGCGCGCCCGCCAGGCCGCTTTGCGTATGGCCGGCCGCACTTTATCCGAAGGCATTGACAGCGACAACGGCCTGTTCAACGAAGACGGCCCGCATGGCCTGGATACCGACAAACACTGGTGGCCGCAGGCGGAGGCCATGGTGGGCTTTTTAAATGCCTGGGAAATTTCCGGCAACAACCGCTTTTACATGGCTGCCGAAAACAGTTGGGCTTTTATTCAAAGCCATCTGCTCGATCCTACACTCGGCGAGTGGTACTGGCGCGTGGATCGTGACGGGCAGCCGGACCCGGCAGACGATAAAGTGAACTTATGGAAATGCCCCTACCATAATGGGCGGGCCTGTCTGGAGGGTATGCGGCGGTTGAAAACGCACGTGTAACCCGGATGATGAAAAAAGAGGGCAGCATAACCCAGTCATAATGAGTAGGAATAGCGATCGGCATGCTGCCCTCCGGGTGTACAAGCTAAACCATAGTGGTGTCTACAATGATGATATGTAGGCTGTTAGGCCATTCATTGTCAAGTAGATAAGAGGAAGCGCTTTTCATAATTATTAAATTTTAAGAGGGACTATTTTACTGCGTTTTTCTGCAGTGAATCGAGGGCGTAATTCCACAAATCTTCATACGGAACGATTTCCACTTCATACGTCTGATTCGCCAGTTGAAGGGGGATAGCATGTAATTTTTCCCTAAAACGCTCGGCCCGGCTTTGGGCTGTTTGAACGTCAAAATTACCCAAAGGAATTTGCAATAACATTTTGAGGAAGTAATAGCTACGCTGCGTATGAGCGCTGCGTAAGTGCCGGTAGATATACTGTTCCGCTGCTTCCACCTCGTCCAGCATCTGCGAATATTTATGTTCCAGCAACAGCAACAGGAATTTAATGACCAGCACCGCTACGTTCATACCACTTTTATCTTTCGAAAAAATGGGTACTCCATTGATGAACCTGGCCAGGCGAAAAGCCTTACTTTTCAGTGAAAAATTCAATTTCGGAATCCGGGACAGGTAGAACAGGTACGACTCATAAATACGCCAGAGTTCTTTGGCATTATCCGGCAAAAATTCAAAACGCGCATGTTCAAAAGCACTGGCTAACACTTCTGCCGCTTCCGCATACTGTTGAATACGTAGTAACAGCAACAAGTATAACTCCTTGAATTTAAACCAGTTGAATGTCCCTTCCTGCATCAATGGAAGATAGTGCTGGGCTGATTTAATGGCTTCATCAAACCGTTCCAGATGAATATTGCTCATCAAATGCTGGTAGTTAAATATCTGGAGCGGCACCTGCGCCACATACGGGCGGGATTTAAAAAACTGCAGTGCCTGCTCACAATACAGCAGTGCCTGCACGTGGTCGTTCACGGTGGTGTAACGCATCAGGCCGATCATATACCCGTACATGTTCAGCTTGTACGACTGATACATTTGCAAAGCGGGCTCCATACGTTCATAATATTCCACCGCCGTGCTGTACACTTCTTCCTGTGCGGAACGGTTATTCACGACCCGCACGATCAGGGTGGTGTATAATTCCTCCGCCAGGCTCTCGGCCTGATATATTTTTTGATAGTAATTGAACAGTTGATTGGCATCCCGGAACCGTTTGTCATTACTTTCCCTGAGCCCGTACTGGGTACGGAGGTAAGACGCAATGTCCATGCATAGGATGGTGAAGTCATATTTTTCGGCCTGCCTTAAAAGCCGGTTGGATAAAGTTAAAGCGGCCATGTTCGCATTTTGGCCCGTCAGATATCGAACTATGACCCATTGTTTATGGCAATTATAGTAGGCCCGTTGATAATCCGTGTAGCTGTCCATTTCCGTGTTTATCTGCAACACGGCATCCAGCAGTTTTTCGCGCAGTTCCGATTTTAGCTTGCGATAACTCGAACTATCGCCCGCCGTTGCGTACAGCGCCTGGGTAGCATCCTCATCAGTAGTGAATTTATCTTTGGCAATTCCTTCATACAGGGCAAGCATTTTGGACTTGCAGTCGCCAGCATTGCCCATGTATTTCAAAGGGTAGATATTATGTTTATTGAGTAACAATATAATTTCACGCAGGTCTTGCATTAGGATCCGCTGTAACGCACCAAAGTAAATCAGGGGACAGTGTTGAACCGCCCAAAATCAGCCTTGGTCAGGTAGGAAGATGCCCCGGCGCCGGTTCAAGCCATGGTCCGGGGAATTATCAATCCCTAAGGACGGCAAAAGGTGTAGATGCCTTCCTGCGCGTTTCTTAAAAACTCATTAGCATTTAAATCTTGCGTAAAACCATGTGCCTCTAACAATTAAATGACGAAATGCCATTTTAAAAAGTCGCGATATTTTTCCGGCACGCCAGAAACTTTTAGTCCCGGGTTTGGTTTACCTTTGCATTGTTCTTTCTCGTGTTGGCTTTTTTACCTGTCTGTTGTCACTTTTGGCACAGCAGGACTGTACAAAATGAATAAAAAAGGGGCTGCCTGGTATTGACGGGAAGGTGTAGTCGTTTCGTAAGCATGCCGGAGCAGGGTTGGTTACTCCGTAAAAAATAACGACCAAAAATTAGTCGGCAACACTCAGTTTGCCATGGCGGCCTAAGTCTAGGTATTTAGGAAGCCTTTGCGCCACGTAGTCTGCTCGCCAAGCGAACGGACTTTTGTCTTGATGCCTGCTACAAAGGCCGTCGCGCATCAACCAATGCAGGATTGCCCAATGGCTTGTCTCGACCAAAGGGTGAAACACAGGGGCTAAGGTGCGGAAGGTCTGTTGCTGAACCATCCCGTACTCAAAAATCCAATCAGGAAATAAGCATGTAGAAGGCGTTGCGACGCTTTGTCCGGACGCGGGTTCGACTCCCGCCAGCTCCACCAACAAGTACAGAAAAAGCCAACCGGTTCAGAACCGAAAAATCCCGGCGGACGTCAGTCTGGCCGGGATTTTTTTGTGTCCTTCTCATCTAACGCGCCTGCATGAGGTATACCCAACGGAAGGTGGGCCCATGCAGAAAAATAGAGCGCTCTTCACCAACTCCCCGGCAAAACCGAGCCTATCAGCGAGGATATTTCCTACCTTGTCCGGTTCTTCAATAAGCTCAGCAGAGTTTCTTAAAAAGAATTTCCACCACCTCCAATCTAACTGGCCGACAAAAGCAAAAGAAACAAATATTCAATCCGATGTCAGAACAAAATAGTATTGAGGCAATTTTTTACCAGTTTTTAATGGAATATAAGTTTGATGAAAAGGATTTGGACTATTCATTAGTAGATAAACATATTACTGCCTTACAGGCTTTGTCCAATATCGGTAATTCCGGGTTTAGTTTATTCGATATATGCAAACGCCAGGTTTTATTCTATTCCTCCAACTTCGGCCAACTATTAGGTTATGCGCCATCAGATTATGAAAAAGCCGGGCAGGAATTTTTCGCTGGCAAAATTCACCCGGAGGATGCATTGCAATTAAGTTTAAAAAGTATTTCTGTTTTTAAAATATTCAATGCTTTTTCAAGCGAAGAAAAATTAAGTCACAAGACCCTCAGTGAATATAGAATGCTGAATGCCCAAAACAAATACATACGGCTTATTGAGCAATATCAAATGATAGAATTAGATAAAAAGGGCCAGGTCTGGCTGATGATGGGTGTAGTGGACGTATCCCCGAATCAGGATGAGAAAAGTGCCAGTAAAGGCCAGTTGCTGAATTTCAGAACCGGACAATTCATTACTTTGGAAGTCGTTCAAAAAGCGCAGATCGAATTAACAAAAAGAGAAACGGAAATTTTGAAACTTGTAAAAGGAGGTTTATTAAGTAAGGAAATATCCAGCATACTATCGATCAGTTTACATACCGTAAATACGCACCGCCAAAGGTTCTTGGAAAAGCTGGGCGCCAACAATTCCGTTGAAGCCGTCATGTTTGCCTCAAAATTTGGACTTATCGAGTAGGACTACTGATATATCAGTATTGTATGACGTTGCGCTTTGGAGGACTTTTGTGCCATCAAAACAACTTAATAACATGTTACGAACTTCCAATAAGTCCTGTTCTACTTTCCTTTCGTCCTATTACCCGGGGTATTTCTGAAAATACCTTTGTGAAGAATTAAATCACCTTTCACTTACTTAAAGAAGCCTGATTCGCTTTGCCGCTGCTGCGTCGAAGTCGGATGTGAATTGGCTTCATTCTAACGATGCTGACAAGTAATCGTTTAGCCACTCCTTTTTTAAAACAACAATACTTCTCACATGTACAAAAAACAATTATTGACTTTTTTAATGGCTTTTGCCACCTTCGGGGCATTTGCGCAGGCTAAATTTACTTTGAGTGGCAGCATCAAAGACAAGTCTTCCGGGGAAGAATTGATCGGGGCTTCTATCCAGATTTTGGAACTTCCCGGGGTGGGGGCCAAAAGCAATGAATATGGCTTTTATTCCCTAACGCTTCCTGCTGGAACCTACCATATTAAATCTGCTTACGTCGGCTACCAAAGCTTTCTAGAGACGATTATCTTGCAGAAAGACCTGAAAATGGACATCCTGCTGGGACCGGGCATCGAAATGGCCGAAGTCGTCATTCAAGCCTATAAGCAAAACGAGAATGTTACCCGGGCGCAAATGGGCGTAACTAAAATTGAAATGAAGGACGTGCGTACCATCCCTATGCTTTTTGGAGAACGGGACGTATTGAAAACCATTCAATTGTTGCCCGGTGTGAAATCGGCGGGCGAGGGCAATTCAGGTTTCTATGTGCGCGGTGGGGCCAGCGACCAGAACCTGATCCTGCTGGACGAAGCGCCGGTATACAATGCCTCGCACTTGCTGGGTTTTTTTTCTACTTTCAATGGTGATGCGATCAAGGATGCGACCTTGTATAAGGGTAATTCGCCAGCGCAATATGGCGGGCGTTTAGCCTCTGTGCTGGATTTAAAAATGAATGAAGGCAATGATAAAAGTTATCACGTGAATGGCGGCATCGGATTGATTTCCAGTCGGTTAAGTGTAGAAGGCCCGATTCAAAAAGAGAAGAGCTCGTTTTTGATTGCCGCACGCAGGACATACGCGGACGTATTTTTAAAATTAACGGACAAATTCAATAACAATGCCTTGTATTTCTATGATTTTAATGTAAAAATGAACTACCGGCTGAGCGAGAAAGATCGCTTGTTTTTATCTGGTTATTTTGGCAGGGATGTACTGGGGTTTGGCGACCAATTTGGCATAGACTGGGGTAACAAAACAGGAACCTTGCGATGGAACCATTTAATGAACAATAAGTTGTTCTCGAACACTTCCCTCATTTTCAGCGATTACAACTACAACATTGATTTCAATGCAAGCGGAAATAAATTTAATCTCCGTTCTGAAATTAAGGACTGGAATCTGAAGGAGGAATTCCAGTGGTTTCCTAACACACGGAACTCCTGGCGTTTTGGCTTCAATATTATTGATCATACTATTACGCCCACTCGTTTTTCAAGTGACATTGCTGATGCACTTACGGATCAGAATAAAAGTTCCCAAAAGGCTTTAGAGAACGCTTTATATGTAAATAATGCATTTTATGCCAGTTCACGCTTGAATATTGACTATGGTTTACGTGTTTCTGGCTATAGTATATTTGGTGAAGGCACGTATAATATTTACGATAAAGGCGCTTTAACAGAAAATGTCAAATTGAAAGCAGGTGAATTAGGCAAAACCTTCCTGAACCTGGAGCCACGGCTGAGCCTTAGCTATAAGATCAATACTGTCAGCAGCCTTAAAGCAGCTTTCGCACGGAATACCCAGAACTTACACCTGCTGAGTAACTCGACCAGCAATAATCCGACGGATCAGTGGATTGGCAACAGTTATAATATCAAACCTGAAATAGCGGATCAAATAAGTCTCGGCTATTTCCGCAATTTACTGGATAATAAATTTGAATGCAGTTTTGAAACCTATTATAAACCCATGCAAAACCAGGTGGATTATAAAAATGGCGCGGACATAGTCTCGGCCCCTGATGTAGAAAGTGAACTGTTATATGGAATTGGCCGGGCTTATGGCGCGGAGTTGTATATCAAGAAGAATACGGGGCGTTTTACTGGTTGGCTGAGTTACACCCTGTCTCATACCGAGCGTAAAATTGATGGCATTAATAACGGAAACTGGTACAATGCCAAACAGAACATAACCCACGACCTCAGTATCGTCGGCATGTATCAACTCACGCCGAAGTGGACTATATCCGCCAACTGGGTGTATAATACCGGTAATTCCGTGACCTTCCCCAGCGGAAAATACCAGGTAGGTGATAATACTTTTTATGTGTACACCGAGCGGAATGGCTATCGCATGCCAGCTTATCACCGCATGGACATTGGCGCAACTTACGAAAGCAAAAGAAGTGGCCGTTATCAGAGTTCCTGGAATTTTAGTCTCTACAATGCTTACGGGCACCAAAATGCTTACTCCATCACTTTCAGGGACAATGAGAACGAGCCGGACAAAACAGAAGCGGTACAGACATCGCTCTTTACATTAATCCCAAGCGTAACCTATAACTTCAACTTCTAACCCACATTTTTCTATGAAAAATATTCTTTTTGCTTTAATTTCTATACTGACGGCCACGAATTGCACTAAAGTCATAGACATTGACTTAAACAGTACTGACCCACAATACGTCATTGAAGGCGAAATAACCAATGAGGGAAGACCCTATCAAATCAAGATCACCAAGACAGTGAATTTTAGTGAAAGCAATAATTTTCCAGCAGTCTCCAATGCAGTCGTTTTACTTTCAGACGACGCAGGAAATATAGAAACGCTTCGTGAGGTAATGCCCGGTTTATATGAAACTAAAACGATGCAAGGTACCCCCGGCCGTACCTATACCCTGAGCGTTCAGCACAATGGGAAAACATTTACTTCGGTGAGCAGGATGCCCTATCTGGTACCTTTAATAAATGTCACCACGGAAGAAAGCATTTTTGGAAGCGACGGTCCAATCAGCACTTCAAATAAACCTTATTTCGCCATACCACTTTTCATCGATCCTGCCGGGGTGAAAAATTATTACCGCTTTCTACAAACCATCAATGGTGTGCCTGACCCCGCTTTTTTAGTGCGGAATGACAATTTTGCTGACGGGAGACCTTCCGTAGAACCTGTAATCAGTTTTGACTCGGAAATGTATAAAGGCGATACGCTCGACTTTCAAATGCAGTGCATTGATGCTGGGGTTTATGGTTATTTTTATAGCACAGCCGCCAGCACGGGGAACAGCGAGACAACGCCTTCTAATCCGGTCAGTAATATTGTGGGGGGCGCTTTGGGCTATTTTTCAGCATGCAGCCTGAGTAAAATGAAGATCGTAGTGCAGTGATTGCAGTTCAAGGCGAAAGAACAAGCGATAACCTGAAACACGAAAACGCAGAGCCAATGCCAATTACTCCAGAACCAAAAATCCCGGCGGACGTCAGTCTGGCCGGGATTTTTTTGGAGAAGTTTAACGTTCCACCACTACCAAAACAGGAGCCCGAAAGCACAACTTTGCTGCTAAAAAACAAGCTATGAAACCTTACTACCTTTTCCTGGCACTGACTATTACACTCGGAATGGTCAATCCCGCCTATAGCCAGTCCTGGAGTCTCGGCCTGCGTTTGGGCGATCCAAGTGGTCTTACCTTCAAGCGTTACCAACCCGGTAAAGCCCTGGAAATAAACATCGGCCGTACCCGCTATGGATATAGAAATAACTGGTACGATAAGCATTTCAATGACTGGTATGGTAAACAGAACTTTCCGTATGAGGAATTTAGTTATGTGGGTTACCGGGCCCGGGCGCCAATTGCCGTGCAGGTACACTACCTGCTGCAAAAACCGCTGGGGAAAATCAGCCAAAGCAGCCCGGGGCGCCTCGACTGGTATTACGGTTTTGGCGGTCAGGCCCGTTTCAATACGTATTACTACAACTACCGTTATAAGTTGAAAGGTAATAACAGCTGGATTTATGTGACGGACGAACGGGTACCCGATATTGACTTGGGGGTTGATGCCCTGATCGGACTGGAATATTTTTTCAAAGCACCCATTTCTTTGTTCCTGGACGCCACGTTGTTCATGGAAGTCGTAGACGATCCGTTTTTGTTCCGCACGCAGGCCGGGCTTGGTGTTCGATTCAGGTTTATCCGCTAAGCTTAAACTTTAGGCAACCTGGTCGCCGTAATAACTACTTCCGGAAGCATACGGGCGGCCAGTTTTGTGGAGCGGATGGTCACTTCCAGCAACATGATATCGGACATGTTCGGTAGCGAGCGTTTAGCCACTATTTGCACCTCCGGTAAAGTAACCTGCGCTATTTTTTCAGCAGGGATACATAAGGTAGTACCCAGGGCCATGAACAGGGAAACAGTGGTTAACAGCAGCATATCTTTCATTTTCAGTGTGTTTGCAGCAGGAAGCTCTTCCCTGCTTTGTTTAACTTAAATTGCATTGCAAAGATGCAGCCTTAGTCAGGTACTATGCAATGCAATATAGTCAAACACGCCTATTTCCCCGACAAAAATCCGGCTTGCGCTGACCAATGGTAATGCGTGTGTTGCTCATCGTTGGCTTTGTGCAATCCGTTTGATTATCGGCTTCGGTTATGCCGTCTTTTCCCAGTTGTTAGCATGGCGCGGTATTTTACTTATATCAGAAACAGTTTTACTAAACGCTTCTCTACCCTTGTTTTCAACTTTCCATGACCAGGCTGATCATTCAGACCGTGCGTATATACAACATTTGTCCCCAGCAAATATTAATCGAGCTACCGTATGCTGACACCCGACTATGATCTGATAGTGGTGGGTTGTGGACCAGCAGGTTCTACGACGGCCAGAATAGCCGCAGCGCGTGGTCTGCGCGTACTGCTCGTGGATAAGCGGCAGGAATTGGGCGCACCCATTCAATGTTCAGGTGCTTTGAGCGCCAATGCCCTGGAAGAAGCCGGCATCGAACCAGCTGTAGAATTCGTTCATTCTCCGGTCTATGGTTTTGACGTGTATAATGAAAACGGTGCACAAACCACGGTGGATTACCGCCAGCTTAAACCCGATAAATATGGATTGGGGCCAGGGTTAAAACCACTGGGCTACGTGGTAGATCGTCGCCGCTTCGACCGCTATCTGGTCACCATGGCTGAACGGGCCGGCGTGGAGGTCTGGCTAAAGACCGATGGTCTGGGTTATCAGCCGCTGGAAGATGGCACTTGTGAGGTCCGTCTGCGTAAATTCAACCGTGAAATCCCGCTGCGTTGCCATGTGCTGGTCGGCGCCGATGGCCTGCAATCGCAGGTCGGGAAATGGGCCGGCTTGCAGACCCATATAAAAATGACCGAACTGGCCAGCTGTCTACAATTTGTGGTGGACGGGGTGGAAACCAACGGTTTGCTAGAGATCGTTACCGGCCATGAATGGGCCCCTGGCGGTTATGCCTGGGTTTTTCCCAAAGGGCATGGTTATGCCGAGGTTGGACTGGGGGTTATCCGCACGATGACGCCGGAAAATGCGCAATGGCACCTGGATCATTTCATGCGGCACTCTTTTTTAAAAGATCGCTTGCGCAATGCCCGGATCCTGGAAGTACAGGGCGGGGGCGTACCCCTGGCCGCTCCGCTGCGCACACAGTATGCCACGAATCTTATTCTGGTCGGCGATGCTGCACGCCACGTAAATCCAATTACCGGTGGGGGACTGCATACCGCTATATCGGGTGGATTGATTGCCGGCACTTTTCTGGCAGATCTGCTGGCTGCCGGCGGAGCACCCAGTGCTGAAAATCTATCTGGTTATCAAACGCGGTGGCTCGAGCAGCTGGGGAACAAGATGTGGCAACTCTATGCCACCAAAAAAGATATTTTCAAGGAAAAGGATATTCCGCTGCGAAACGAGAGATTGTACCAGACGATGGCTGACTATTTTAATCCATTTTCCGTTTACAAAAAAGTTTGATATGGCCCATAAGCAACCGGTAATCTTTCAAATAGGTTGGAATGCCTGTATCAACTGCGGGGCCTGCGTGGCCGTTTGCCCCAAAGAAGCGGGTTTTATCAGCGATTTCGATACCATAGCCGTCGGCCGGCCCTGCGATATTGCGTGTATGGTCTGTGAAGACATTTGCCCGGTCACTACCATCACCCACACCCTGGTAGAGGAGGAAATGAGGAAGTGATAAAATAATGAAGTGATTGCAGGCTGAGTAGATTATTACTTCCTCGCTTTGGTGAAGGACATGAAAAAGGGCCACCCGCATAACGGATGGCCCTTTTCAATTATGGAACGCTGATTTAAGCAGGCGTTTCGTCTTCTGTTTTTTCGTCGGCAGGAGCAGCCGTTTCGTCGGCAGCTGGTGCTTCGGCTTCGGCCGCAGCTACGACTGGTTCCGCTTCGATCGTTTCTACGGCTGGAGTTGCGGTTTCAGTTTCCGCAACGGCCACTGGAGCGGTCGTTTCTTCTTCCTGAATAGCGTCTTCTACCGTTGTGCTTGGCGCAACAGTGGTTTTCTTGGCACTGCTACCACCACGACGGGTCTTTTTAGTGACCTTCACTTTACCGGCATTCGGGTTGTACACTTCGTTAAAGTCCACAAATTCGATCATAGCGGTTTCGGCGCCATCACCCCGGCGGAAAGCCAGTTTAATCACCCGCACATAACCAC
The DNA here is from genome assembly GCA_031425035.1 of Saprospirales bacterium. Classification (GTDB taxonomy): domain Bacteria; phylum Bacteroidota; class Bacteroidia; order Chitinophagales; family Saprospiraceae; genus M3007. The sequence continues at coordinate 16,150 of JANPIN010000120.1, read as the reverse complement.
CCGGACGCTCGCCGATTTTTGCGGCAACGTTGCTGAACAGTTCGTGTACGGCTTCTTTGTTTTGCAGGTAACCGAATACGACACGACGGGAGTGCGTGGTGTTGTCTTTGGCTTTGGTTATGAGTGGTTCCACATAACGACGCAGCGCTTTGGCTTTAGCGACCGTAGTAGTGATCCGTTTGTGCTCGATCAGTGCGATTGCGAGGTTGGCCAGCAGTGCGCGGCGGTGGGCGGCGGTGCGGCCCAGGTTGTTAATTTTGTCTCCGTGTCTCATGACAGGTTACCTAGGTTTGTAGGTGGCGGCACCGGGGCTGCAAAGAGCGCTCGACGGTTACCACACTTGGTGAACTATAAAATATGAACTATGAACCAGAAACTATGAGTGGTTATACCGTTCATAGTTTATCGTTCATAGTTCATCGTTAAATACTAATCTTCTTCCAGTTTGTATTTCGCCAGGTCCATGCCGAACGTCAGGCCTTTGTCCTGGAGCAGTTCTTCGATTTCGACCAGTGATTTCTTACCGAAATTGCGGAACTTCAAAAGTTCGTGGGTGTCATAACGAACCAGTTCAGCCAGGGTGTTGATTTTGGCAGCTTTCAGGCAGTTATAGGCACGCACGCTCAAATCCAGATCTTCCAGGGAAGTCTTCAGGAGTTTGCGCATGTGGAGAATATGTTCATCCACTACGTTTTCCTCCCGGCTGGCAGGCGTATCGAAAGTAATATTGTCGTCCGTGATCAGCATCAGGTGCTGGATCATGATCCGGCTGGCTTCGCGGATAGCTTCTTCCGGGTGGATAGTGCCGTCCGTTTTGACGTCGATCGTCAGTTTTTCATAGTCCGTACGTTGGCCTACGCGGGTGTTTTCCACTTTGTAGGAAACGTTTTTGATCGGGGTATAAATGGCATCAATTGGAATTACGCCGATTGGAGCATCTTTCGGTGCGCCGTCATCAGCGGGTTGATAGCCACGGCCTTTGGAAATGGTAAACTCCATTTCCAGGGTAACGGAAGGTTCCATACGGCAGATCAGCAGATCGGGGTTCATCACCTTGAATACATTGGTGAATTCTTCAATCTGTCCGGCACGAAATTCTTCCTTACCGCTGACGGTCAGGTAGATTTTTTCCTGCGGGTTTTTATCGTCCTGAATGAGTTGTTTAATCCGGATTTGCTTCAGGTTGAGTACAATGTCCACCACGTCTTCCACTACCCCGCGCATGGTGGCGAACTCGTGATCCACACCGCCAATGCGTACCGCACTGATGGCATAACCTTCCAGCGAGGAGAGAAGAACCCGGCGAAGGGAGTTACCCACCGTCTGGCCGAAACCCGGCTCTAACGGTTTGAACTCAAACGTGCCTTCAAAATCAGTGGCCTTTTGCAGCAGGATTTTTTCAGGCTTTTGGAAATTGAGAATACTCATATAGCGGAATGCTCCAAATTTGAAATGGGTGGGAAATCAATTATGCATTGAGGACCGATGCGTACAGAGGATTGAAACGCATAAACGCGAAAATGGTTGGCGCCGTCATCGAGCGCCAACCTTTCGCTTATTTTATCTTACTTCGAGTATAACTCGACGATCAACTGTTCTTTGATCTTTTCCGGAATCTGATCGCGCTGCGGATAAGCCAGGAAAGTACCCTGCATTTTATCAGGGTTCCACTCCAGCCAACCAAAATTGCGAACGTTGTTGGTTTTAGCGCCGGCGTGGGTTGTTACGATTTCCAATCCCTGTGATTTACCGCGAACCGCTACAACATCACCTGGTTTCAGGCTGTACGAAGGGATATTCACGACGTTACCATTAACTGTTACGTGACGGTGACCCACCAATTGACGGGCGCCACGACGGGTAGGCGAAATACCCAGGCGATATACCGTGTTGTCCAGGCGTGATTCCAGCAGTTGTAGCAACACTTCACCGGTTACACCGTGACGACGGGTAGCGCTCACGAAAGTTTTACGGAACTGGCGCTCCAACACACCATACGTGTATTTTGCTTTCTGCTTCTCCGTCAACTGCAGCGAGTAGTTGGAAGCCGCCTTTTTCTTACGGGTTTGACCGTGTTGTCCGGGCGGGTATTTGCGCTTCTCGAATGCTTTGTCGTACCCAAAGATTGGGTCGCCAAATGCGCGGGCTTTTTTGGTGGTTGGACCTGTATAACGAGCCATTTTATTGGAAATCTAAAAACAAAGTGATAATGTGGTCAATGTGATAATCTGCTTCCTATGCTTGTGTGGTCATTAACCACTTCATTCACCTGGAACGCATTTGCCACATTAATTAAACGCGGCGACGTTTGGGCGGACGGCAGCCGTTGTGCGGCATAGGCGTCACGTCATTGATCACCATAACTTTGATACCCGACTGATCGATGGCGCGGATAGCCGCTTCACGACCCGAACCCGGACCTTTTACAAACACCTCCGCGGAACGGATACCGGCTTCAAACGCCGTTTTAGCGGCATCATTAGCAGCTACCTGAGCAGCATACGGGGTGTTCTTCTTCGATCCGCGGAAACCAGCTTTACCAGCCGATGCCCAGCTCACGACTTCACCCTGTTTGTTGGTGATGGAAATAATAATGTTGTTGAAGCTGGCCTGAATGAAGACAATGCCTTCTGGCGTGATCTTTACTTTCCGCTTAACAACTTTTTTTACAGCTCCTTTTGCCATTGTATTATTTATTTCGTTGCTTTTTTCTTGTTGGCCACCGTCTTACGCTTGCCCTTACGGGTACGAGCATTGGTCCGGGTGCGTTGTCCACGCAGGGGAAGTCCCTTACGATGGCGTAATCCGCGATAACAACCGATGTCCATCAGACGTTTGATGTTCAACTGCACCTCAGAGCGCAACTGACCTTCCGTCTTATAGTCATCGGCAATGATCCGCGCAATGGCCTTGATGTTCTCGTCGGTCCACTGCTCCACTTTCGTGCTCTCGTCCACACCGGCTTTATCCAGAATTTCCTGAGCCGAAGAAGATCCAATACCGTAAATATAAGTCAGACCAATAACGCCCCTTTTGTTTCTGGGCAAGTCCGTACCAGCAATACGTGCCATATTCTCGAATGATGAATGATGAATTATTAATGATGAACCGTAAATGACAGAGGCTTGAAACTTCCTCCGGATCACTCAAAATCCAAAATTATCCCTGGCGTTGTTTGAACTTGGGATTTTTTTTGTTGATCACATAGAGCTTGCCCTTACGACGGACGATCTTACAGTCAACAGAACGTTTCTTGATGGATGGTTTGACCTTCATAACGCAGGTGAGATCCGTTTAGTGATTTTGTGTAATTGATTGGCTTTTAACCAGTTATTTATATCGGTAAATGATCCGTCCACGGGTTAAATCGTATGGGGACATCTCGATGGAAACCTTGTCACCCGGTAATATCCGAATGTAGTGCATTCGCATCTTACCGGAAATAGTAGCCAGGATCACGTGACCGTTCTCCAAACGTACTTTGAAATTCGCGTTGGAGAGCGCTTCTGCAACTTCTCCATCTTGCTTGATGATATCTTCTTTTGCCATAAGAGGCCCCTTTGATTTTCGGGCTGCAAATGTCTAACTTTTTGGTGAAACTTCCTGCAATGAAGTGTTATTTTTTATTACTTCCAAAATGAACGCATGGTTGGACAGTATATCCGCCTGCCCTTTGCGTACCACTACCGAATGTTCGTAGTGTGCACTGGGCTTCCGGTCACGGGTAAAAATTGTCCAGCCATCGGTATCCTGGTATACTTCTTTCTGACCCAGATTAACCATCGGCTCAATCGCCAGTGCCAATCCATCCTGTAAAAGCATTCCTTTGCCGCGCTTACCAAAATTGGGTACTTCCGGATCTTCATGCATCGAGCGGCCTATGCCATGACCGACTAAATCCCGAACCACACCGTATTTATGTTTTTCGCAGTAGTCCTGAACGGCAAAACTAATATCACCAATTCGTTTACCAACTACCGCCTGTTCAATCCCTTTATAAAGCGAAGCGTAGGTGACCCGCAATAATTCCATTACCGGTTCTTCTACTTTCTCAAAGGCAAACGTAAAAGCTGCATCGCCAAAATACCCTTCCAGCTCTACTCCACAGTCGACAGACACCACATCGTCTTCTTTGAATTCCCGCTGGCGGGGTATACCATGCACTACAATATCATTGTAGGAAACACAGAGTGAAGCAGGGAATCCGTGATAACCTTTGAAAGCAGGTTTGCCACCATGATCCCGTATAAATTCTTCGGCCGCTTTATCGATGGCTTCACCGGTAACACCGGGTTTAAGCATACTGCCAACATGCGCCAGCGTTTTTGAAACCAGCAGATTGGCATTGCGCATCAACTCAACTTCATCCTTTGTTTTATAGAAGACTCTTTTGCCTTCCGTAGCGCTAGTGAAAAGACCCATGGTATACTATTGTGGTTGCCCAACCTGCAGACCCTGGGAAGAACGTCCCTGGATGCGACCGGATTTGATCAAACCGTCGTATTTCTGTGTAAGCAGGTAACTTTCAATCACCTGGAGTGTGTCCAGGGCTACCCCGACCATGATCAGCAGCGTGGTACCACCAAAGAACAATGCAAATTGCTGGTTGACACCAAACGTCGCGGCAATGGATGGCAGAATACCGATGAACGCCAGGAAGAATGCTCCTGGAAGCGTAATACGGGTCATGATATTATCGATGTACTCCGAAGTAGCTTCGCCCGGTTTTACACCCGGAATAAAAGCATTGCTGCGCTTCAGGTATTCGGCATAGTTGGTCGGGTTGATCATCAGGGCCGTGTACACATACGTGAATACGACGATCAGGATGAAAAACGTAATATTGTAACCAAAAGAGTAAATATCGCTGAATGCGTGAATACGACCGCTCGAAGCATCAGTACCAGAAAAATACTGAATGGCGGTAGCCGGTAAGAACATCAGGGCTTGCGCGAAGATGATCGGCATTACACCTGCGGAGTTCACTTTCAGTGGTAAATAATCACGGGCACTCGCAGCAGGTAAAGCGCCTCCGGAACGTCCGACCATGCGCTTGGCAAATTGGATCGGTATGCGTCGTACCCCCTGGATGACCAGAATCGTAGCCAGTACGATCAGGAAAAACACGGCCAGCTCGATGAAGAACAGGAAAAGTTTATTATCTGCAAAAAGGGTTTGAAATTCGAAGGCGAATGCACCGGGCAGACGAGCAATAATACCGGCCTGAATGATGAGCGAAGTACCGTTACCAATACCCTTATCCGTGATCCGTTCGCCGAGCCACATACAGAACATTGTACCGGCAGTCAGGATGATAATATTACTAAACCAGAAGACTGAATCTGGAATGTTTGGCGAAACGGCACCGGGTGTGCTGCGAATGAGTTGCAGAAAACCGCCACCCTGGACCAGCGTCAATGCTACTGTGAGCAAACGCGTGATTTGATTGAGGCGTTTCCGACCACTTTCGCCTTCTTTCGTTTGTAGACGTTGGAAGTAAGGTACCGCAAAGCCCAACAACTGCACCACGATGGAGGCAGTAATGTAAGGCATTACACCTAACGCAAAAATGGCAGCCTTATCAAAGGCTCCCCCGGTGAAAATATTGATCAATCCCAACAAATCGTTGGCACCGCGGTTTTGGCTGGCTGTGGCCAAGGCGGCCGGGACTACCCCTGGCAACACCACGAACGTTCCGATCCGATAGATCAGCAGCAGACCCAACGTAAACAGGATCCGCTGGCGGAGCTCCTTAATGCTCCATATATTCTTGATAACCGCAAAGAATTTCATTACGACCGGAAGGATTTAAACGAGTTGAACGCTTCCACCAACTGCTTCTATAGCAGCTTTGGCTGAAGCCGAGATTGCGTGTACCGTGATGTTCACTTTAGACGTCAGTTTACCATTACCCAGTACTTTGATTTTGTCCGAGGTTTTGGCAATACCTGCAGACTGCAGATAATCCAGGTTGATCGTATCAACATTACCGCTTTGTACCAATCTTTCCAACTGGCTGAGGTTAAGAGGTACATATTCAATACGGTTGATATTCTGGAAACCACGCTTTGGCAAACGACGTTGCATTGGGGTCTGGCCACCTTCAAAGTGACGCTTTTCCTTAGCACCGCTACGGGCTTTGTCACCTTTGTGACCACGGGTAGAAGTACCACCGTGACCGGAACCGGTACCGCGACCAATACGCTTGCGCGATTTTGTAGAACCCTGAGCAGGACGTAGATTATTGAGCTCCATGGCTGTTTTTTATTCGATGTGAAAACCTGTAAAGGCTAAGCCCCACAGGTTTTAGGTTGAATGTCAATAGTTTGTATTGTACCTCAAACGTTTTCTACCTGCACGAGGTGGCTTACCACCCGCAACATACCCTGAAACTGTGGGTTATCTTCATGTTCCACAATCTGGTGGACTTTACGAAAACCCAGGGCGACCAGAGTCAACTTTTGGCGCTTGGTTTTGTCGATCGGACTTCTGACCAGCTTAATTTTTATCTTGCTCATCTCAATTAATAGTTATGAGTGATGAATCATGGGATATAACGCCCATAGCTCCTTCTTATCCGTTGAACAGTTTCTCCAGGGTAATGCCACGTTGACGGGCAACTTCCACTGGGCTGCGCAGGCTGGCCAGGGCAGCAATAGTGGCTTTCACCACGTTGTGCGGATTGGCAGAACCCTGTGATTTGGCCAGTACATCATGTACACCAGCCATTTCCAGCACGGCACGCATGGCGCCACCGGCGATCACACCCGTACCATGTGCGGCCGGTTTGATCAGTACCCGACCAGCGTCGAATTTGCCGTAGGCTTCATGTGGGATAGTACCATTGTGAACCGGCACTTTGATCAGGTTTTTCTCGGCGTCTTTCGTCGCTTTGGCGATAGCTTCCTGAACCTCCCGGGCTTTGCCCAGTCCTTGTCCTACCTGGCCTTTACCATCGCCCACTACCACTACGGCAGCAAAGCTGAATGTACGACCACCTTTCGTTACTTTCGCAACGCGGTTGAGGGCAACGAGTTTTTCCTTGAGACCGGAGTCTTCGCTGGTCCGGGAATTGTCCCTATCTCTGTCTTGCTTAGCCATTATATTGGTCTGTGCTAATTTGAATTTAGAATTGAAGTCCACCTTCGCGGGCACCATCAGCCAGCGACTTAACGCGACCGTGATACAAATATCCGCTGCGATCAAACACTACCGTTGTAACCCCGACGGCCTGGGCGCGTTCGGCGATCATTTTGCCGACTAGCATGGCTTGTTCAACCTTCGTGCCCGTTACATCATTGGAATTAGCGGAGGCCAAAGTATGGCCCGACAGATCGTCGATGATTTGGCAGTAGATAGACTTGTTGGAGCGATACACGCTAAGGCGTGGGCGTTCCTGGGTGCCGCTCATTTTCTTGCGAACGCGCAGGTGAATGCGCTGGCGACTTTGCTGTTTCGTACGTTTCATTACTTTATCAATTTTGGCCTTCCGATTTCCGACCGGAAGCGCATGATAATTTTATTACTTCTTGCCACCAGCTGTTTTACCAGCTTTACGACGGACTTTTTCGCCTTTGAACATAATACCCTTTCCTTTATAAGGCTCGGGTTTACGGAAACCGCGAATTTTTGCGCACACCTGACCCAGCAACTCCTTATCAATGCCTTCCAGGCGGATCAATGGAGCTTGACCTTTTTCCATGGCCGTCGTCACTTTGATTTCGGAAGGAATGTAAAAGATGATCGGGTGCGAATAACCGACGGTGAGCGTGAGCAAATTGCCCTGGTTCTCCACCCGGTAACCTACACCAATGACTTCCATCTCCTTGGTGTAGCCTTGGCTAACCCCGACGACCAGGTTGTTGATGAGGGCGCGGTACAAACCATGCAGCGCTTTATGGCGTTTCTGATCGGTTGGACGCGTGACGGTCAAGGTGCCGTCTTCCATTTCCACTTTAATATCCGGGTCAATTCTTTGCGTGAGCGTGCCTTTCGGCCCTTTCACGGTGACCACGTTATCGGAGGCCACAGAAACTTCCACTTTAGCCGGCAGAGCAATCGGCAATTTACCAATGCGTGACATATCCAGTCGAGCGTTTAAATTCTTAGTAGTTGATTTTTGGGGCAATTAGCAAATGTAGCAAAGTAATTCGCCGCCTACCTTTAATTCCCGGGCCTTTTTATCCGTCATCACGCCTTTAGACGTAGAGATGATCATCGTTCCCAGGCCATTGATAATGCGTGGAATGTCAGCAGATCCGGAAAACTTACGCAGACCTGGACGGCTTACCCGTACGAGTTCACGAATGACCGGTTTTTTGGTGGTCGGGTCATACTTCAGTGCGATCTTGATGACGCCCTGTTTGTTCTCGGCAGTTTTTTCCTCGAACGTATATTTGAGTATATAACCCTGGTCGTACAAGATTTCCGTGATGGACCGTTTAATACGGGACGCCGGGATCTCAAGAATACGATGGCCCGCTAACTGTGCGTTGCGGATACGGGTCAAATAATCTGCTATCGGATCAGTAACTTGCATTGTATGCAGAAATAGTTGATTGTTGATAGTTGCTTGTTGTCTGGCAGTTGGGTCTGTCTACAATCATTGTAGAAACCCCTAACCAACTCAACGTGGGTTTACCAGGATGCTTTGGTAATGCCCGGAATTTTGCCATATAAGGCCATTTCGCGGAATTTCACCCGGCAAAGGCCGAATTTGCGCATATAGCCTTTTGGACGGCCCGTCAGCAAACAGCGGTTGTGCAGACGGATCGGGTTAGCATTCCGGGGAAGTTTGTCCAGTGCATCATAGTCACCAGCTTCCTTCAGCTTCTTGCGTAAGTCAGCATATTTAGCGACTATACGACGACGCTTATTCTCACGGGCAATGACGGATTTCTTAGCCATTTTGCTATATCAGCTTGAAAATGAAAATCTTATTTACTTCTTGACAAAAGGCATACCCATTTCTTTCAGCAGCGAATAAGCCTCTGCATCGGTTTGGGCACTGGTGACGAACGTTATATCCATCCCCATGATTTTGCTCACCTTATCAATGTCAATTTCCGGGAAAATGATCTGCTCAGTCACCCCCATGGTGAAATTGCCACGACCATCGAACGACTTATCATTGATACCGCGGAAGTCACGAACACGTGGCATAGCGATCGATATAAACCGGTCCAGGAATTCGTACATCCGCTCCCCGCGCAAGGTTACCCGAACTCCGATCGGCATGCCTTCGCGAAGTTTGAAGTTAGATACGGATGTGCGGGCTTTAGTCGAAACGGCTTTCTGACCGACGATGGTAGTCAGCTCATTAGCTGCCGTATCGATCATTTTTTTGTCGCCTGTTGCGTCACCAATACCTTGGTTCACACAGATCTTCTGCAAGCGCGGAACCTGCATGATGGAAGTGTAGTTGAACTGCTGCATCAGCGCAGGCACCACTTCCTGTTGATATTTTGTCTTAAGACGAGGTACGTATTTCATCACTTGATGATATTGCCTGATTTTTTAGAAAAGCGAACCTTTGCGCCATTTTCTTCCCGAAAGCCGATACGCGTGGCTCCACCACTTGTAGGGTCAATCAGTGCAAGGTTGGAGATGTCGATCGGGGTTTCCATGTCCTGGATACCGCCTTCTTCATTCTGCGTGGCTTTCACGTGCTTTTTCGCGATATTCACACCTTCTACTACCGCCCGGTTTTTGTCGGGGATCACACGGGTAACTGTACCCGTTTTACCCTTGTCGTCGCCGGAGATCACGATCACCTGGTCACCCGTGTGGATGCGCAGTTTCGGTGCGAAGCGTTTTACTTTATTTTTCGTAGCCATTTTTGAAATGTGCTAATTGTGTTGAATGCAAATAATTACAGCACTTCAGGTGCCAACGAGACAATACGCATATAGTCTTTATCGCGCAGTTCACGGGCAACTGGTCCGAAAATACGGGTGCCACGTGGCTCATCGGAAGCGTTCAGTAACACGACGGCGTTGTCGTCGAAACGAATGTAGGAACCGTCCTTACGGCGGATCTCTTTGCTGGTGCGTACGATAACGGCTTTACTGACCGTACCTTTTTTCACGCCACCTGGCGAAGCGTCCTTCACGGTCACCACGATTTTGTCGCCTACACCAGCATAACGCTGGCGGGTGTGACCCAGTACCCGAATGCAGAGTACTTGTTTCGCGCCGGAGTTATCGGCCACATTCAAACGAGATTCTTGCTGAATCATGACTTTATTAAGTTATTAAGTTAGGAGTTATGGGTTGATAATGGTGATGATTTATTCGGAGAATAAGCCATACCTAAAAACCCATACCTAAAAATTACTTCGCTCTTTCCATGATTTCCACCAGGCGCCAGCGTTTGTTCTTGCTGAGCGGACGGGTTTCCATGATGCGCACCAAGTCGCCCACCTTGCAGGTGTTCTCTTCGTCGTGTGCAAAGAATTTTTTGGAACGCTTCACGAACTTCCCGTAAAGCGGGTGCATTAACCGACGCTCGACCTTTACCGCGATGGTCTTGTCCATTTTATTGGAGACTACGGTGCCGGTTTTCTGCTTGCGAAGATTTCTGACTACTGCTTCTGCTGCTACTGCTTCCATCTTATGTAGATGTAAAATGCGAATGAATTTATTATTTCTGACGACGGCGACGGGCCCGGAGTTTGGAACGCAGTTCCAATTGTTCGGGGGTCATTACAGCCAGTTCGCGGCGACGGGCTTCCGTGTTGATGCGAGCGATGTTACGACGCAGTTCGCGGAGTTCGAGCGGATTGCTGAGACCTTTGACAGTGTGGTCGAATTTCATGGTCTGATATTCGCGTTCCATGCTAGCCAGTTCGGTTTGCATATCCACATCGGTCATTGCAGCAACGTCTATTTTTTCCTTTGCCATTGTTGTTAAAATTTGCTAATTCGTTAATCCAGGATAATCAAGCAGTTCAAACAATCGTCTAAAACCTCGTTATCAAAACTAACACTTTCAAAATTTACCCCTCGAAATCGTAACGAGTGGTGGTTTTGCAAAGCACTGGCAGTTTCTGAGCCGCCAGGCGTAAGGATTGGTGAGCAAGCTCCTCGGTGACCCCGTCGATTTCGAACAGGATACGACCGGGTTGGACTTCGATCACGTAGTGATCCACGGCGCCTTTACCTTTACCCATCCGGACTTCGGCTGGTTTACCGGTAATTGGCTTATCGGGGAAAATACGGATCCACACTTTACCTTCCCGTTTCATATTACGGGTGAGCGCAATACGGGCCGACTCAATCTGGCGGCTCGTAATCCGGCTGAATTCCAGAGATTTCAAGGCGAAAGAGCCGAAAGCAATGGAGCTACCTTTGTGCGCGAAGCCACGGTTGCGACCCTTTTGCTGTTTGCGATATTTTGTACGTCTTGGCTGTAACATTGAATGTACAATTTAAAAGCCTGTCAATCAGTGTTTTGTGTCCGACAGCCTATTCGCTTTAGCGAAACGGGCTGCAAATGTACGGCACAAGACAAGATTTTCAAAAGGCAAAAATCAAATGCGCCGTTAATTATTTGGAACGCTACCTCCACCGGTCTTCTCAGAAGAATATTTCGGTGCGTTTTGGATTCATTTTATCGGCGTCCGCCGCCACCGCCACCGCGGTTGCCGCCACCGCCTGCGCCGCCGCCGCCACGGTTTGCACCGCCACCTGCTCCGCCGCCGCCGCGATTTCCGCCGCCGCCTGCACCGCCGCCACGGTTACCACCGCCACGGTTGTTGCCGCCTTCCCGGTTTCCACCTTCGCGGTCGCCGCTACCGCGACGATCTCCGCCGCGATCACCACCACCACCCCGACGATCTCCGCCGCGATCCCCGCCTCCGCGGCGATCATCACCACCGCGACGGTCATTGCCGCCTTCGCGACGATCACCACCGGTGCCTTCGGCTGCTGCGAACGGCGTCAATTCACGCTTCTGCAACACTTCGCCTTTGAACAACCAGACTTTGATGCCGATTTTGCCATATACAGTCTGGGCTTCTACCCAGGCATAGTCAATATCGGCACGGAAAGTATGCAGTGGCGTACGCCCTTCTTTATATTCTTCCGTCCGTGCAATTTCCGCACCGCCTAAACGGCCGCTTACACGAATTTTGATTCCTTCAGCTCCAGCGCGCATGCTGCCCTGAATAGAGCCTTTCACCGCCCGGCGAAAGTTGATACGTGCCTCGATCTGCTTAGCGACCTGTTCGCCAACGATATTGGCATCCAATTCGGGCTTGCGGATCTCAAAGATGTTGATCTGGACGTCTTTGCCCGTCAGTACTTTGAGTTCCTCCTTGATCAAGTCCACCTCTTTACCACCTTTACCGATAATAATACCGGGGCGGCTGGTGTGGATCGTAACTGTTACCCGCTTCATCGAACGCTCGATGACGATCCGGCTAATACCGTTCTGCATCGGTTTGTTACGATCACGCGGATCAGCTACGGCAGTTTTAGGACGGCGGACACGCAGGTAGTTGCGGATCTTTTCGTCTTCGACCACTTTCAGACCGTAGTCTTTATCAGCGTACCAGTTAGAATCCCAACCGCGGATGATGCCCAAACGGTTACCAATCGGATTTGCTTTCTGACCCATTAGTTGTATATTGGTTATCGGCTATTGGTTAGTGGTTAGTGGGAAGTAGCAGTAGGTATTAACCATTTACTATTAACCGGCAACCAGTAACTATTTGCCTTATTTTTATTGTTCTTCTTCTAATGCTTTGCGATTGGCAACAACCAGTGTGACGTGGTTGCGGCGTTTACGTACCCGGTAGGCACGTCCTTGCGGAGCCGGCAAAAAGCGGTAGATGATAGTGCCCGGGTCAACGAACGCCGTTTTAATGTACAGTTCGAAGTCGTCGGCTGCGCCCTCCTGGTCGGATTTCTGCTCCCAGTTGTTGATGGCGGAAAGCACGAGTTTCTCCAGCCATACAGCCGCTTCTTTATTAGTGTACTTTAGGATACCTAAGGCATCCACCACTTTGCGACCGCGAATGTTGTCCACTACGAGGCGCATTTTCCGCGGCGACATCGGACAGTTTCTCAGTTTTGCTACTGCTTCCATTGTTGAATAGACGTTGGACTGTTTGACTATGGATTACGGGTTACCGGAAACTACCGGGCGACCCATTGATCTATGGTCTAAGTTATTTTTTGTTACCGCCGTGGCCACGGAAATTCCGGGTCGGGGAAAATTCACCGAGTTTGTGGCCAACCATATTTTCAGTGACGAAGACCGGGACAAAGGTTTTACCATTGTGCACGGCGATGGTTTCACCGACCATGTCGGGAATAATCATCGAAGCGCGGCTCCACGTTTTAATCACCGATTTACGGTTGCTTTGTTTGGACTTAACGACCTTCTCCATCAACGTGTGTTGTACGTAAGGCCCTTTTTTAAGTGAACGCGGCATATTGTTATGAGTTACGGATGCTAAATGTGCTGGTTTGCAGGTCGATTACTTGTTGCCGGTTTTACGGCGCGTGATAATGAGCGCGTTGGATGCCTTCGTGCGGCTCCGCGTTTTAGCGCCTTTGGCTTTTAAGCCTTTGCGTGTACGCGGGTGACCACCGGAAGCCCGGCCTTCACCACCACCCATCGGGTGATCCACTGGGTTCATCACCACCGGACGGGTGCGCGGACGCCAGCCTTTCCAACGGTTACGACCTGCTTTACCCATTACTTCCAGGTTATGATCGGGGTTGCTGACGATACCGATAGTTGCGCGGCAGGTAAGCAGGATCCGACGTACTTCACCGGAAGGCATTTTAATCGAAGCGTAGCGATCTTCGCGGCCCATCATTTGCGCACTGTTACCCGCGCTGCGTACCAAAACACCGCCTTGTCCAGGCTGCATTTCGATGTTATGGATGAACGCGCCCAGTGGCACTTCCGACAAATACATGCAGTTACCGATTTCCGGAGCGACACCACGTCCCGACACGACCTCCTGACCGACTGTGATGGTCCGAGGCGCTATAATATACGCCTTCTCTCCATCTGCATATTCGACCAGGGCGATATACGCCGTGCGGTTCGGATCATATTGAACGGACAGCACGGTTGCTGCACCTTCTTTATCCCGTTTGAAATCAATGACGCGGTAGCGGCGTTTGTGACCGCCACCACGATTGCGCATGGTACGGTGGCCATCGCTATTGCGACCGCCGGTGCTGCTTTTAGTACCCAGCAAGGATTTCTCCGGCTTGGCACCTTTCGTCAGTTCATCTCTCGATACGGCTACCCGGAAACGTTGTCCCGGAGTTAGCGGATTGAATTTCTTAACTGCCATTTTCTCAAGTTATGAGTTATGGGTTATGAGTTATGGGTTATCAGTTACTGGTTATTCGTTATTGGTAGTGATCCAGATTTTCAAAGCATCACTTATAACTTATAACTCATAACTCCCAACTTTTTATTCTTCAGTGCTACCGAAAATATCGATGGTTTCGCCGGGAGTAAGGGTCACAAAGGCCTTCTTATAGGAAGATTTGGCACCTTTCACCACGGCTGTCTTAGTGGAGCGGGATTTTGGCTTACCCGGCATCACTGCCGTGTTCACATTTTCCACGCTCACGCTGAACATCTTTTCGACCGCGTTCCTGATTTCGATTTTATTAGCATCCTTGTTCACCACGAACACGTAAGTGCTGCGTTTGTCGGCGAGTTTGGTCGCTTTCTCCGTAATGACCGGCTTGATTAAGATTTGCTTAGCCATGACTTTTTTTAAGTTATGAGTTATAAGTTATGGATTATGAGTGGGTACCCATGAACCGTTTAACCGATAACCTTTTACGCAGTTGTGCAGTTTTCCTGGATTCCTTTAATAGCGCTCTCGACGATGACGACTATGCCAGCCTGCATGATCTGATAAGTATTCAGATCTTTTGCCGGCGTAATCACCACTTTCTCCAGATTGCGGGCAGAGAGGTAGATCATTTTGTCGTGATTACCGGTCACCGTCAGCAGACGCTTGCCATTGACCTGCAGCGCACCGATGATGGCTTTGAAGTCTTTGGTTTTAGGCGTATCGAACGTGAAATCTTCCACGATTACGATGCTGCCTGCAGCTGCTTTGGCGGACAATGCACTACGACGAGCCAGGCTGCGCACTTTGGCGTTGACCTTTATATCATAGTTGCGCGGACGAGGACCAAACACCCGAGCGCCACCCCGAAAGGTTGGGCTATTGATGTCACCTTTCCGGGAGCCCCCCGTGCCTTTCTGCTTGTGCAGTTTGCGCGTGGAACCGGTCAGCTCATTGCGTTCCTTAGATTTGTGCGTACCCTGACGCTGAGCGGCGAGATAGCGTTTCACATCGAGCCATACACTGTGCTCGTGCGGTTCGATACCGAAAACATCGGTGGGCAGTTCAACTGTCCGGTCGGTGGCTTCGCCTTTAATGTTAAGTACCTTGACTTGCATTTCCGAAGAAATTAATGGCCAAAAAAATTATTTTTCGATCGTAACGTAGGCACCCTTGTGACCTGGAACTGCACCCTTTATCAGGATGATGTTCTCGTCTGGGAATACCTTAAGGATTTGCAGCTTGCGAACCTTCACCTGGTCCTGGCCCATATGGCCCCCCATGCGCATGCCTTTCATAACTTTGGCAGCGAAAGAGGAGTTACCCAATGAACCCGGAGCGCGGAGCCGGTTATGCTGACCGTGGGTCTGCTGCATCACCCCGCCGAAGCCGTGACGCTTGACCACACCCTGAAAGCCTTTACCTTTTGACGTACCGGTGACGACCACTTTGTCACCTTCGTTAAAGACATCCTGAATGGTCACTTCATCGCCCAACGCTTTCGCGGTGTTCATATCGCGGAATTCCAGCACTTTATGCAGTGGTTCCTCGAGATTAGCTTTTTTAAAGTGGCCCATCAGCGCTTTGGGCGTGTTCTTTGTTTTGCGCGTCCCGAAAGCCAACTGGAGGGCTGTATAGCCATCCGTTTCTTCCGTACGCACTTGCGTAACTACGCAGGGACCAGCTTCAATGATCGTACAAGCAACGTTCTTACCGTTGTTGTCGTAAATGCTGGTCATACCTATTTTCTTGCCAATCAGACCGTTCACGTGTCTTAGATTTTATGATTGAACGATTGGTTGAATACCAACGTCCGTC
>JANPIN010000119.1:0-13461 GCA_031425035.1 Saprospirales bacterium | reverse complement strand
TTAAATAACCTTTCGCTAACAATCTGTCAATGAACTCTTTATATCAAAAACCACCTTCGTGGTCCTGCTTATGATTAATCTTCTTTCCCAACTCCTTTAAGTAAAACCCTTAAAAGCGGGACGCAAAGGTACTAACTATTCCCCCTACCAACCAAACTTTATTCCAAAAAAATGAAAACTTTTTTTCATCCTACAACCAGGTTTTTTCTCCGCCATTGCTTCTTTCTACCCCTCTTTAAACCTGTAAGTCGTCTGTTCAACCGCTCTTCAACCAACCCTATTTCCTAAGGGGACGCAAAGAAAAAGAGAATTCCTGACTTGCACACTACAAAGGGAAATCTTTTTAAAAAGTTTTTTCCGCAGCCGCTAAATCCCAGGGGGTTAAAATAAAAAAACCCCCGATGGTTGCCCACCGGAGGTACTGAATCTTATCAATAGAAGGTCAGAATGCCTTAAGCAATCTTGACGTTTACTGCGTTCATACCTTTTTTGCCACGCTCGGTGTCAAAAGTAACTTGGTCGCCCTCACGGATGATGTCTACCAGACCGCTGATGTGTACAAAGATTTCTTCTTTCGAAGAGTTGTCAACAACAAAGCCAAAGCCTTTAGATTCGTTGAAGAATTTTACAGTTCCACTGTTCATTATAAAAAATTGAAAATTGTGATGTGGCAATTTGCCGCCGCAAAGGTATAGGAATAATATATAGGAAACCGGATTTCAAAATTATTTTGCAAAATAAATACAAAATAAATGCTTTTATTCTGTACAGGGCATTTTTTGAGGGCTAAGACCGATCAAAAGTGCACCCAGCCCTGTGCCTTCAGGTCGTGCAGCCGTCCGCCGGTGCTGTTCAACTTGATTCCCGCCGATGCTTCCATGATCTCGCCGGCTACATAAATATCGGGCAGGAACTTGATTTTGTCCACATCTTCCGGACTAATAGTGAATAGCAACTCATAGTCCTCGCCACCGTTGAGGGCGCAGGTAATGGGATCCAGCTTGAATTGCAGGGCCAGTAACTGCACTTCCGGGTGGATCGGCACACCGCTTTCCTCGATCAATGCCCCGACACCGCTCTGTTTGCAGATGTGGAACAGCTCGGATGCCAGTCCGTCGGATACATCGATCATGGAAGTTGGCCGTAGTCCGGTTTTGTGAAAAATCTCCACCATGTCTTTACGGGCTTCCGGTTTCAACTGCCGGCCAATGGCGTACTTCTGGTTTTCCAGGTCGGGCTGTACGCCTGGATTTTCCAGAAAGATCTGTTTTTCCCGTTCCAGAATTTGCAGTCCCAGGTACGCGCCCCCCAGATCACCGGTGATACAGATCAGATCGCCGGGTTTGGCGCCGCTGCGATAACTGAGTTTATCCTTTTCTCCCTGTCCGATAGCCGTGATGCTGATGGTCAGTCCTTTCGGCGAAGAGGTCGTGTCGCCACCAACGAGATCCACCCCATAAGCATCGCAGGCGGCTTTGATGCCCGCATACAATTCGTCGAGGGCTTCCACCGAAAAGCGGTTGGACATAGCAATGGACACGGTGATTTGCCGGGGCAAAGCGTTCATCGCGTAGATGTCCGAGAGATTGACCACGACCGATTTATACCCAAGATGACGCAGCGGCATATAGGCCAGATCGAAATGAATGCCTTCGACCAGCATATCGGTACTGACCACGGTACAAAAGGGGCCATTATCGATGACGGCCGCATCATCGCCCACGCCTCTAATGGTGGAGGAATGGATAATAGAGAACTCGCGGGTAAGATGATCGATCAGGCCGAACTCGCCGAGGGTATTGACGTCTGTGCGTTGCATATATATAGGTGTCGGATTTGACTTCGGCCATGCCGCCGAATGGGCAAAGTTAGAAAGTTCGCCGGAGAGCAGGGCCGCGCAGCAAAACATGGCTTGCAGCGTTTAGTTTTCCAACCGGCAGCCTACCTTGCAAAGCCGATCTTTCATTTCCGATTTAAATCATACGACCATGGGTAAATTTCATCCATCCATTAAAACTGCACACCGGGAGTTCATAGAAAAACAACACCTGTTTTTCGTAGCCACCGCGCCATTGAGTGGCGATGGACGGGTTAACCTGTCGCCTAAAGGACTGGACTGCTTCCGGGTACTGTCCGAGCAGCAGGTTGGGTACATGGATCTGATCAGCAGCGGGAATGAAACTTCCGCGCACACGCTTGAAAACGGCCGTATTTCGTTCATGTTCTGTTCGTTCGAAGGTGGCCCCCTGATCCTGCGTTTGTATGGGAAGGGGTTTGCGGTGTTACCGGCACAGCAGACTGGGAGCTTTACGCGCCACATTTCACCATTTATCCAAGTACCCGACAAATTATTGTCGCCAACATCGACCTGGTGCAGACCTCCTGTGGATTTGGGGTGCCTTTGTTCGACTATGCCGGCGAACGCGACATTCATTTCGATTGGGCGGAGAAAAAAGGGGAGGCCGGGCTGCAGGCCTATATGCGGGAAAAGAATCTGCAAAGTCTGGATGGGTTACCAACCAATCTGAGCATTCACCATTCCCTCGATTGATCGCCTAGAAACCATGAAATTTAGAGCAGGTTGGTGGCCAGGTTACTCGTTTTATCATAACCCCCTTATATTAGCAACGACAATTTTTGATCTATTAAACCCTTATTATTCGCATCTCTTTCCCCATCATTACTATGAAACAGTTTCTCGGCATTTTACTTTTTCTTCTCGGCGCCTTCGCTCTTCCCGCGCAATCTGCATTTGAAAAAATTGACTCACTGGCCCGCAGCGTAAATAAAAGCGGCTATGACGACACTGACGTTCTGGCCAAAGCCCTCTGCAAAAATTTGAAGACCGATACCGATAAGGCCCGGATTATTTTTACCTGGCTGGCGGATAACATGCGTTACGATTTTAAAGCGGTCGGTAAAGAAGGTCCAGACGCCGACTCCAGGGAGGAATACGACGAAAAACGGATTAAATAGGCTTACAAAAAAGGCAAAGGCGTATGTATGGACTATGCCCTGATCTATCAGACCATGGCTAAAGCGGCGGGCCTGGAATGTGAATTTGTGACCGGCCATGCCCGATCCCTACATGGCGGTTGGGAGAAACATGCCTGGAATGCCGTTAAAATCAATGGGCAATGGCAACTGCTCGACGTTACCTGGGGCGCAGGGCACTCGAATGATGGTGACCATAAGTTTGAAAAAGATTTTCAGCCCGGCTTTTTCTGTCCGTTACCGCGCGTTTTTGCCCTGAACCATTTCCCAACGGACCAAAAATGGCAACTGCTGGAGACGCCTATTGACCGGACAACTTTTAAAGCGCAACCTGCATTTGACTACGGTGATCCGGTTGCGGATATTATGAACACCGAGCCGTTAGGATTGCCCCTGATCAAGGATGCAAAAGGCCAAACGGAACTCCGACTCCAAATACAAAGCCCTCCCAAAGTCATCATCCTGAAATCAGGCTCCCGCGAACTCAAATTTGAACGCACGGAAAAAGATGGCTGGCTTATTTTGAATTTTACGCCCGGTGGCCGGGAAGTACAGGTCTGGGGCGGAGAAACCAGCCGGCAGGGAACGTATACTAAGCTGATGGGTATTTTTGTGGTGCAGTATTAGGTAGATTTCTTTTCGACCAGTTCTGCCAGCCGCTTCTCCAAAGCCAGTACTTTTTTCTGTAAATCCGGTAATTGCCGGAACACCACGTGCGAGCGCATGAAATCCCGGAAAGCGAAGGCCGGCGAGCCGAAAAGCGTGGCGTTGGGTTCGGTGGTATTCATGCCCACCCCGCTTTGGGCCTGCACGCGGGTACCATCCGCCAGCGAGAGGTGGCCGGCGAAACCAGCCTGTCCGCCTATCTGGCAATGTTCGCCGAGGCGGGTGCTGCCGGCTATACCGACCTGGGCGGCCAGCGCCGAATTTTTTCCAATTTCCACATTATGCGCGATGTGGACCAGGTTGTCCAGTTTGGCGCCGCTGTGAATAATGGTGTTGCCGATGGAGGCGCGATCGATGCAGGTACAGGCGCCGATCTCCACATCATTTTCAATAATTACATTGCCTACTTGCGGCACTTTTAGCCAGCTGCGGTCTTCCTGCGGGGCGTAGCCGAACCCATCGGCGCCGATCACCGCATTGGAATGGAGGATACAATTATCGCCGATGGTACAATCGAATAACACGCGCACCCCAGGATATATGCGGGTATTATCCCCGATGCGGACATTGCGGCCGATGTAAGTCTGTGGATAAATCTGACAGTTCGTACCAACAACGGCGCCTTCTTCGATGATGGCAAAAGCACCGATACTGGTACCGATGCCAATCTGAGCGGAAGGGTGTACCGTGGCATTTTCCGCAATGGCGCTACGAGTGGCGTGGTTGCTTTCGTCAAATTTCTGCAGCAAAAGTGCCAGGCAACTCCGCACATCATCCACCCGGATGAGGGTGGGTTTTACCGGCTGGCTGGGCTGGAAAGAGCTATGGACCAGCAGAATGGAGGCCTGGGTGGAATAGGCGAACGATTCGTACTTAAGATTGTCGAGAAATGCGAAATCGCCGGATTGGGCGTCTTCGATGCGGGCCGGTCGGCTCACTTGTACGTCCGGATCGCCGTCGAGCGATCCGCCGAGAAGTTGTGCTAGAAAGACGGCAGTAATTTTCATTCCGGAGAGGATAATGGACGATAGATGAGATTACGAAAGAGTTTGGCCGGGCTTAGCGGACAAAGATAGAAAAACCGGGGCGGCAAAACAGGCTTGGCCAATGTTAGAGATCAATGGTCATTTTCACCGGACAATGATCAGAATGGATCACTGAAGTTAACTGTCCGGCAGCAACGATCTTGTCGCGCAAATCATTGGTGACGCATTGATAATCAATACGCCATCCTTTGTTGCTCGCCCGTACGCCGGCGCGGTAACTCCACCAGCTGTATTCCACGGCTTCCGGATTTTTAAAACGAAAAGCATCCGTGAAGCCGCTGGCCAGCCACTGATCCATCCAGCCCCGTTCTTCGGGCAGGAAACCGGTGGTGTTTTTGTTGGCCTTCGGGTTATGAATATCTATTTCCTGATGGGCAATATTGTAATCGCCGACGATGATGAGTTTGGGGCGTTCCTTTTTCAGTTCTTCGACCCAGTTTAAAAAGTCAGCGAGAAACTGCATTTTAAATCCCTGGCGCACTTCGCCCATCGTGCCGGACGGAAAGTAACAATTCAGCAGCGTCCAGTCGTCGAAATCGGTGCGCAGAATACGGCCTTCGCAGTCGACCAGTGGTAGGCCACAGCCAATGACGACCTTCTCGGGCCGGCATTTTGACAAGGTAAGTACGCCGCTATAACCCTTTTTATCGGCGGAATGCCAGTGGTGGCAATAGCCGAGGGCCTCGAATTCCTGCATGTCCACATCTTCGGTGCGGGCCTTGGTTTCCTGTAGACACACGATGTCTGACTGGTCTGCGCGCAGCCAGTCGAGCAGCCCTTTGGAAATGGCAGAACGGATACCGTTGACGTTATAAGAGGTGATGGAGAGCATGGGAATTTATTTAGCCTTCTACCAGGGTGCCGATCATTTCACCCAGCACAATACGGCGCAGGTTTTCGGGTTGGTTGATGTCGAAAACGATGATCGGCATGTTATTTTCCCGGCACAGGGTGAAGGCAGTCATGTCCATCACTTCCAGGCCCAGGCTGATCACTTTCGCGAAAGTGAGTTTATCGAACTTCACGGCCATGGGATCTTTCTCGGGGTCGGCGGTGTAAATACCGTCGACACGGGTACCTTTCAGGATCACGTCGGCCTTGATCTCGTTGGCGCGCAGGGCGGCGGCTGAATCGGTAGTGAAATAGGGATTGCCGGTCCCGGCGGCGCAAATAACCACGCGGCCTTTTTCGAGGTGGCGAATAGCGCGGCGGCGGATATAGGGTTCGGCCACGTTTTCCATTTTCAACGCCGTCATCAAGCGGGTTTGAATCCCGACACTTTCCAGCGAGCTCTGCAAGGCCAGTCCGTTAATGACGGTGGCCAGCATACCCATATAGTCGCCCGTCACATCCTCGATTCCGGTACCGTCGGCCTGAATCCCCCGGAAAATATTGCCCCCACCAATAACGATGACGACTTCAGCGCCCATTTCCCGTAACTCTTTGATCTGCTGGGTATAATGCTGCAACATATCTGCGGCAATGCCGAATTTCTGCCGTCCCATCAGGCTCTCGCCGGATAGTTTCAGCAGGATGCGTTTGTATTTAATACCACTCATTGAATAAACGTTTTAATGGATGTACCTGCGCAAGAATGTTCGCGCCGCAAAGGTCACAAAAAAAAGGAGAGGCAGGGTGTTTGGTCGACTGTTATGGTCAGGAATGGGCAATAAAAAATGGCATTCGGAAGCTGATAATCCCGTGAGTGCTAAAGCGCTCATAATCCGTTTTACTCCGTTCCATCTGTTTTAATCCGTTCTGCCGTCCTATCGCGTACGCGGCAGGATAGAAGAACGGATCAAACGGATTAGGCAGATTAAAACGGATCTAATTGTGAAAGGGGAATGTTGGCACTGTTTTCCGGGTCCGTACCTGGACGCTCGAACAAAAAAATCCGTTTTAATCCGTTCGATCCGTTGTAATCCGTTCTGCCGTCCTATCACGTACGCGGCAGGATAGAAGAACGGATCAAACGGATTAAAACGGATCTGATTGTGAAAGGGAATGTTGGTGCTGTTTTCCGGGTCCGTACCTGGACGCTCGGGCAAAAAATCCGTTTTAATCCGTTCGATCCGTTTCATCCGTTCTGCCGTCCTATCACGTACGGCCGACGGGCGCATTAAAAAAAGAGCGACGGGAATGATCCCATCGCTCTTTTACATAAGCTGCTAAAATTATGTCGGCCGACAACTTCCGCTAATCAACCTTTATAAACCTTATCAACTCTTATAAATCCGTGATTTACAGCGACACGTGTTTAAAACCGGTCACCGTCAGGCCTTTATCCAGTGTTTTCAGGTACTGATCCACCGTCAGGCTGTCGTCTTTTACGAACTTCTGGCTCAGCAGCGTGCTTTCCTGGAAGAACTTGTTCAGACGGCCCAGGGCGATCTTTTCCAGCATTTCTTCGGCTTTGCCTTCATTGCGGGCCAGTTCCTTACCGATTTCCAATTCGCGTTCGATGGTGCGTGGATCCACGTCATCTTTACTGACGGAGACCGGACTCATCGCGGCGACCTGCATAGCGACATCGCGGCCGGCTTGCTCGAACGAATCGTTTTGCATATTGAGGGCCACCAGTACCGAACGTTTGTTGTTCGAGTGGTTGTACGTCAGGATCTGTGCGCCGGTGATCGGCTCATAGCGGCTGAGTTCAATTTTCTCACCGACAATACCAGTTTGTTCGCTCACTTTTTCGCCGATCGAACCTTTCTCGTCGAAAGGCAGGTTCAGCAGATCGGCCAGGCTGGTTGGAAAGCTTTCCATGGCGATATCGGCCAGCTTTTGGGCCAGGCTGATAAAGTTTTCATTACGGGCCACAAAGTCCGTTTCGCAGTTGAGCGCCATCACGATGCCTTTGGTCTGATCGGCATTGGTACGGGCCACCACCACGCCTTCTTTCGCTTCGCGGTCTTCGCGTTTAGCGGCTTTGGCAATACCTTTTTTACGCAGGTAATCTTGTGCCTCTTCGTAGTCGCCGTTGGACTCCTCGAGGGCTTTTTTGCAATCCATCATGCCTGCGCCCGTCATTTGGCGCAGTTTATTGATATCGGCAGCGGAAACTTTTATATCGCTCATGTTTTTGTTATTAGTTATTGGTTATTAGTTATTGGTCGTCAGTTGATTGGCCGACTACGAAAGTCTGGACATTAGCAATTGTTTTCGGTAAATAAACGATTACCTAAGCACTAAATCAATGGCAACCATCCGTACTATTTACCAATAACTAATAACCAATCAACCAATAACCAACTACGCTTCGGCAACTTCCTTTTCGTCGCCCTTCATCGCTTTGCGCTCTTCCAGACCTTCCCGGATAGCTTCCACCAGGTAGTTCGTGATGAACGAGATGGCTTTTGAAGCGTCGTCGTTGCTGGGAATAGCGTAATCGACCAGGGTTGGATCGGAGTTGGTATCGACCATACCCAGCGTTTTTACGCCGAGTTTTTTGGCTTCAGCCAGTGCCAGGTGTTCGTGGTGAATATCCACGATGAAGACGGCGGATGGCAGGCGGTTCAGGTTGGCAATACCACCGAAGTGCTTGTCCATCTTGGCGTGTTCGCGGCTGAGGGTCAGGCGTTCCTTTTTGGTGATCGAAGTCAGCGTATTATCACCGAGCATGCGCTCGATGTTCTGCATTTTCTTCACCGATTTACGGATCGTCTGGAAGTTGGTCATCATACCACCCAACCAGCGTTCCGTTACGAAGGGCATACCGACGCTTTCAGCGGCTTTCTGCACGATTTCGCGGGCTTGTTTTTTGGTAGCGACGAACATGATCTTCTTACCGCTTTTAGCCATGGCTTTCATGGCGATCGCAGCGCGCTCCATGCACTCGGCGGTACGGTTCAGGTCGATGATGTGGATTCCCTTGTGCTCCATAAAGATGTACGGAGTCATCTTCGGGTTCCATTTTTTGCGCAGGTGACCAAAGTGGCAACCGGCGTCGAGCAATTCTTTATAAGTGGGCTTTTGCATTGTTCAAAAGCAGAGTTTGAAAGATGAAAGATGAACAATGAATGGGTGCAAACAACGGTAATTCCGTAATCCGCATTCCGCATTCCGTATTCGGTTACCGTTTGGAGAACTGGAATTTCTTACGCGCTTTTGGCCGACCGTATTTTTTACGTTCTACGGCGCGGCTGTCGCGGGTAAGGAATTTCCGGGCTTTCAGCGGTTTGCGGAACTCTTCGTTGAGTTTCACCAGGGCGCGGCTAAGACCCATGCGCACAGCTTCGGCCTGGCCTTTATAGCCACCACCACGTACGTTTACTTTGAGGTCATAGATATTTTCAGCGCCGACCGTAGTAAAAGGATCGGTCACGTTGTGCTGAATGTGGATTTGCGGGAAATATTCGCGGTAGTCTTTACCGTTCACCGTAATATTTCCTTCTCCTTTCATCAGATAGACCCGGGCAACAGCAGTTTTCCGGCGCCCGATGGCATTTATCATTTCCATATATGCGGAAGTAGTAGGTTTGAATTAGAAGGTGATTGTCTCGGGCTTTTGAGCGCCATGCGGGTGTTCGGAACCTTCATACACGAAGAGTTTCTTGACCACGGCTTTGCCCAGCTTGGTTTTAGGCAACATCCCCTTCACACCGCGTTCGATGATCCGGATCGGGTGCTTTTCCAGCATTTCGATCGCCAGCGTGATTTTCAGACCACCTGGGTGGTGCGAATAGTTCTTGTATTCTTTTTGGTTCCACTTATCGCCCGTAAACCGAATTTTTTCGGCATTGATAACGATAACGTAGTCGCCCGTGTCGGCGTGGGGAGTGAAGGTGGGCTTGTTCTTGCCGCGCAGGATGCTGGCAATGTTTGCGCTCAGGCGGCCCGCCACCTGATTCTCGGCATCCACGACATACCACTTGCGCACGGCTTTCTCCGCACTGATGGACTCTGTCCGGTAACTCAGCGTGTTCATGCTATTGCTGTTGAAATTGTTGAAATATGAATTGCTCGACGGATACCCGGGGGCGCTCCGTTTAAGAGGCCGCAAAAGTATAACGACAAATTTGGACGAACAAGCCCGCAAGCAACTTTTTTGAAAGTTTTTTACGCAACTCATTGAAAATGAGCCCAATTATTGTCCGCCGATTTTTTGTTGTTGATTTAAAACGGCCATTATGCCTGTGATAATCAAGGGTTTAGGCTATCGGGACCCTCTTTCGGTGACCTTGCTGATCGCTATGTAGATGTTGCAGGTCTTCCGCGGGGGTAGGCTCGGTTGCAGTAGGGTCTACCGCGAGGGTAGACCCTACTGGCTTCGGTTGCAGTTAGGTCTACCGCGAGGGTAGACCCTACTCGGCTTCGGTTAAAACGTCCACCAGGGTTTTCAGTGCAATGAAAATCGGCTCGCGTCCTTCGGCGGTCACCAGGGCCTCGTCTTCTTCCTCTTCTTCCAGCACGGCTTCTTCGGCAAAGGCCAGCAGGTCTTCCTGATCGCTGCCCTCGAAGAAAGCGTTGAGGCGGTCGCGGAAATCCGACGCTTTACTGGATTCCAGCAGGGCGTAATTGGCTTCTTCAGCCTGTCCGATCTCGTCTTCGGACACGGCGCCGAGCGGACCGTTTACTTCCTGAATCGCTGTCCAGGCAATCAGGGCCAGGTACTGTAAATAGCCTTTCTCGTCTTCACTCAACAGGTCGAACTGCTCGCTGAACAGCCAGGCGAATACCACGGGCTGGGCCTCGGCAAAGGCTTCCATCCTTGCTTCATATTGCTCGTCGGCATAGCCTTCCAGCTGTTCGATGATGCGGTCAATTACTTCTTCGGAGACGAATTTCATAGTGTATGTGTTTGGAAATCAAGCATTTTTTTAAAAAAGTCGACAAAAGTACAGTAATCGCCGGGCTTCGCAAAATAAAAACCCACAACGCTTTACCGGAACTCTCCCATCGAATGCCGATCTTTGTACTTTATTATCCCGCCGGTTTTTACCCATTTTTTTGTCCACGCTGCCGCGTTTGCGCTCGCTACCCTGCTCTCCACATTCCGGCAATAATGATCCTTTTGCTATGTTGCGTGTAGCCTTACTTGATATGTATAATGGCGAAACTAATCGCGGGATCCCGATGCTGCATCACCTGCTGGGGCAGTATGCGGAGGAACTGGTCTATGACCACTTCGACGTGCGGGCTAAAAACGAAGTGCCAACTACCGACTACGATATTTACCTGTTTTCCGGCGGTCCCGGTGATCCGCTGCTCAACGACGGTCCCTGGTATGCGCGTTTCCACGAGCTGCTGCAGGCGCTCTGGGACTGGAACAGCGGTCCGCAGGAACCCAAGAAACAGTGCCTGTTCATCTGCCATTCTTTCCAGATGGCCTGTCACCATTTCGAACTGGGCGAGGTGACGGAACGTTTTAAAATGTCTTTTGGCACGTATCCGGTGCATAAATCGCACTGGGCAAAAGAAGAACCCATTTTTGCCGGACTGCCCGACCCCTTTTACATCGCGGATTTCCGCCGTTACCAGGTGGTGCAACCGAACCAACAGCGGATCAAGGAAATGGGCGCGCATATACTTTGTCTGGAAAAACTGCGTCCGCACGTGCACTACGAGCGGGCCATCATGGCCATGCGTTTCAGCCCCTGGATGGTGGGTACGCAGTTCCACCCGGAAGCCAACCCGGAAGGGCTACTCAACTATTTCATGGAGCCGGACCGCCGCAAAAGCATCGAGGACGAGCATGGGCACAGCCGCTACGAACGCATGATCCATGACCTGACCAATCCGATGAAGATCCGTAAGACCTTCGATACGATCATTCCATCATTTTTGGAGCATGCGATCGGGCAGTTGACGCCCGCGTAGTTATTTACCCTCCTGTTTACTCGTAGCGCAGCGACTCAATCGGGTCCAGCCGAGCCGCCTTCAAGGCCGGGTAAAAACCGGATAGTACGCCCACGATCATACACAAGGTAAAACCAAGCAGCATCCACACCCAGGGAATCAGAAAACTGCTGCCCATCAGTAGGGTTACGATGTTGCCGATCAAAATTCCGAAAATGATGCCGACTACCCCACCGATCTGGCAAATGACGATGGCCTCGATCAGGAACTGCAGCAGTACGCTGCGCCGGGTAGCGCCCAGGGCCTTGTAAATGCCGATTTCACGGGTGCGCTCGGTCACGCTCACCAGCATGATGTTCATCAGGCCGATGGCGGCGCCCAGCAGGGTCATCAGGCCGATAGCGACGGTGGCCAGGCGCAGGTTGGTGGTGTTTTCTTTTAAAATGCCGACCAGACTATCACTGGCAAAAATCTGGAAGTCTTCTTCTTCGCCGGGCCGGAGTCCGCGAATCTGGCGGAACAGGCCCATGGCTTCCGACTGGGCAGCATCCATATCGACGGCGTTATTGACGGACACAGTCAGGTTGTAGTTGGTATCATCGGTACCGTAGCGGGCTTTAACATTTATTAAGGGCGCGTATACGGCACGATCGCTGGAGTTGCCCATGGACGAGCCTTTCGCTTTCAGTACGCCGATGATGCGATAACGGTCATTATTAACGATCACGATCTGATCAATCGCTTTTTCCGGTTTATCCTGGAATAGCAGTTTGACGAGTTCGCGGCCGATCACGATTTTGGGCTGTCCGTCTTCTATTTCGGCACTGGAAAAGCCCCGGCCGAACTCGATGTCCATGCCTTTGCTGGCAAAGAAATTTTCATTGACGCCAACAAAACCCACGTTGGGATTGGTTTTTTCATCGCCATATTTCACGGTGGACAGGTTATTCGCCCGGAATGACAGGGCCACTTTTGCCGGAAAATCGTATCGTTCTTTAAACTCCAGTGCCTGTTTATAGGTAATATTCTGTCCGGCTTTCTGGCGGCGGCCCTGGCGATTGCTTTTCACTTCGCCCCATTTACGCTCCATACTGAAGGAGTTGGCGCCCAGACCGGAAAAGTTATCATTGAGCGAGTAGGCAATGGCATCGATAGCCGTTAAAATGCCGACCAGGGCCATAATACCAAACGCAATGATGAGCAAGGTGAGCACCGAGCGCAACATGTTGGCGCGGATATTCTGGAAGGCCATGCTGAGAATTTCAGAAAAAAGCATGCTGCAGGACGTTGAACGATGGGTGGTAAAGTGCTGAAATGGAACCCTGAAGGTTGCATTTTTCAAAGAAAACCAAAAGTGCGGCGATGAAACAAAATCGCCCGCCGATTTAGAGCGGCGGGCGATTTTTGTCGACGTAGGGGCAACCCTCGCGGTTGCCCAAACGATCAAAAGGTAAAATCACGCGGATTTCGGGCAACCGGACGGATTTCGGGCAACCGGACGAAATCCGGGGCAACCGCAAGGGTTGCCCCTACCGACGCAACGCCAGCAGCGCATCATCGGCGTCCAGCATATCCAGGTAGAATTTTTTAAAGGCCAGGAAATCCGTGTGGTTCACGAACCGCTGTTTAAGGGTCACATCCCGTTGAATACGAATGCCTTTAGCCGTCTTTTCAAAAGTCAGCGCGTAGTCGCCAAAAGTGTTGGAAATGCGTTTGTTCTTCGGCATATCCACCAGGCGATACCCGGCCGGCAGGGTCACCTCTACCGTTTCCCGCACCGGCGCCAGTTCGAAAAGCTCGTCTACATCCAGGTCATTATAGCGCTTAGCGGCAAACATGGCTTTTTGGGTCGGCGTGCTCAAAGGTAGTGGCAGGGGCATGATGTACAGGTCGGAGACTTTATCCAACTGGTTATAAGCCGTCATTTTCAGGTGGGTTTGCAGCGGTTCGTTGATGC
>JANPIN010000118.1:0-44212 GCA_031425035.1 Saprospirales bacterium | reverse complement strand
ACGGGGCATATTAAGGTCCAAAAAAAGCAAGTCCGGCAGCCGCTCCTCGCTTTCATACAATGTTTGCATCAGTAGTTCCCCGTTATGAACCATGTGCAGCTGGGTTTGCAGCCCGGTTCCTTTTAACTCTTCCAGAGCTTCCTTGAAAAGGATACAGTCATCTGAATCATCATCGGCCAGGAGCAGGTAAGTGGGTTCTTTTTTCATAATTGTCGAAAATGGATGGGCAAATATGAATGTACTAGTGGTCAGGTTTTTTACTAATCTCGTTCTGAAGGATAGCCAGGGCAAAATCGCCATCGTGCTTAAGCTTCGCATATAGTTGATGTAGTAGAACGGCATTCGGTGACGTCCCGCGTGCGGCATTTTCTATTTGCAACAAGGTTTTACCAAGGGACTTCTGGAAGCCGGAATATCCGGTGGTAGAGCGGAGGTTATGGCTCACGGAAGCAACAGTTGGCAAGTCATTTTTTTGCAGTGCGGCGTGCAGATCGAGTAGTTCCAGCGGAAATTGCCGGATAAACAGTTCGGCAATTTCCAGAAAATTATCCGGGTTATGACCAGTGAAATTATACACCGACTGCGCATCCCAGAACCCCGTTAAATAACGCAGCAGTACCGTGGTCAGCGCTTTTTGTTCTATAGGTTTCGTGAGATAGTCATTCATGCCGCTGGTCAGCACTTTTTTGCGTTCGCCAGCCAGTACGTGTGCCGTCATCGCTATGATGGGCAGATCCTTACGGCCCAGGCTGCTGCGAATGAGCTGGGTAGTCGCATAACCATCCATTTTCGGCATCTGAATATCCATGAACACAAGGTGAAAAGCGTCGGGTTGGGTGAGCAGCAGCTTAATAGCCGATGGTCCGTCTTCAGCCTGGGTAATGGTTAGTCCGAATTGGAGCAGGTAGAGTTCGGCAATCCGGCGGCCCATGGAATGATCTTCCACCAGCAGCACGTGATAAGCGCTCAGATCCGGTAAAATTTGGTCGCTTTTCGCTTCTACCGGGCTGGCCAGGTCAGTTGCCGACAGGGCGGAGTAGGGAATTTCTATGATAAAACGAGCACCCTTCCCAGGCTCGCTAAACACTTGAATGGTGCCATGCTGTAGTTCGACCAGCATTTTAACCAGTGCCAATCCGAGCCCCGTACCGCCATGAATACGCGATATATTGCTGCCAGCCTGGGCAAAACGTTCAAATATACGACTATGCTCGGTGGGGTTGATGCCTATTCCGGTATCTGCAACCTCGAACCGAATGCGAATCAGGTCGGACTGATCCGCAGGTGGTAACAGTTGAACATGCAGGCTGACGCTGCCCTGATCCGTAAATTTAATGGCATTATTGAGCAAATTTCCCAGGATCTGGGTCAGCCGCATCGGGTCGCCAAGCAGGACGGGCGGGAGCGATGGATCGGCAAAAAGCTGTAGTTGCAGGTGCTTGTCTTCGGCCGATGTGCGCATCATGGTCACCACGGAATGCAGCAGTCCTGGCAAATCAAACTGCACCTGTTCGATCCGCAGCATGCCCGAACGTATTTTCTCGAAATCAAGAATATCATTAACGATTACCAGGAGGTTAGCGCCGGAAACCTGCATGCCCTGCACGTATTCCCGCAGGTTGGGCGCCAGGTCGGCCTGAGCCAGCAGGTTGGAAAAACCAAGTATGGCATTGAGCGGAGTGCGGATTTCATGGCTCATATTGGCCATAAAAAGCTGTCTGATCACGTGGGCATTTTCTGCATCCTGGCGCGCTGCGATCAGGTCGTCTTCCAGTTTTTTACGTTCCGTAAAATTGTAAATAGTAGTAATACTATGGGAAAACTGGACTTCCTTATCATATACGGCATTAGAGGTAACCAAAGCCGGTATTAGCTGGCCGGATTTGGTAATAATATTCAACTGAATATTTTTTACGTGCCCTTTCTCTTTCAGATCTTTGAAAATTTTGATGCCTATTTCCTGCCCGGGTATTTCAATGAGGTGGTTAGAACTCAATTTGCCGACTACTTCCTCCCGGCTATAACCCAGCCAGTCAAGCTCCGTCTGGTTAATTTCTATGATAATACCGTCTTTATTAATAGAATGATAACCAATGGGTAACAGATCGAGCACGGTTTTGGAGCTAACGACCGTTTTTTTCTGTTCTTCCTGTAATTGCTGATAATCCCGATGCTCGTATATCCGTTGCCGAATAGTAAGAACCAGTATGATTACTAATAAAATAAACAGGACCAGTAAAATAATATTCATTATAGAACATTCATTTTTTTCAGGAAAGCTGCCCGTAGACTTTCACTCAGTGGGATTTTATCTTTATCGATTAAAATAGCATTTTCATCCAGCGAACTGATTTTATCAATAGCGACAATATAAGAGCGGTGTACCCGGGCAAAACGCGCCGGTGGTAAACGTTCTTCCAGGGCTTTTAAAGTCAGATGCACGGTGTATTTCTTATGGGGAGTAACCAAAACTACATAATCGCCTAAGGCTTGTGCGTATAAAATATGTTCAAAATCTATCCGGACATGCTGGTTATTCACCCGGGCAAAGATAAAATTGGGCTCCGCAGGCGGTTCTGTTGCGGTGGGTCTGCGCAAATCCAGTAATTCGGCTGCGCGTTGAACGGCGGCCAGAAAACGCGCCGGCATAACCGGTTTGACGATGTAGTCGGCTACCCGTAAATTAAAACCTTCCAGCGCATAGTCTGCTTTGGAGGTCACCAGGATGAATAAAGGGGGATCTTTCAACGTCCGGATTAATTCCAGACCCGTCATGCCTGGCATTTCTACATCCAGCAGTACCAATTGGACCGGTTGCTTTTGCAAAAAATTAAAGGCATCGATAGCGCTGGTGCATTCGCCCGCCAGCTGTAAATGCTGAACACCGGACACCAGATTTCGCAACACCAGGCGAGCCATTTCATTATCGTCAACAATCAGAGTGTTCAATCAGAAGGCATTTAGCGCTTAACTTGCTTGTATAACAAAATAATAGCGAACTATCCTTGGTTGAATGGGGATTTGTATAGTGCTGATCAGGAGATAATGAATTGCTAGAAAGAAGGGCAACAAGGTTTAAACAATTGTAGCCTAGGGCAAAGGTAGTATTCTCATGCAAGAATCGGTAATATGTTAAGCGTTTTTTGATGCGGTGAAATGGGGATAACTAATTAGCCATGTATTATTTAAATTAGTATGGTCACGCAATTGTCATTATAAAGCTTGTTATATCACTTGTAAGTATATGTCGATTGCCATCTTAGTTTGCCATTAAAATAATCCATTTGCCGGGTCACTAAGCCACTGTCATTATAGGAAAGTTTCGTTACATGCCGGTCCCTTCTTATAATCAATTTAGGGAAACCCACGGAATTTGCCTGGGCATCCCGATTGTAAATATTCAATTGTTCTATCAGCTGGTTCTGTGCATTGTAAGTATTTCGGCCGACCAGTCTTTTCTCTTTTCCTTTACAGGCGTAATACCTGATTGCATTATTCCTGGCATCATACACCATAAGTTTATAATATCCCCGGTTCACGCCTGAATAGTAATGATACCAGCGGGCAGTACGGCCCTGTTCGTCATAAGTATACCGGGCGCTTAATTGTTTGGTTTTACCGGATTCGTAGTAAACTTCTGTTTTATGAAAATGCTCGTCATAAACCATGTAATAAGTATAAGTCTTATAACTACTATCCTTATTGGAATAATAATGGTTTGTAGTTTTTATTAAATGGCCCAGAGAATCGTACAGGTTAATATGGTCTACATTTGGTTGCTGACCTTTTTTAGTACTCATTACACTTAATTCCAGCGTGTCGTTCAAATATTCGTACAAGCGTTCAGTGTTCAATACACCTAAAGAGTCATACATGAATTCTTTCATCGGAAGCCCCAGTGGACTATAGGAGGTCAGCATGTAAAAGATGGAATCCTTTACTACTTTACCGTTCTTGATAATACTCCTGTAACTCTGCTTTTCCTGAATATGGTTAGCGGCCAGCATTTTTCGCTGGTCAATTTTTTGGGAGGATAAACACTGGATGGAAACGCAGACAAATAGCAGAGCTGGAAGGATGTTTTTCATTTGCAGAATAATGGTCAGTAATAAATTGTTCCCAGCCTGAACAGGCCCGGGACCGTAATTTATTTACTTCGCATGTTTTCCTGTAATTTATTCAGCACTTTCTCCATATCCACGCCCTTCCCAAATACCCCCTGAAATATGTCACCTCTTTTTTCCAGCAGGGCAAGCGCATTTTTGATAGTAAAATCGGTGATGCGCAGGCCTTTTTTTACCTCGTCCCAGTATAAAGGCATCGATACCGGTGCCTCGCGTTTTGGACGTACAGAATAAGGGGCCGCCAGCGTGGCCTGCTGTTTATTTTGTACAAAATCAAGGTAAATCCGCCCTTTTCGCTTGGGAATCGCTCTTTCCATGCTCGCCAGGTCCGGTAACTCACGTTGTACCAGCGTAGCTATTAGCCGGCCGAACTCCATTGTCTGGTCATAGGTGTATTTACCCTGCAACGGAATATAAATATGCAGTCCCGTCGAGCCGGAAGTCTTGCACAGCGACGTGGCGCCCGCACTTTCCAGGATGGTATGCGCCATTTGCGCCACCTCGATCACCTGATCGAAAGTGTTCTTTTTATCCGGGTCCAGATCCAGTACGCACCAGTCGGGATGGTCGGGATTTTGCACCGTACTGCTCCAGGGATTCATCTCGATGCAGCCGAGGTTGGCCATGTACAGCAGACTGGCTTCATTGGTGCAGACCAGAAATTCCTTATCCACATCGGCTTCCTCCTCGCTGTGGTAGGGCATGGTTTCGACCCAGTCAGGTGCTTTCCCGGTCACGTCTTTCTGGTAAAAACTAGGTTGGTTGTACCCGTTCGGATGGCGGTGCAGCGACATCGGCCGGTTTAGCAAATAGGGCAGCATATAGGGCGCCACCTGGTGGTAATATTCCAACAGTTCGCGTTTGGTTATTTTGTCTTCCGGCCAATAAAACTTGTCGAGATTGGTCAGTTTCAGTTCCTGCTGATCGACGGTTACGGCCT
The DNA here is from genome assembly GCA_031425035.1 of Saprospirales bacterium. Taxonomy (GTDB): domain Bacteria; phylum Bacteroidota; class Bacteroidia; order Chitinophagales; family Saprospiraceae; genus M3007. The sequence goes on along the minus strand of JANPIN010000118.1, from coordinate 39,148 downwards.
GATCTCCGGCATCGGGATCGAGCAAAGGGGCACTGTTTTTTTTCGGCTTTTTGGTCATGGCTTTGGATTGAGCGGTGGTTTTTAACTGGGCCGGCGGGACGGCCACTTCCTGCACCACTTGTTCCGCCGGTTTATCTTCCCGCAGGCCGGCGAAGGAAGGGTGGCGCAGAATGCCTTCCGGGGTCACTTCGGTATATTCCACTTCGCAGACCAGCACGGGGTCCATATAGGTCACCGTCACGCCCGTCGGGTTGGCCCGGAAATGCGCCGGTTTGACTAGTTTAGGCAGAATTTCAAAGGGGTTGCCGCTGCGAATATACGGTTTGAATTTCCGCAGCATAAGCCGCTGGGTTTCCAGGGAAAAGCCGGTACCGATTTTTCCGGCATAGCGAAATTTACCGTTTTCATAAACGCCGATCAGCAGGGCGCTAAATGGTTTGGGGCTTTTATGCAGCCGGGTATATCCGCCGATGACCACCTCCTGGCGCAGCTGGGCCTTCATTTTCAGCCACTCTTCGCTGCGTTGGCCGGGCAGGTACAGGCTGCCCGCTTTTTTGGCCATAATGCCTTCCAAACCCAGTTTGACCACCATTTTGAGCAGTTCACTAGCCGTTGATTCGTAATTTCCACTGAAACGAATGATGTCCTGGTCCGCCGGTATGCGGTCCCTCAGCAACTCGCGTCTCTGTTCCAGCGGCATCCGGGTCAGGTCATGCCCGTCGAGCCAGAGCAGGTCGAACACATAGTAAATAATAGTACCGGTATTATCGTTTTGCCAGTTTTGCAAAGCACTGAATTCGGGTTTGCCGGCCTTGTTCAGCACCACGATCTCGCCGTCCACAATGGCGTGAATGCCCCAGTTTTTTACCGCGCGATAGACTGAAGCATAGCGGGCATTGAATGATTTCTTGTTACGTGACAGCAGGTTAGTCTCGTCCTTATTCATCATGGCCACCGCGCGATAGCCGTCCCACTTGATTTCATAGAGCCAGCCCGGTTCATCGAACGCATCGGTGAGCGTGGCCAGCATGGGGGAGAAGGCGGGCGGGAAGCTACCATCCCTACCTGCCCGGGGCGCCTCGGTATCGTCTGTCGCTTTTTTGCGGCCCCCTTTTTTGGGCTTTTCGGGTAGATCGAGACCAATGACCGGCCTCTCCTTTTTAGCGCTTTTGGCCGGCCGGGCCGCCGCCAGTTTTTCCAGCGTTTTTCCAGACACCACCGACTTGTTTTTCTTGGTAATATCCTGGTCGCTGGCGTATTCGTCTTTGTGTTTGATGAGCAGCCAGGAGTTTTTGCTCTGTTTGGTGCGAACCAGCGCGAACGCGCCCTGTAGTTTCTGGCCGTGCATCCGAAACTTCAGCGAACCGGCTTCCAGATGCTCCAGCAGGTGTTTTTCCTGGGCTTTTTTGCCTTGAATGGGTTCGATAGGTTCGTAAGTACCTTGATCCCAGACGATTACGTCGCCGGCGCCGTAGTTGCCTTCGGCAATGCTGCCTTCAAAATCCTTGTAGTCATACGGGTGATCTTCGACCATCATGGCCAGGCGTTTGACCGAGGGCGTTAGTGAAGGGCCTTTCGGGACGGCCCAGCTCTTGAGTACGCCTTCCATTTCCAGCCGGAAATCGTAGTGCAGGGTGGAGGCGTCGTGCATTTGAATAACGAAAACGAGCTGATCCTGGCCGGCTCTCCCGCCTACGGGTTCGGGGGTTTGTTCAAAATCCCGTTTTTCCTTATACCTGGTCAGGCTCATGAGGCGCGTTTTTTAGGAGATTTGGAGAGGCTGGCTTTCAATTGTTCGAAGAGGTCGTCGGACTTGGTATACACCACTTCCATTTTCTTGACCGGCGTCTTTTTACCCCCGGCTTTGGCCTTAATGATCTTGAGTAGTTCGTCTTTATACTCGTCCTTATACTGATCGATCTGGAAGGGAGCGCTGTATTCGTCGATCAGGTCCATGGCGACGTTCAGCTCTTTCGCCGAGAGGCGGATATCGCCCGGTATTTTCAGGTCTTCGGCCGAGCGCACTTCTTCATCGAAGCGTAACTGCTGCAGCATCAGGTAGTTGTCTTTGGGGCGAATAATGGCCAGGTGTTCCTTCATACGCATGACGAAGCGGCTCAGCCCCACTTTTTTGGATTCTTCCAGCGCTTTTTGCAGCAGCATGTAGGCTTTTTCGCCGCCTTTTTCCGGTTCGAGGAAGTAGGGGTTTTCGAAGTACACCTCGTCGATCTCGTCGGCTTCCACGAAAGATTCGATCTCGATGATCTTGGTTTTTTTTGGGCTGGCGGCCTCGAAATCCTCCTCGTCCAGCACCACGTACTGGTCGTTGTAGTTATAGGCTTTGACAATCTGGTCCCACGGGACTTCCTTACCCGATTTCTCCTCGACGCGCTGGAAGCGAATGTGGTTACCGGTTTTTTTGTCGAGCATATCCAGGTCGAGGCTGCTGTCCTGGGTGGCGGAATAGAGTTTAATGGGAATATTAACGAGTCCGAAACCGATGGACCCTGACCAGATGGAGCGCATAAGGAGGGTGTTTCTTGAGTTAAAACAGGTTTGGTTGCTAAAAGACTGGATAAACGGCCTTTTATCAGTAGGGTAAAAAATTCAGGCCATACGGCAGGTGGTGGCGAAACCAAGCCGGCTTCCACCTGTTTTACTGGTAAAAATCGCGCTTATGTCCGTGTTATTTTCCCCCCTGACCATCAAAGAGGTTACGTTTCGCAACCGGATTGTCGTCTCGCCGATGTGCCAGTATTCCTCCATCGACGGCTTCGCGAACGACTGGCACCTGGTCCACCTGGGGAGCCGGGCGGTGGGTGGTGCGGCGCTGATTATCCAGGAAGCTACGGCGGTCAGTCCGGAAGGGCGCATTTCGCCCGGCGATATGGGTATATACCTGGATGAGCACGTGCGCAAGCTCCAGGATATTACGGCTTTTATCCAGGCGCAGGGTGGGGTAGCGGGTATTCAACTGGCGCATGCGGGTCGTAAAGCCAGTCACCATACACCCTGGCTGGGTGGGCGGCAGATTCCGCTGGCGGCGGCCGAGGGATGGCAAACGGTAGCGCCACAGGCCGTGCCTTTTTTGCCCGATGAGGAACCTCCTTTGGAGTTGACCCTGGCCGGCATCGAAAAGGTGATCCATGATTTTAAACTGGCCGCCGGGCGTGCCCTGGAAGCGGGGTTCAAAGTGGTCGAGATACATGCAGCCCACGGGTATTTGCTGCATGAATTTTTGTCGCCGCTCAGCAACCAGCGCAGCGATGCTTACGGAGGAAGTTTTGAGAACCGCAGTCGTTTACTGCTGGAAGTCCTTGCGGCTGTAAAGACCGTCTGGCCGCCGATGTTGCCCTTATTTGTCCGGATTTCCGCAACCGACTGGGCGCCGGGCGGCTGGGATCTACAGGATTCGGTGCAACTGGCGTCGGTTTTAAAACGGCTGGGCGTCGATCTCATCGACTGTTCTTCGGGGGGCTTGCTGCCGGGCGTTAAAATTCCGGTCGGCGCGGGGTATCAGGTGCCTTTTGCGGAGAAAATAAAAAAGGAAGCGGATATACTGACCGGGGCAGTCGGCTTGATCACGACGGCTCAACAGGCCGAGCAAATACTGCAAAATGGGCAGGCGGATATGATTTTTCTGGCCCGGGAAGCGCTGCGGGATCCATACTTTCCGCTGCATGCCGCTAAACAACTGGGCGATGAGGTGCTCTGGCCGGTACAATATGATCGGGCAAAACCAGCCTGAAACTACTGACAGCAGTTTTTGACAAACATCTTTTTATAAATCCATTTCAGGTATTTCATATTGGGAATAAGTTTTTAACCACCAAGCACACAGAGGGCACATAAGGCGTAGAGAACACCTGTTTTTTCTTATGTTCATATGAGTTCTCTGTGGTAAGTTTTTAACCACCAAGCACACAGAGGGCATATATGGCGTAGAGAACACCTGTTTTTTCTTATGTTCTTATGTGTTCTCTGTGGCAAGTTTTTAACCACCAAGCACACAGAGGGCATATAAGGCGTAGAGAACACCTGTTTCCCAGGTGTCGTTGGTAAAAATTACTTCAGCGTTTCCGTCACGCTCCCGCAGTGCAGCATTTTATCGCCGAAATAGGGGTTGTTGATCGCCGGTTCCATGCTCAGCCAGTTGCCGCTTTTCCCGTCGCCATACATAGGGCAGAATTCGTAGTAGACCGGGGTGGCCGGTTTGATCGCTTTCATCAGGGCATACATGTTTTTGGAAAGCGGGGAAAAACGTTCGCGCTGCTTTCCGGCATCGGTCAGGCCCTGTATGCGACCGGCATCGTCGCTCAGTTTGGACTGGTACGACAGCCAGATGCTGTGCTGAGCCGGCGTCAGGCTCTCCATATTCACCTGGCTGATGGCGGTCGACAAGGTTTTGGCCTGTGCGGCTGCGGCACGACCATCGGTGGCGACCAAGGCATCTTTCAGGGAGAAATAAGCCGTATACACCGCTGCGAGGGGATGGGCCGCTGCCGCCACGGTCTGTTTTTTAACCATGCCGGTGGATACTACGGCCACTTTTTGGGTCAGGCTGTCATTATTTTCCGGCGTGCTCCTGGCGCCCGTGGGTGGTTCGGCTTTTGGTGGGCGCTCGTACTGGCAGCACTCGGCCAGGCTGCTGTACGCTTCGGCCGGCGCTTTAAATTGATCACTGTCATATCCGCCAGCGGCAATGCGTTGCAACACCGCATCCATACCGGTTTTGGTGGAGTCGAATGTAATGACGGCCATTTTTGAATCCTGGTCCCACTCGGCCTTGACTTCCCCTTTTACATAAGCGGCTTTTTCAATGGTTTTTTCGCACATACCGCAGTTGCCGTAAATTTTGACGGAAGTGCTTTTGGCATTCGGGATCTGGGCCGTGCAGTTTGTGAAAAGCAGTATGACCGCGCAGGGGAGGAGGAAAGGGCTCAGAAATTTCATCTATATGAATTTGTAAACTTTGGCCGCAAAGTTATGCTAAACGCCGCCTGAAAAGTAGTAATCATGGTCATGCCGGGCGATGATGCATACCGATGGTTATGCACCAACCTGAACAGTTCGTACAACTTGCTAATCACCAGACATGTTGAAATTCGGCCGTGAAAAACTGTCTTTACATGGTCATTTTCCGGCACTCGGCAGCGCAACGGCGGCAGGCTTCGGCACATTCGCGGCAGTGATCGTGGTGCATAGCGTGCTTTTCACATTCGGCCGCACATTCGTCGCAGACCTTCGCACATAATTGGCAGAGGTCATGCATGAATGGAGAATCCCTGGCGATTAAATGGGCTGATAAGGCACAATAATCCGCACAATCGCGGCAAAGTAAGGCACATGCTGCCATGGATTCGCCTGCTTTGATGTCCTCGGTGGCGCAGTGTTCGCAGGCGGTGAGGCAGGCCAGGCAGGCCTGGAGGCAGGCATCATGTTCGTGGTGCATACGGGGGAGCTTTAGCGTGAATAAAAGGCAGTAGATGCAAAAATTCATGCCAGGGAATGCGCGCTTCGAGGAAGAAGGCAAAAGTGTGCACGTAAGTGGAGTGCTGCGGGAGATTACGCTACAGCCGTCTTTTCCGGACCCGTCTTTTTCGCCGGACCGGATTTACCAAATGGAGATTACGGATATTCGCTAGGTAGCAGCCTCGTCCAGCACCTCGTACACGGTGGCCAGGCTGGCTTTATTTTTCAGCGGTACATCACCGACTTTCCGAAAGTGGAACTGCTTGCCGGCCCGTTCATAAGTCGCCTGGTTGATCAGGATCTGGCCGGGTTTGGCCACCGATTGCAGGCGCTGGGCGGTGTTGACGACGTCGCCGATCACCGTGAAATCGAAACGCCGCAGGGCAGCAGAACCCACGTTGCCGGAAATGACTTCGCCGGTATTGATGCCGATGCTGACCTTCGGGGAAAAGTGATCCGCGTCCGACAACTGATCATCGGTGGACTGGATGCTGGCATTGACGGTCAAAGCGGCGCGAATGGCCTGCGTCAGGTGGTTTTTGTCCTTGAAAACCGCCAGTACGGCATCGCCCATGAACTTATCAATATAGCCGCCTTCGACGATAATAGCCTTGACGATAATATCGAAGTATTTGTTGAGCAGGCGAACGACCAGGTCCGGCGGCTCGCGCTCGGAAATGGAGGTAAATCCGGCAATATCAATGAAAACGATGGTGGCATCGATGGTTTCATTGACCAGCAGGGTAGACTCGAATTCCTGACTACACATGAAGCGCAGCACGCTGTTGTCCACGTACATCTTCAGAATATTATTTTCTTGGATGGCCTGGATGGTGTCTTTGATTTGCCGGACCGAACCCAGCGTTTTTAATAAGGTCTGCTCGAAATCATTGAAATCGAGCGGTTTACACAGGAAATCAAAAGCGCCACGGTTCATGGCGGTCCGGATGTTTTCCATGTCGCTGTAGGCGGAAATGATGACCGTTTTCAATAGCGGGCTTTCTGTATTGAGTTTACCAAGCAGGGTGAGGCCGTCCATTTCGGGCATGTTAATATCGCTGAACACCATAATGGTGTCCGGGTTGGACTCGAGTTTAGCCAGGGCATCTTTACCGTTTTGGGCAAAAATGAAGTCATATTCTCCCTCGCGAATCTGCTTGCGAAATTTCTGACGGACGAGTTGCGCCACATCATCTTCATCGTCGACAACCAGTATTTTAAATTTGGCATTCATGCAGGGAGGGTTTGTTGGTTTGTTGGTTTGGAGGGGTTTGTAAGGTTTGTTGGTTTGGATGGTAGGTTAGGAGGAATTTGTGAAGTTGGTTGGGAGGGATTTCGATGATCCTGGGTATGATCAATAAATAATAAGAACAGATCAGCCACCACCACCCAACCAACAAACCCTCCAAACCAGCAAACCTTCCTCACATACTGCTCAATTTCTCTTTCAGCGTTTGAAAATCCAGCGGTTTATTCAAAAAATCGTTGGCGCCGAGGCGCATGGCTTCGTTGTATTTTTCCGGATCGCCATACGCCGTGATCATGACGATAAACGGCGGTGGGCTCGGTGCATTGGCCCGGATGTGACGCAGCAGTTCCAGTCCGCTCATACCCGGCATGTTGATGTCGGACAGGATGAGAATGGCTTCCGAGGGATGATTATCCAGGTAGTTCAGGGCTTCTTCTCCGGAATAACAGAAGGCGAATTCAAAAGTTGCCTCCCGTATTTCCCGGCGGAAACGCTGTTCAAAAAGGGTTTTAATGTCTTGCTCGTCGTCGACTACCAGTATTTTCATGTTTAATTTTTTTTCATGCCTTTAATAACCACTTTTTGGGTGCCTTGTAATTCACAGGGATAAGAAAATTCCTTTTGCCAGAGTTTAGGATTATTAATCACTAGGTAAAACTCATCCAGGAATTTAACGGTGGAGGTGATGTATTTCTCGTCCAGCAGCGGGCATTCGGTATACAACTGATAAATCTCTTTTTTCAACTGGTTGAACTGGGCAATGACGGGTTCATACGTACTGATATTGGAAACACAAAAACCCCGGAAGCGGCGCTGGCGTATAGAAATCATTTGTAACTCCGGGGCCGGCCGGGCATAGGGAGCATCCACAATCCCCGCATGGTCAAAGTCGTAAGGAACAGCTACCGGTACAGCAGTGGGATCAGCCGCTATTAATTTAACATTATGCAGGTATTTTGCCGACCAGTCCGTATTGGCAATCAGGTATTCAAACACGGTCATTCTTAAATATGCATCCCGGCGGAGTTTAACAGGGTCCATTTGCCGTTCTATATCCACCATTTGATTCCGGCTGGCCATTTGATTTTCCTCTTCCAGCAAAATGCCATACACAGGAAGCGGTGGTTTTTTACTATACTCATCTTCCAGTTTTACTTTCACCAAACGCGCTCGAAAGCTCTGCTCCGTTAGCAGATTATAGAGTTTGTAGACCAGCCATTCCCGGATTATATAACTTTCCTCGTCACAAGGCAAGACCAGTTTTAAATGATGCTGCTCCCGGAAAATAGACGCCGAATCCGGATTTTCCGCCGGGAACTGGATTAATAGGGGTGGGTATATGCAGTTCCCTGCTGTCCGGCGATAATGCCCCCTGGTGCGTGCTTGTACCGGAATAGAACGCTGGATGTTATCCTGCACATAAGTAAGCGTCAACGGGAAATCTTTCGGGCTATTCAGCCGGTTGTTCAATAGTTTGCGTACCGGCCCATGCAGGGTAATCGACAGCGTATCCTGCGTTGCAAATAGTCCTTTCCAGGCGGGGGTTGGTGGAAAAACAGTAAGATCCGGTTCCGTTTGCGCGCTTAAAGGCGAATTACATGCGCCAAACAAAGCGGCCAGCGTAAGACTCCAGCGAATAAGTATTTGCATGATGGTGGGATTTAATCATTTTCAGATGGGTAAACGAATGATAAAAGTAGTGCCTTCTCCTTCCCGGGTTTGCAGTTGCAGGTCGCCGCCATGCCCTTTGGTCACAATATCATAGGCCAGCGAAAGTCCCAGTCCCGTGCCCTGACCGGTTGGTTTGGTCGTAAAGAAGGGTTGAAAGATCTTGGCTTTCAATTGTTCTGGAATGCCGGTACCATTGTCCTGTATGCGGATTTCCACGCCGGTTTTGATGCGGGTAGTCGTCACCGTCACCGTGGGTTCATAATCCGCTGTCTCCTGTTTTTTGCGTTGCGTAACGGCATAAAAGGCGTTGTTGATCAGGTTAAGCAGCACCCGGCCCAGGTCCTGCGGAATAACCTCCACCTGCCCCACCGCCGGGTCGAGCCGGGCCACCATTTTAGCCTGAAACTCCTTGTCTTTTGCGCGTAGTCCGTGGTAGGTCAGACGCAGGTATTCGTCGGCCAGGGCGTTCAGATCAGTGGGTTCTTTTTTGCCGGTACCGCTGCGGGAGTGTTGCAGCATGCCGGTCACGATGCTGGCCGCCCGTTTGCCGTGGCGGTTTATTTTTTCCTGATTTTCGCTTAAATCCTGCATTAAATCATTGATCAGGCCCTTATCCGGGGCGTCTTTCTCTATTTCTTCCCGGAGTTCCTGGGCCAGTTCGATACTCAGTTCGGAGAAGTTATTGACGAAGTTCAGCGGGTTCTGGATCTCGTGGGCGATACCGGCGGTGAGTTCGCCGAGCGAAGCCATTTTCTCCGATTGTACCAGTTGTACCTGCGCGGCCTGGAGTTCGATCAGCGCCTGCTGCAGTTCTTCCTTTTGCTGGGTGAGTTCGGCGGTACGTTCCACCACCAGGTGCTCCAGTTCGGCTCTGCGGGCTTCGGCCTGGCGGACCTGTTCTTCCTGTTTTTGCCGGACCTTCTGTTCTTTTTTGTTTTGCGTAAACGCATAAATGCCGAAAGCCCCGAGCCAGATCCGGGCAAAACCAAGCACCGTATCAAAGAAATCCGCGTAGTTATCGTAGAAGCCGGGCGCTACGAGCCGGACCAGGGTGGTCAGAATATGCAGCACACCCAGCGGCAGGAGCGCCAGGGCAAACAGGCGGGCGGGCCGGTAATCGCGCAGCAGGTAAACGGTGATAAACAGCAGTATGTAAATGGCTTTACCATACCACTCAGGCATCGCTTTCAGTCTAAACAGTTCCGCCAAGACGAAAACCACACCGCTGGCGATCCAGACATTGGACAGGACTTTATCCCATTCCGGCAGCCGTTCCGCCGTACCCAGGGTTTTGCGGAGCAGGTGAATGATGCCCACAGAAGCCAGAATGAGCGTTACTAAATCCATAGAATCAAGACTTTAAAAGTTGGGAGCAAGATCGGATATTCCGGGTGTTATTGCACTGTTTTATTCGGTCCGTAGTACAGGACTTTAAATCCGTGTAAATCCGCTAAATCCGTTTCATCCGCGTTGCCATCACTCTACGCGTGTAAGACCTTTACCTAGCCATATTTCATAAAAAAAGGAGGCGTCTTTGAAAAAAGACGCCTCCCGTGCAATCGTATTTAATCAGTGCTGGAATTAGTTTCCGTTTTTGATCAAACGCTTCGTCGACGCGCTTTGCTCATTCACTAAACGCACCAGCAACAGACCGTCGGCCAGACCCGTCAGATCGAGATCGACCTGGTTGGCACCGGCGGCCACCGTTTGTTTTTGCAGCAAACGGCCGGAAGCGTCGTACAGTTCGATCCAGGTGTTACTGCTGAACGTGCTGTTCAGCACGACCGAAGCTTCGGTGCGCGCGGGGTTCGGCTGTACGCTCCAGCTCGATTCGGCCAGTGGCTCATAAGCGCCGACCACGGTGACCATCTGGCAGGCGGAAATACCGCTGCAACCGTTTTCGGTGATAAATGCCGCGTAATTACCCGTTACCGTCGGGGTGTAGCTGCTGCCCGTAGCGCCGGCAATCGGCGTGTTGTTGGCACAGTCAATCCACTGGTAAGTTGCGTTGGTGGCCTGGGCGCTCAGTGTACCATTTTGCAGGGTCACCGTTGTGTTGACCGTGTTCACGATCAGGGTCAGGGTCAGAATAGAGTCGCAACCGGCGGAAGATTGCAGCAACACCGTGTAAATACCGGCGGCGCTAACCAGTTGCCCGTTGAACGGATAACTTTCACCCGCACAGATCGTGGCCTCCAGTTCAGTCATGACGACCGGATTGACGGTCAGGTTCAACGTGACGAGGGAATCGCAACCGGCAGCCGTGGACAGGCTATCCGTATAAGTGCCCGCAGCCGTCAGTGGCGTACCCTGGAAAACGTAGGAGGCACCGGCACAGATCGCTGCGTTGATCACCGTCGGAGGAATGACCGGAATGATCGTCAGCGTCAGCGTCAGCGTCGAATCGCAGCCATTGGCAGCCACGAAGCTGGAAATATAGATGCCGCTGGCGGTCAGGGTGTCGCCCTGAGAGATGTAGGTTCCACCGTTACAAACCGTGATGGACAGTGTTTCGCTGGGCGCCGGCAGTACCGTCAGGGTCAATACCAGCAGGGAATCGCAGCCGGCCGAACTGGTCAGCGAGGCCGTGTAGTTGCCCGAAGCCGTCAGCACGGTACCAGCAAATTCATAGGTTTCGTTCGCGCAGATCGTGGCCGTCAGGGTCGTAATGGAGACGTTCAGCACCGTCAGTTGCAGGGTAGCGATCGAATCGCAGCCATTGGCGCCGGTTTGTACGGAGGTGTACGTACCGCTCGCGCTATAGGTTTCGCCGTTGAAATCAAAACTGTCGCCCGAGCAGATCGTCACGTCGGTGGTGCTGGCGCTTACCGGCAATACGGTCAGCGTCAGGGTCACGATGGAATCGCAGCCACCGGTGGCCGTCAGGGAATCCGTATACACACCTTCCAGATTCAGCAGTTCACCGCCGAATGCATAGGTTTCGCCGTTGCAAACGGTGGCTTCCAGCACCGAGGCGAAGAACGGAACGAAAGTCAGGTTCAGCGTCGCCGTGGAATCACAGCCGTTGGAACCGGGCTGCACCTGCACATACGTACCGCTGCTCGTCAGCGTATCATTACCAAAAATGTAAGACTGGTTGTCGCATAAAGTCAGGGTCGTGCTGGAACTCAGCAGCGGACGCACGGTCAGGACCACCGTCACCACGGAATCGCAGCCATTGGCAGCCGTCAGCGTGTAGGTGTAGTCACCGGCTTCGGTCAGCGTATCGCCGTTGGTGGCATACTCTTCGCCGGCACAAATAGAGGCTGCAATGGTCGTTTCCGACACCGGCAGCACGGTCAGTAACAGGGTAAGGGTGCTGTCGCAGCCATTCGAGCCTTGCAGCACGAACGGATAAGCGCCGCTGGCCGTAAACACCTGGCCGTTGTAGGCATAGGGTTCGTTCGAACAGGTCACCGCCGCAAAGGTGGAGTCGTGGATTGGCAGCACAGTCAGGGTCAGGGTCACCGTGGAATCGCAGCCATTGGCGCTTTCCAGTACGGCGGTGTACACATTCGCCGTAGTCAGGGTGTCGCCGTTGAATACGTAGTTCGTGCCCGCGCAGATCGTCGCCATGACGCTGGAGGATTGTACCGGTTTTACGTCCAGGGTCAGTACGACGGTAGAGTCGCAACCGTTCCCGTTGGTCAGCACGGCCGTATAAATACCGGCCTGGTCGAGGGTGTCGCCATTGAACACATAGGTTTCGTTGGCACAAATGCTGGCGTCTACGGCGGTCGTCAGTTCCGGCAGCACCGTCAGCACGATGGTGACGGTACTATCGCAGCCGTTCAGCCCCGTGAATACGTAGGGGTAGTTTCCGCTGACGGTCAGGGTGTCGCCATTGTAGACCAGGCTGTCACCGGCACAAAGCGTCGTCAAAATATCGGTTGCCGCTACGGGTAGAACCGTCAGGTTCAGGGTCACGGTGGAATCGCAGCCGTTGAGTGCCGGGAAGACCTGGACATACGTACCACTTTGGTCCAAAGTGTCGCCGTTGAAATCATAGCTCGCGCCCTGGCAAATTGATGCGTCCAGGCTGCTGGCGGAGGTTGGCAGCACGTTTAGGGTGAAGGTCACCGTCGAATCACAGCCGTTTACACCCGTCAGCACAAACTCGTACACGTCGGCTTCAGTCAGCAGTTCGCCATTGTAGTCCAGCGTATCGCCGTTGCAGATAGTCGCCTGGTCCGTACCGGTTAGTACCGGCAGTACGGTCAGCGTGAGTGTAACGGTCGAATCGCAACCGCCGGCAGCGCTCAGCGAATCCACGTAAATGCCTTCTATACCCAGCGTAGTGTCGCCAAAAACGTAGGTTTCTCCCGCACAAAGGGTGAGATTCAACTGTGTGTCAAAGAAATCCGCGACCGTGAGGTCCAGCACGACCAGCGAATCGCAGCCGTTTGCCGCCGCCAGGGTGTCGGTGTAAATACCGCTGGCATCGAGGGTGTCGCCATGGAAAACATACTCGAAACCGGTGCAAATACCCACTTCGAGGTTAGTCACCGGTACGGGCAGTACTTTCAAAACCAGGGTCAGAATCGAGTCGCAACCGCCGGCCGCTTGAAGGGTATCGGCATAGGTGCCGGCCACTTTCAGCGTATCGCCTTGAAACACATAGCTTCCACCGGCACAAATGCCGGCGTTGGTCACGTGGTTGAAAAACGGCACTACCTGCAGGGTTAGGCCGACGATGGAATCGCAACCGTTCGCTGCGGTCAGCACCACTGTGTAATAACCGCTTTCGGTCAGGGTATCGCCTTGAAAAATGTAGGTCGATCCGGTGCAAATACCCGCGTCGATTTTCGTCAGCGCGGTCGGCAGTACGGTCAACGTGAGGGTCACCGTCGAATCGCAGCCATTGGCGCCCAACAGTACGGCTTCATAGGTGCCGGACTGCGTAAGGACTTCGCCATTGAATTCATAGGTGCTGCCATCACAGATAGAAGCCGTCAGGCTGCTGCTACTGACGGGCAGTACGAATACGTCCAGCGAAACGATGGAATCCAAACCGTCGGCGCCCACGAGTACGGCCGAATACTGGCCCGCTTCGGTAATCGTATCGCCGTTGAAAACGTAAAAACCATTGGCACAAATGGTCTCCGTAATACTGGTATCACCAGCCGGGCTAAAAGGGTGAAAAGCCGCCTGTTGTAGACGGTGCTGCAAATTTTCCGGCGCGGCATACAGGCCGACCAGCGACAGCATGGCCACGACCGAAAGGCACCAGGTGACCAGCTGTTTGTTTTTCCGAAAAACACGAGTCAACGAAAGCGTTGACAACATGGGCGTAATCTGTTGAATCATAATTGATTAAAATTGGTGTGAAGTGAACGATATGAAAGTATTGGCTGGCGGGGTTATTATCAATCAAGCTTAAAATGAGGAAATGCCGGATCTGCCAGACAAACTAGCCAAGATAAGCAATATGCTTTCAATGTCGAGGAAAACTGACAATGCCAACTACCCGGCTTCCGTATGCGTTTTAAATCCAGCGCTTCCACTTGAACAACATCAGCATGCCCACCATGGAGACGAACATGATGCCCAGCACCCAGAAATATCCGTTCGGGTTATGTAGTTCGGGCATGTTATCGAAATTCATCCCGTACACGCCGGCGATAAAGGACAAGGGCATAAAGATCGTACTGATAATGGCCAGCAGGCGCATAACGTTATTCAGCCGGTTGGCGGCTTCGGCATGGTAAAGCGCCTCCGTGTTGGCCAGCATACTTTGCTGATTATCAATGCCATCCAGGATCTGACCCACATGGTCCAGTACATCGCGGAAGTACACGCGGTTCGCATCGTCCACCCATTCGCGTTCGACGTTATACAGCCGGGTGAGCGCATCGCGCAGGGGGACCACCTGGTGACGGAAATCGTTGACCGTACGCTTCAGATCGAAAATACGGGCCTTACACCAGGGGACGTCGCCCTGTCGGTGCAGCGTTTCCTCGAGTTCGAAGAGCACGATTTCCAGATCGTCGAGAATGGTGTAATAACTATCCACCACGGTATCGACCAGGGTATACGCCAGGTAGTCCGCGCCTTTTTTGCGGATGCGGCCCATATCCGCTTCCGCACGGCGGCGGACCCCCTCGAAATCGTCATCCGGGTCTTCCTGAAACGTGATCACGAAATCTTTTCCACAGAACAGGGCGATCTGCTCGTTTTGCAGGTCCAGCGTAGCCGGGCTCAGCGTCAGGCTGGATAAAATAACGAACAGGCCATTGTCGTATTCTTCCAGTTTGGGCCGTTGCTGCGTATCCAGCACGTCTTCCAGCAAGAGGGGATGCAGGTTAAAATCGAGACCGACCTGCCGGATGAATTCGGTGTCGGTCAGGCTATAAATATCGACCCATAAAACCCCTTGTTCGGATCCTTTCCCCCAGTCCGGCGCATAGATCATTTCTTCCCGGCAGTCATGGGCATTATACCACAGGGTATGGACGATGAGCGGGTTTTCCACCCGGTGACCGGTATAGATGAGGCTGCCGGGCGGCAGGCCTTGTTTTCTTGTTTTATGACCTAATTTTTTTTTCCTGCTCATATAAGGCCTGGATGAAGCGGTAAGATAGCGTCCGTCGGGCGGCGGCGAAGGTAGTGTACGCGAAAAAAATAAACCTACCCTCATTTTGGTACGGTTATTGGTTATTGTATGACGAAGCAGAATTTTCGGTGCATCAGGTTCTTTTGGAAAGAAAGTTTTTGACGCCGAGACTAGTATGTATTTCTTTGACTGACAGTATTTTACATTATTCCATCAGCGGGCCATTTAGAAATAGCCAGCTAGGTTCAGGGAAATCGTCGTACTCTTGTCATTGTTTTTTTTATTCCTTTAATCCACTGCCTGCGGTTGGTATCCTGTGTTGTCTTAGTTTCCTGTATTGCACTTACATTCATTTTAGCACCGGAATCTTTTTCGCAACAACATCCTTTCATTCAAACCGATCGTAATTGATGAAGATATTCCTACACTTCTTCAAGCTTCCCACTTTATCTTTCCTTTTCCCATCATCAAAATTCTTAACCATGAACATCTTTACAACTCCGCGCCACTGGGCGTTGGCGGTGATGACATTCGTGTGCCTGTTTGCTGCGCAAAGCGCGCGTGGGCAGTGTAGCGACTTCATTGCAGCTCCTCCAACCGGAACAGTCACTATTATCCTGCCGTTGGACGCCAATGGCGATGCCCAGATCACGAACGCGGTGCTGAATGCAAATGGCTTTCAAAAAAACGGCGCCTGTGATTACTGGCTTTCCACAAGCGCGGCCGGCCCTTATACCAACACGCCGATCAACTTTACCTGTAACCCGCCCCCGAACATCACTTTCGGCGGAGTCGGGAATTATAATTTATACGTGCGTACGGGCGGTACCGTCGGTTCCGGCGGCATTGGCACACTCGGCGGACCGGGTGCGACCATCATCGCCATTACGGTAAATGTGGTGGATAACATTTTCCCAACCATCAGTGCGAATGCCGGACCATTTGCCCGCAATGCGGATGCCACTCCGGCCGGTTCCTGCCGCTACACCATTGTGGCTGGCGACGCTCCCAGTTTCAATCCAATTGCTTATAATGATAACTGCCTGAGTTACACGGTAGAATACAGCATCGACGGCACTGCTTACGCGGCCGGAACCTCCGTAGTTGGCCTGACGCTGAACGGCGCCGGGGCCCACACCATTCAGTGGAGAATCCGCGATGCTTCGAATAATACTACGACGGCCCCTGCCTTCACGGTGACTGTCACCGACATCACCCCACCTACCATTACCTGCCCGGCCAACCAGAATGTTGGTACCGATGCGGGTGTTTGCTCTTATGCATATGTCGGGGCTGCGGCCACTGCTACGGATAACTGCAGCGTAACTGCTATTACGAACAATTATAACGGTTTAAGCACCCTGACCGGCGCGGTTTTTCCAGCTGGTGTAGCCGGCGCTCCCCTGACCACCAATGTAACCTGGACGGCCAGCGATGGTAGCAGCACCATGAACTGTGTACAAATGATCACCGTAACGGACGATGAGAGTCCGACCGTCACCTGTCCGTTCACGGGCGCGGTTACCCGGAACATCTCGGCTGCGCCCGGCTGTACCTACAGCACCCTGGCCGGTGAGTTCAACGCTACCGGCAGCGACAACTGTTCGCTGGACCCGCTGGGCTACGTGATCCAGGATAACACGGCTTTCCCGGTATACACGGGTATGAATACGATTCCAGCCGGTACGACGCTGACCACCGCCGGATCGCCGTACACCATTACGTGGACGGCCAGCGATGCGGAAGGTAATCCGGACGCGACCTGCTCCTTTACGGTGAATGTGACGGATGCCACTGTTCCGGTGGTGTCGTTCTTCCCATTTGATAGCAGTGGAGTGATTATATATCCTACTACTGTTGGCGGCACGACCAGCAGCTACACGACAAATGCTAATAATTGCTTTTCTTCGGTAACGATAGAACAACCCAACAACCTGGTCATTGATCTGGGTATTCCTTATGTCGGCCCTAACTTTCTGGCGCCTGACTGTAGTGGCCCGGTGACCATTACCCGCCTTCCAAACGCGGTGATCGACGGTTTTGTGCCGCCTTTCGCACCTGGTGACCCGACCAACCGTATGCTGACGGCCAACTTCCCAACCGGCACTACGACCATTACCTATGTAGTCTCGGACGCTAGCGTTCCGGCCAATACGTCCGTGATCACCATTACCGTAACGGTTACGGAAAATACCCCGCCGGTAGCCAAGTGCAAAAACGCATTGCTGCAACTGGATGCCAACGGTCTGGCTACGCTTGCTCCGGCCAGCATAGACAACGGCTCTTCCGACAATTGCAGCGGCATCACCTTGTCCGCTTCGAAGACGGCATTTAACTGCACCAATGTGGGCGCCAACCTGGTTACCCTGACGGTCACCGATAATTCGTCGCTGACGGCTACCTGCGTATCGACCGTTACCGTGGTCGATAACCTGTTGCCAACCCTGACCTGCCCGCTTTCCGCCGTCGTACCGATGACGGCCGCCTGCACGGGCACGCCTTCGAACATTGCCATGGCGTCGGGTAACGCTACCGATCCCGGTTTTTATAATGATAATTGTGGGGTGGTGAAAGTAGAATACAAAATTGATGGCGGCGCCTTCGTGCTCGGCAGCAATGCAGCAGCAGCCGGCGCCTTGAGCGGCGGTTTGCACACGATCAATTACCGGGTCAGCGATGCGGCTAACAATTCTTCGGTGTGTAATTTCACCGTTAATGTGAAAGACCTGACGGGTCCGAGCCTGACCTGCCCAACGCCGACCGTCACCCTCGGTTCCGGCTGTTTCGCTACGGCTACCTGGCCAACGCCGGTGGTCACGGACGCCTGCACGCCGATGCCGGCGCCCACGCTGGTGTCGACGCATACATCCGGTTCGCTGTTTTCCTATGGCATGACTACGGTGGTTTACACGGCTACCGATGGTGCAGGCAATATTTCCACCTGTTCTTTTGTCGTCAATGTGGTGGATACGCAAGCGCCGGTACTGGTTTGCAAACCGAACATTACCGTCAGTCTGAACTCGAACACGGCTGCTCAGCCGACGCAGGTGACCGTAAACGCAACGGATATTATTACGTCCGTAACGGATAACTCGTGTTTTTACACAGTGTCGCCAACCAACCAAACCTATAGCTGCGCAAACCTGGGTACGAACACCTATGTAATAACGGTGAAGGACAATGCGATGCCGGTGGCCAACCAAACGACCTGTACCACCACGGTGACCGTGCAGGACGTAACGCCGCCCGTGGCTACCTGCCCGGCCGGTCCGATCACCCTTTTCCTGACCGGCAACCCCGGTACAGCCATCCTGACGGCTACGGCGGTCGGCTCCGGTACGGATAACTGCGGCGTGACCAGCCTGCTGATCGATCGCCCGCTGGATGCCTTCGGTTTTGCTTCCAACATTACTTTCAGTTGCGTCGATGCGCAAACGACGGCCAACCCGACCTTCTCGCAGGTAGTTACCCTGCAGGTCGCCGATACCGATCCGGCTTCACCGAATGCCACCTGTACCCGTACGGTAATTATTCAGGATGTGACGGCGCCCGTGCTGACCATTCCGGCTAATATTACCCTGACCAACTACTGCGATCTGGCCAACAACCCGGCGCCGGCCATTACCGGTACGGCAACGGCTACGGACATTTGCAGCGGTACGCTCACGCCGACCTTTACCGACGTTTCGGTCGGTTCGCCGGTTTGCCCGGATAAAAAAATCATCGACCGGACCTGGAAGGCCACCGATGCTTCGGGCAACACCACTACGCTGGTGCAGCGCATTACCCTGCGCGACATTACCCCGCCTACGATCAGCAACCCACCGGTCATTCCCGTCCTGAATTACCTGCCGGCCGATGCCAACTGCGTTAAAATATACGCACTGCCTACTTCGGTCTGGGCTACGGACGACTGCGGTACGGTCACGTATTCTTATTCGATCGACTACCCACCGTTCGGTTCGCCCGACGTATCCGGTTCGATCACCGGCAGCAGCACCCCCCTGACCTTCCGGATCGGTCAAAACCAGTTTACCCTGACCGCTGCTGATGCCTGCGGCCTGACCTCTTCGACCACGCTGACCGTTACGGTGCTGGATAAAACAAAACCGACGATCAACGAGCCATTTGCGGAAGCACTGGGCAACACGGATAATGTATGTGGTCAGACGTTCACCATTACCAATGCCAACAACAACTGCGGCAACACGTTCTCGTGGTTCCGTCCGTATGTGAATGGCGCCGGTCCTTTGGACGATGATTTCACCGACTGTTCTACCATCACTTCGGTCACGGAGAGTTTCATTACGCCTCCGGGCCAGGGTTCCATTTCAGTTGCGGCATTTAATTACAACAGTGCAGCCAATGCCCACCCGACGGCCTTCTTCCCGGTTGGCAGCACGGTGATCACCTATTCCGCTACGGATGCAGCCGGTAACACGGCCGTCTGTTCGTTCACGGTTAAGGTAAACGACATCCAACCGCCGGTACCAACTTGCCCGCCGAATCAAATACTGTCGACGATTTGCCCCGGCGATCCTTTTCCTGATTACCGGAACCTGGTTTCGGTGCAGGACAACTGTAATGCTATTGTGCAGAAGAAACAGTCGCCGGCCCCGGGTGTCCTGTTGTCCACCATTTTTGGCGCTAACCCACAGGATGGCCAATCTACTACGGTAACCATCACGGCCCGCGACTCATTCCCGCTAAACCTGAGTGCTACCTGTACGTTCACCGTTACGCTGGCTGATGGTAGCGCACCGGTACCAGTGGTAACCGGCCAGTTACCAACCAAAGAAAGTTTCTGCGGATCAGTTACGGTGAATGCACCGGAAGCTACCGATAATGCACCCGGTTGCAATCCGAACCCGACGATCATTTACGGTACGCCATCTACGCCGGTCGGCATGCTCATTCCGGGCAGCAACCCGCCGCAGTATAACTTCATTTATACCCCGGCTTTTGGTAACCCGAGCAACTATGTAGTCACCTGGATTTACAATGACGGCAACGGCAACCAATCGAGCCAGCTGCAGAATATCATTGTCTGGAAAGATGATTTCCCACCCGTAGCAAAATGCAAAGACATTACGGTAGACCTGAGCACTTCGCTCAACGGTACGGCCAACGTCAGCATTACGCCCGCTATGGTAGATAATGGCAGTAACGATAACGGCCCGATGGGTTGTGGTACCCCGATTACGCTGGTTTCGGCTGTGCCAAATGGTTTTGGCTGCGCAAACATCGGCGCCAACACGGTGGTTCTGACCGTAGCGGATGCTGCTAACCCGGCGAACACCACCACTTGTACGTCCATCGTGACGGTACGCGACATTACAACGCCAGTACTGAACAGCGTGCCGGTGAACATCACGCTGGAATCCTGCCATGACGTAATTCCTGCGGCTGCCGTGGTCACTTCTTCCGACAACTGCACGGCGCCGGTGGTGTACACGGAAACGTCTACGCAAACGGCCAGCGGCTGTGGTAAATACACGTACAACCTTGCACGGACCTGGACCGCTACGGACGGTGACGGTAACGTTGCTCAATCCACGCAGGTAATCAGTATCAAGGACACGAAACCGCCATTTTTTGCCTCGAGCCTGACTAACCTGTCGGTTACTACGGAAGGCAACGATATCAGTTGCGATGGTCACGTTGTCCTCGACGTAACTTCCTCGGTGAAAGATTCCTGTTCCCTGGCTTCCGAGATCACGATCACGCAGAGTTACACCGGCGCTGGTCGTACGGTAGATGCTTCCTGCCTGACGGCGGCTTGTGCCAGCGGCGACTATGCCGTGGGCGCGCATACCCTGACCTTTACGGCTACGGATATTTGCGGTAATGTATCGGTCAAAACCATCAACATTACGGTGACCGATGCGACGATCCCCACCGCGGTTTGTATCAACGGCGTCAGCGCGGCCCTGCAATCGGGTGGCAGTGTGACGGTAGGAACGCTGCAGTTCAATAACAATAGTTTCGACAACTGCCCGGGTGTGCTGGATCTGAAAATTCAACGCCTGGATCCGTTGCTCGTACCAAGTCCAACCATTACATACTCCTGCGCAGATGCCGACGGCGTAACGAAACACCCGGTCAAATTATACGTGAAAGATGCTTCCGGCAACGAATCAACCTGCCAGACGTATATCGTCATTCAGGACAATGCCGCTCCATCCTTTACCTTCTGCCCAACGGATAAAACCGTGGACTGCCAGGTTAGCCTCGATCCGGCCCTGCCGGCCAATGGAACGGCGATTGCCACCGATAACTGCCCACTGAACGTAACCGTAACGTATTCCGACACGGTGAGTTTCGGTAACACCCCGTTGTCATGCCAACTGCTCACCCGCATCTGGCTGGCCAAAGATCTGGCCGGTAACACCGCCAGTTGCGTGCAGCACTTTACCATACAGGACACCAAACCGCCGATATTCACGACGCTGCCGGCAGACGCCACCATCAGCTGCTCCGATCCATTGGTTACACCGCCTGTGCTGACGGCTACCGATAACTGTTCGGCGCCGGCTGATATTGATATTACGTATGCAGAGGTGAGAACCGACACCGCCGTCGGTGCCTGCGGCCAGTATTCTTATACGGTACAACGCACCTGGACCGCAACGGATGAATGCGGCAACACGAAGCAGCATACCCAGTCCATTGTAGTGTCGGATAATGTAGCGCCGGTGTTCTCCGGCTTACAGGATACGCTGGTGGTACTTTCGTCCAACCATCCGCCGACCACGAACTGTACCGTACCGGTTGCGCTGAACGTTTCTCAATCCATCACGGATTGTAGTCCAACCAGCGCCATGTTCATCACGAACGATTCGCCTTATGCGACCAGCGGCGTGGATGCCAGCGGTATTTACCCGGTTGGTCTGACCATGGTGATATTTACAGCAACTGACCTTTGCGGCAACATCGGCAAGGATTCGGTCATCGTTAAAGTAGTAGACAACAGCATTCCAACGGTTATTTGTAACAATAGCGTGGTAATTGCCCTGGGCACGAACGGTTCGGCCAGTCTGCAACCCAACGACATCAACCTGGGCAGCACCGATAACTGCACGATCACCAATGTCAGCCTTTCGCCTACAAGTTTCGACTGCAGCAACATCGGTTCCAACAACGTTGTACTGACGGTAACCGACAATAACGGCAATACGAATTCCTGCACCGTAGCCGTACAGGTGACGGTAGGCCCGAATGTCGGGTTCTCCCTGACGACAACCGCTACACCCGAGTCGCATTTCGGCTTCGCGGACGGTAGCGCACAGGCTACAGTTACCGGTGGTTCGGGTATGTTCTCGTACTCCTGGTCGCCCAATGGCGCGAACACCGCAAACATCAACAACCTGGCCGCCGGTACGTATATTGTAACGGTCATTGACCAGGGTACGAACTGTATGCAAACGGATACGGTCATCGTCGCTGCTGGCAAGAAAATTACGGTCATCGTGGGTGATGCCAGCGGTAGCGCCGGTCAGATCGTACAGGTTCCGGTAACCGTGAATAACTTCTACCAGGTCAATGGTTTCTCTTTCGCCGTGTTTGCGCTCGATTCGACCGTTGGTAAAATTATCGGCACGAATACCCTGAATGCCCTGCTGCCAGGGTTCACGGCCACCATTAACAATAACAAAGTCAATGCTTTGTGGGTGAGTTCCAACGCGGTGACACTGCCCGACGGCGCCCTCCTGTTCAACATAGATGTACAACTGAAAGCGAACGCTCCGCTGAACGCCGAAAGTCCGGTGAACATCGTGCCGCCCTTCCAGTTCCTGCAAAGCATCGGTGGTACGCCGACCCAGGTCATGGCCGATATGCAAGACGGCAGCGTAACCATTACAACGGTTGTCAACACCGTGAAAATCGGTGGCGATATCCAGACCTGGAAAGTGCCGGTCAAGCCGGTGCCGAACGTAAACGTCTCCCTGACGGGTGATGTCAACCTCACCCAGGTAACGGGTGTGCCCGGTACCTACCTGTTCACGGTACCAACCGGCAGCACCACGGTGGTGACGCCGACGAAGGCCACGGCGGGTAACGCCAATGTGACGGCAGCGGATCTGCTGCTGATCCAGAACCATATTTTCGGTAACGTACTGTCTTCCCCTTACCAGTGGATAGCCGCCAACGTGAACAACTCCGGCGGCGCTAATCCGATCACCCTGGCCGACTACCTGCTGATTCAGCGCGTCGTACTGGGTACGGACCAGCACATTCAGGGTTCGGTGGACTGGAAGTTTGTACCGAAAACCTACGTGTTCCCAACGCCTAATCCGTTGAGCGTACCGTTCCCGACCACGATCAGCCACGCGCCGGCGAACATGGACTTCCTTGACGACGACTTCGTAGCTGTGCGGATGGGTGACGTTAATGGCAACATTATCCCGATGCTGACCAACAACGAAAGCGAAGATCGCAGCAGCGAAACCTTCCGTTTCCGCCTGGATGACCGCACGTTCCGCGCTGGTGAAGTGATTACTGTACCGTTTAAAGCCAGCGACTTCACTAGTCGCCAGGCCTACCAGATGACGATTAACTTCGATCCGACGGTGTTTGCTCTGGAGAATATCGGCCAGGGTGCGCTGCAACTCACCGATGATAATTTCGGTACGACGCACCTCTCGGACGGTAGCCTGAGCACCGTGTGGGTAAGCCGCGAACCGGTGACGCTCCGTGATGAGGAAGTACTGTTTACCCTGACTTTCCGCACGCTGCGGGCCGGTCAATCGCTGCGCGCCGTGTTACACCCGGGTTCGGATGTGACCAATGCCGAAGCCTATGACCAGGATGGGAAAACGATGAAGATCGACTTTGACTTTGCACAGTCAGTGAATAATCAGGTAGACAGCGATTTTGCACTGTATCAAAACCAGCCAAACCCATTCCAGGGTCAGACGACCATCGGATTCCGCCTGCCATCTACCAGCCGCGCTACGCTCCGCGTATTTAATGCAAGCGGTCGCCTGGTAAAAACGGTAGTAGGTGATTTTGAAAAAGGGTATAACGAAGTAAATTTCCGCCCCGATGAACTCGGTGCAGCCGGCATCTACTGGTATGAGCTGGAAACGCCGACGCACAGTGACCGCAAGAAGATGATTCTGATGCAATAAACTAAGTAAGCAAGAGGCAAGGGACAAAAGGCAGTATTGCTGCTTGTCCCTTGCTAATTGCGCTTACTTTTTGCCCCTTATCGCCTTTGCCCTTTTCCCTCATTGCTTGAAAAACAGACTATGAAGAATATAGTACTAATCCTCCTGCTTTTTGCCGGGTTGATCGTCCCTTACGGCGCGCAAAGCCAGGATGTCATCCTTAAAACCGATACGATTTCGATTCCCTGTGCGCAAGCCGATACATTTCTGGTGCCGGTACGGGTGAAGAACTTTACCAATGTTGGATCCTTCCAGTTCACTTTGTCCTGGAATGTGGCCAACCTGGACTATGCCTACGTCACCACCGGGGGTGCGTCGAATCCCTTTTTTCTGGGCGGCGCCAACCCCAGTTTTGACACCCTTACGTTTATCAATACCGGTAAACTCACCTTCGCCTGGAACAAAGTAGGCGGCGGTTCTTATCCCGATAATTCGGTGGTCTTTTACGTGGCATTCCGCCGTATTGGCGGTCCGTTCACTCCGGTACAACTCGTGAACACCCCTGTCGGCGTGGAAGTAACCGACCCGCTCGGCGAAGATCTGCCCTGGCAAATACAGTCCGGCGGCGTAAAACCCATTGATATAATAGCGCCGGCCATCACCTGCCCGGCCAACGTCAGCCAGGAAGTCAGCCTGCCGACTGCGATAAACGGCATTGCACCGAGCAGCGTAACGGATAACTGCGTGTTACAGAGCGTAGGCTGGACCTCTACCGGCTCCACTACGGCCAGTTTCCCAAACGATCCCGATGCCAGTGGAACCGTTTTCGGATTCGGACTGTCTACCGTAACGTATACGGCAACGGACGTAGGCGGAAATACCGCGACCTGCTCGTTTACCATTGATTTACAGCCCTCTATTACGACCGATACGCTGACGTTGCTGCTCGAAAATTCAACCGCCACCTGCGGGGAGCCGCTGGGCATCGACGTGACTGCTTTTAATTTTGATTCCCTGGGTTCGCTGCAATTTTCACTGAACTGGAATACCAGCGTACTGCAATTCGATTCGATCAGTCTCATCGGTTCGGCCCTGAGTATATCGGCTGCCAATTTTGGATTGAATATAACGGCTACCGGGAAGCTGTCCTTCAGTTGGACCACCGCGTCGCTGTTTGGCACCACTATTCCCCAGGGCGCCCTGCTTTTCCGCGTTTATTATTCGGTCGTGGGCAGTGGTAACACCTCGGTGCAATTCGGCGATGTACCGACTTTCCGCGAAGCCTACACCAGTGCGGTACAACCGCCGGAGGAAATACCGGTGTTTTACATTCCCGGTCAGATTACTATAGTTGACAATGAACCGCCAAGCCTGATCTGTCCCGCCAACATCGCGGTGGTGGCGCCAATGGGCGAAATAACGGCCAACGTGACGGGTACTGCCCCCACTTCTCTGACCGATAACTGTAGTGCGACTACGCTGACGTATAACCTGAGCGGCAACACCGCCGGTTCGGGTACGGGGAATGCCAACGGTACCTATAATGCGGGTACCACGGTCGTTACCTACACGGCAACTGACGCATCCGGCAATAAGGCAACCTGTTCGTTTACCGTTTCGGTAGATGCCGGTACTTCCGCCAAATTGATGCTGGAAGACGTGGCGGCCAACTGCCAGAGCCTCGGTCAGCAAATTACCATGGATTTCACCGTGGCCGATTTTGCTGAAATTCTCGGGCTGCAATTCACCATCAAGTGGGATACCTCGCAACTGAAAATGCCGAAAGGCGGCGTGGGCAATTTTTACCCCGGCCTGAACCTGACCAGTTTCGACTTTCAAAACTACCAGGATACGACCGCCGGTTTCCTGCGCTTCCTCGGTGGATCGGCTGCCGGTAACTGGCCCGATATTCCTGATAACGGTATTTTCCTCACCCTGACTTTTAACATTGTCGGTCCAGGCCCTATTACTTCGGTGCAATTCCTGGCGCCCCTGGATGCGGTGAATAATGCCTATAACTCCGTACCGGTGGATACCTTGAACGGGGTGGTCACCAGCAGTGTGGATAATGTAGGTCCGGACTTCGTTTCTTGTCCGGCCGATATGACGGTGAACCTGCCGAGTGGTACTTGTACGACTACGCTGAATTTCCAGATTGCGGCCACCGATGATTGCAGCGGCGTGGCGACCATCGTTTCCAACCAGGTCGATAACGTATTCGATCCGGGTACCACCTCGGTGGTGTATACCGCTACCGACGTGATCGGCAACACATCTTTATGCGCGTTCGACGTAATCGTGGTGGCTGATAATGTGCTGGATATAACTTGTCCCAGCAGCAAAACGATCAATGCACCCGATACCGCCTGTTCCGCCGTTTATGTCTGGAGCCTGCCGGTGCTGAATGGCGTATGTGATTTTACAAATCTGGCCCTGTCGAGTAACTATGACCCCGGCTTTGCCTTCCCGGTGGGCGTGACCACGGTAGTGTACACGGTAGAAGATACCGTGACCAATATGCTGGCCAGTTGTTCCTTTAAAATAACCGTGGCCGATACCACCCGCCCGGTACTGGTTTGCCCGGCCAATGTCGAAGTGTCGCCGGATAGTGTGGTCAACTGCCAGGCTTTGGTGAATTTCCCCATTGCCACAGTGAGCGATAACTGCGACCAGAACCTGGATTTTGACAGTGATTACCAGCCTGGAAGTCCTTTCGGAACCGGCGTGACGGTGGTGACCTACATTGCCAGCGATGATTTCAGCAACAGTGCCGTTTGTACTTTCAGCATTACGGTGCCCGATGTGGAGCCACCCGTACTGAGCTGCCCGTTCAATATTACGGTGCCGGCCACGCAAGACGCCTGTACGGCCATTGCACAGTGGCAAAGTCCGCAGCCTTTCGATAACTGCGATCTCAGCCAGATCCCGCCGGTGTCGGATTACCTGTCCGGGGAATTATTCCCGGTCGGTACGACGACGGTGACCTATACGGCGGAAGATAATTCCGGTAACGTAGCCAGCTGTACATTTTCAGTAACGGTGCAGGACACTCAACTGCCGGTGCTGATTGGCTGTCCGGGCAACCTGCTCGTGCAATTGCCAATAGATCAATGTGATACCTTACTTGCCCTGGTAGCGCCAACGGCAACCGATAACTGCGGTCAGCCAACCCTGAACGTGGATGTACAGCCCGGTTATGTTTTCCTGACGGGTGTGACCGTCGTTACATACACGGCGCTCGACAATGCGACAAACACCGCTTCCTGCTCCTTTAGCGTAACCGTGGTGGATCAGGTGGCGCCGGTTTTCGCTTCCTGCCCGCAGGATACCGTGATCAATACGACCGATCCCTGCGGCGCCATTTATGGCTGGACAGTACCATCGGCTACGGATAATTGTACGCTGGCCGACTCACTGGTTTATACCAGCTCCCAAATGCCGACCGATTCGTTCCTCGTGGGTATTTCTACCGTGGTTATCACGGTCAAAGACCTGAGTGGCAATACGGCGACCTGCACTTTTCAGGTGACGGTTAATTCTTCGTTCAACGCGCAATTCATCAACGTGCCGGATTCGATCGTGCTGAATACGACGGGTTGTACGGCTGTGGCGACCTGGAATCCACCGACCATACAAGGCTTCTGCCAGGTGCCGGTCATAACTTCCAACTATGAACCCGGCGACACGTTCCCGATTGGGACCACTATGGTGATCTATACCGCGACGAATGCCCTGGGCGGTACTTCTATGGCTAGTTTCAAGGTCATTGTGCAGGAGTCCGTGCCACCGCAACTCACCTGCCCTACGGCAGATATTATTGTTAGTGTGACCGGAGCCATTATTTCCGATCCCGGTGGTTTTCTGTCCAGCGTCGATACGGCCAATGGCTGTACCGGGGTGCTGCTGGAATTCAATAACCCGACGGCTATCGACAACTGCGGCGATGCTTTGGTGTCAGCACAGTCAGGAATTTCCAGCGGTGAAGTGTTCCCAACGGGGACGACGGTGTTGACCTTCCAGGCCTCCGATGGATCGGATAATACTTCGACCTGCTCGTTCAATATTATTGTGCAACCCCTGGATGCGCTGACGCCTTCGGTGGACCCGAATCCCGGTTGTCCGGGTGAAGAGGTAACGCTTTCAGTGCCCGATATTCCGGGGGCTACTTACATCTGGACCGGCCCGCAGCAAAGCTACCCGAACAGCCCGATCATTACGTTGATCAGCCTGCAGCAGGGGAATACCGGTACTTATTCCGTAGTTGCCAGCCTCAACGGCTGTTCCACGCCGGCCGGTTTTGCCCAGGTACGTATGGTTGCCAAACCAGATGCCGTGAACGACCTGGAATTTGTGATCGATCCGGGCGCAACGGATACCTTCAATGTACTGCTGAACGACGTGATCCTCATCCCGGACGATATTCAGGTGACGCAGCTCAGCCAGCTGGATGGACTGGTTTACGTAGGCGATGGTAAATTCACGTACACCGCCGGGACAAAACCGGGCGCCGTGTCCTTTATCTACCAGATCTGCTCGCGGGCCTGTCCGGACGTGCAATACTGCGATATGGCCACGGTGACCATCCTGATCAAGGATATTGATTGCACTTTTATTCCCAACATATTTACCCCCAATGGGGACAATGTGAACGACTGGCTGGTGATCAAGTGTCTCGACGGCGGATCTTTCGAGCAAAACTCGATCGTGATTTACAACCAGTGGGGAGATAAAGTGTACGAAGCCTCGCCATACAACAATGACGAGACGAAGGCCTGGCGCGGTACCCTGAACGGGGAAGGTGGCAAGGACCTGCCGGACGGCGTTTACTACTACGTGTTCCGCGCCGGCCCGGACAAAGCAGCCCTCAAAGGTTTCATTGAAATCTATCGCTAAATCATGGAATTGTTTAGCGGGGTTGAGAGGGTTTAAAGAGGTTAGAGTAATGTTCAACATATGGCTTTCCTACCAGGTTGAATTTTTATAAACCTTATAAACCACTCTCAACCCGCTCCAACAGTTCTTCAAAAATATTTACAATGAAAAAACTTGTATTCTTGCTCGCTTTGGTACTGATCGGCATTCGTCTGAACGCTCAGCAGGACCATCAGTATACCCAGTTTATGTACAATAAACTGCTGCTGAATCCCGGCTATGCCGGCGCCCGGGGCGTGCCTTCGGTGACCGCAATTTATCGCAACCAGTGGGCGGGTTTTGACGGGGCCCCCAAGTCCTTTCTGGCCAGTTTCAACTCCCCATTTCTAACTGAAAGGGTCGGGGTGGGCCTGACGTTATCGCAGCAGCAGGCGGGTTTTAATCGTGATTTCCTGGCTTCGCTGGCCTATTCCTACGACCTTATTTCGTCGGAGGAAGTGTCGCTGCGGGTAGGTATTCAGGGGGCGCTGCGTTCGCTGAGCATCGATTTTGCCAAAGCCCAGCCTAACCAGACCGGGGACCCTTCCCTGGACAATGTGAAAATAAACGATTTCTACGGCAACGTGGGCGCCGGCATTTACGCTACGTTCATCGACCGTTTCTACCTGGGTTTTTCTGTACCGCGTATTTACACCAACTCGATCGGTTTCCCCAATCCCAGCGCCACGCTGACGGCTAAGGAATCACGGCACTATTATGGAATGGCGGGCGCTATTTTTCCGCTCAGCGACGACATCAACCTGATGCCGGCTGTTTTGCTGAAATACGTGGAGAATGCTCCCTTCGATGCCGATCTGAACCTCAACCTGGACATTCGCCAAAAGGTGACGGCCGGTATTTCCTACCGTTTGGGCGGTGATGGTGCGGGCGAATCCGTTGATCTGCTGGTGTTCTGGCAGGCAACGCCGCAAGTCGGTGTTGGTGCGGCATATGATTTTACGCTGTCCCAAATCCGTGACTACACCGCCGGCTCTTTTGAAATCCTGTTACAGGCAGATTTGAAGAAAAAATCCAGCAAAAAGAAATTTTCTAACCCGCGGTTCTTCCTGTAAACTTCCCCTCAATAGCTATACAATGATGCTTATTCGCAACTATATTCTGACCCTCCTTTTCGCCGGATCTGGTGTCCTGTTATTTGGGCAGACCAGCGTGCCGGTAACAATACAAGTGAAAAATGAAGCGGCAGTGAACACGAAAGGCCTGGAATTCAGCCCCACCTTTTATGAAGATGGTATTGTGTTCATTTCCACCAACACGGCCGGGTTGAAAAAAGAGACTGACCGTGATTTGAAATTACCGTCGATGTCCATTCTGCGTTCCCGCCGCGATCCGGAAGGCGCGCTATTTACGCCCGAGCCTTTCGCCAAGGAACTTTCTTCGCTTTATCACGAAGGTCCGGTATGTTTTGACCGCACTGCTGAAACCGTCTATTTCTCTCGTAACGTCGATGCCGACGGCAAATCGAAAGCGGCCCAGGATGGTACTCAGAAAATGCGCATTTACTCCGCAAAAAAGAGCGGCGAGAGTTGGAGTACACCGACGCCCCTGCCTTTTAATACCGGAGAGTTCGATGACTGCCACCCGGCCATCAGCATCGACGGGGATAAATTATACTTCGCTTCTAACCGCCCCGGTGGTAAAGGCGGTATGGACCTGTACGTGAGTTATCGGGTCGGCGAAAGTTGGAGCGAACCCGTTAACCTGGGCGATGTGGTAAACACGGCCGGCAACGAGGTCTTTCCTTTTATTCACGCCGATAATTCGCTGTACTTCGCTTCTACCGGTATGCAGGGACAGGGCGGACTGGATATGTTCTACGTCATTCCCGACGGTACGGGCTGGACGACACCGGTCAACCTGGGGCCACCGTTCAATACGGCCGGCGACGATTTCGGGCTGATCGTCGACCTCAATAAAATCAACGGATACTATTCCACCAACGGCGCCGGTGGTACCGGTGGCGACGAGATCTTTAGTTTCCGTACGGAAAATGGCAATCTGGACGACTATTTCCTGCAGCATGACCGCGTGCCGAGCCGTCCGGTAGATATCAAGGTAGTAGTGACCGATAAACGCAGTAAGGCGCCCATTGCGGAGGCCGAGGTGAAAATCGTCAATGCCGCTACGGAAAACGTGATTGGCCGGGATGAAGCCGGTAATTTAATTACGGTGCAAACCGTTGACGGCCAAAATATTATGAAAGCCATGACCCCGCATAGCGGTTTGAGTGGCGTGACCGATGCGCAGGGTGAATTTTCCGGAGAAGTGGTGCTGGCAACGTATGTCATCAGCGTCAGCAAACCCGGTTATCAAACCAATCAGCTGCGCGTACCCATCACCAAGGCGGGTAATGTAGTCACTATCCAGCTGGATAAAGCCAATGTGGAAGGGAAGGCGCACTGGAATGCCTCGCTGTTCAATTACATGACCAATGCTCCGCTGGCCGGCGCTTCCATGGTGTTGACCAATAGCCGCACGGGCCAGCGCGATACCGTGTATGCCGATGATAATGGCCTGGTAGATCACTATCTGGATCCGAACACCAAGTATAAGGTCGATATTTTTCAGGGCGGCCGCCTGGTGGGCAGCAGTGAAATCGATACGCAGGGCTGGGTACCCAACGGACCTGTCGTCAATCAGAATTTCTCGGTAGCGCCGATCATGCCGGGCGCCAAAATTGAACTGCCGAATATTTACTATAACTTCAACGATGCTACCCTGCGGCCCGATGCCCGGCAGGATTTGAACATGGTGGTTTCCTTAATGAAACAACAACCCACCATGGCCATCGAAATTGCCAGCCATACGGATTCCCGGGGCAGTGCGTATTATAACCAGGACCTGAGCCAGCGCCGGGCCAATGGCGTTATTGATTATCTGGTTAATCAGGGCCTCGATAGAGCGCGTATGCGTCCGGTGGGTTATGGCGAAAGCGAACTGATAAATAACTGTACAGATAGTGAAAGCTGTACCGAACAACAGCATGCCCGTAACCGTCGTACCGAAATGCGGATGACGTCCGGGTTGAAAGCCGGCTCGGTGGTGTATGTCGACGGAAAGATCAGTAATGCGGACGCTACGAATGAGCCGTCGGAAAATGCGCAGGTAAACGTCGCGCCGCTGACGCCCGGTGGTCCGCTACCCATGTCCGTAACGACTGCCGACCGGAATGCCTACTACGTGATCGCCGGTTCGTTCCTCATGGAAAACCGCGCGCAGAATCGCCTGAACGAACTGATCGCCGCCGGTTATTCGGATGCCGAAGTGATCCGTTTCCCGAATTCCACTTTTTACTCCGTTTGTGCCGGTCGATTCGATACACGCCGGGATGCCGTGCAAATGGAAAAAAAGCTGGAGCAGGCGACGAATATGGAGGCTTTTGTCAGAGCGGTGCAGTAGGGGCAACCCTTGCGGTTACCCAAAAACGGTTTGGATGGTTTTCGGTTGCCCCAAAAATGGTCTACATGGGTTGCGGTTGCCCAAAACCTTCACCCAATACAACACAGAATGCCGCGTGGATGTTAATCCACGCGGCGTTCATGTATACAATGGTACGGTCCCGTTGCCCAACCGATGTATGATGGGCAACCGCAAGGGTTGCCCCTACGGTATGCCAACCAACCGATGATGGGCAACCGCAAGGGTTGCCCCTACCAAAAAAACCACATTTTTTCCAACCGAACGCCCCGCATCTTGTTACTTTTGCGGCCTTAAAATAAAAAGCTACGACGCTATGGCGATCATGATAACGGATGAGTGCATTAATTGCGGGGCTTGCGAACCGGAATGCCCGAATAATGCCATTTACGAGGGTGGGGTAGAGTGGACTATCGCCGATGGGAACACCGTTGTCGGGCCCTATGCCCTGGAAGACGGCAGCGTGACCGATGCGGCCTCTAAACACATGCCCGTTTCTAATGAATATTATTACATCGTGCCGGACAAGTGTACCGAGTGCGTCGGTTTTCACGAAGAGCCGCAGTGCGCCGCCGTTTGTCCGGTCGATTGCTGCGTGCCCGATCCGGACCGGGTGGAAACGCAGGGCGAATTACTGGATCGGAAGGCGCGGTTGCATCTTTGAATGAATACCTGCCTGCCTTGCAAAAATGAGTCGCCCCGTGTTACGAGGCGATTCATTTTTTTGTCTACAACTAGTAAAAAGGAGAAAAGGACGGGTAAAAGTGTACCGGGTGCGTAGGTTTTCAAGATGAACCGCACTGCGCGGCCGGCACACTCAATACACCCGCCCAATCATTTTGTGTTCAACAATCACCCGTTTCAAGGCCTGAAAATCCACGTCGCCCTGGTGTTGCCACACAACTTTTCCGCCCGGTTCCACCAACACCGTATAGGGCAAAGCGCCGTTCCAGTCTTTGCCCACCGCTTCGGTCAGCGCGTAGGTATCCACCTCCGAGAACAGGTAATTGGCAACGCCCGATTGTTTGCTTCTCAGGAAATCAAGCACTTTTTGTTCTTTTTCGGGTTTATCCGCCGATACGGAGACAAACTCGAAATCGCGGGCGCCGTACATGCGCTGAAGCACGATAAAATCAGGATATTCCAGGCTGCAGGGTCCGCACCAGGTCGCCCAGATATTCACCAGCCGTAACTTTTTGGAATCGTCGTTTTTCAATAAAGTTTTGATGCCTCTCACATCGACTTTAGTGAGATTGACGGGTTTGGCTGCCCAATCGGCATCCACCTTACCCCGGTTTTCCAGTTTCCAGCCCCATTTGGTGGAGCAGCCGAAAGTCTGGGTAACCGGTTCGGCGATGGATTTTCCGGCCAGAACTGCCTCGATGGCAGAACGCAAGTCCTCCCCGTTTGCCATGCCCGGCTTTTCCTTCCGGTCGATCCGGCCTGTGTACCGCAGTTTTCGTTGCCTGTCGAACACAAACGCCTGAGGCGTCGCGGCCGGGCCGTAAAGCAGCGAAGCCATTTGGGTATCGCCGTCGTACAAATAGGGGAAATTAAACTGGTGTTCTTTTGCCCTGATTTTCATGGCTTCATAATCGTCGTTCAGGTCGCTATAACCCAGTTCTTCATACAACACACCCAACGGACTGTTTGGCGAAATGACCACCACTGCGACGCCTTTGCTTTTGTAATCCGTAGCGATTGCCTTGATGCGTTCCTCGTAGGCCTGAGCCGTGGGACAGTGGTTGCAACTAAAAATGATGGTCAGTACTTCGGCGTCTTTGAAATCGGCCAGCGTATAAAATTTACCGTCCACGCCGGGCAGTTTAAAATCCGGGGCGACTGCGCCAATTTCCAAGGTCTTGACCGTTCGATGTTCCACCGGCTGTGGATGGGCTATAAATGTGGCGCCGGAGCCGGCTTTATTTTTAGTGGTTTGACACGCAAATAGGGTAATGAAGAGCAGTAAAGAAAAGATTTGCTTTTTCATAGGTAAACCATTTTATCCATTCGTTAAAATCAAATACATTTAACAGTCCGTTTTAGCGGTGACTTTTGGTTTAAGCCCATTATTCATTCTCCCCCCGTCCTGACCGGTCCACCACCGTCGCGCTGGCCTGCTGGCTACTAAACAGCACTATATCCTGCACATTCACGTGCGGCGGCCGGGTAACCATATAGTAGATCGCGTCCGCTACGTCTTCGGGGCGCAGGGCCTGAAAATCTTCGTAGATGCGCGCCCGGTCCTGATCGCCGTCGAAGCGGTTCAGGGCGAATTCCGTATCTTCCACGTGGCCGGGACTCACCTGACTTACCCGGATGTTGTGCCGGTGCAAGTCCAGGCGCATAGCCCGCGTAAGGGCATCCACTGCGAATTTGGTGGCGCAGTAGACATTCCCGTTGGCGTACACTTCTTTGCCGGCACTGGAACTGATGTTGATAATATGGCCCCGGCGGCGCTGCACCATGCCCGGCGAAACGGCGCGGGTTACGTACAGCAGGCCTTTCAAATTGGTATCGATCATGGTTTCCCAGTGATCGAGGTTGCCTTCCTGAATGGGGGCCAGTCCTTTGGCCAGACCGGCATTGTTGATCAGAATGTCCACGTTTTGCCAGCCTTCCGGCAGGTGCTCCAGAGCGGCACTGACGGCGCCGGCATCGCGTACGTCGAAAGGCAGCATCAGCACCTCGCTGTTCTCTTCGATTTCGAGTTGCGTTTTCAGCAGTACCAGCCGTTCCACCCGCCGACCCGTGAGGATGAGGCGATGGCCGGCTTTGGCGAATAACTCCGCCGTCGCGCGGCCGATGCCGGAAGTGGCGCCGGTAATGAGCACCGTAAGCACTTCGCGGGGCTTGGCAATCGGCGTCGGCAGGCCAATGGGTTCGGCCGGTAGTTGCTCGACGGGGTCAGGCGCCAGTAGGGGCTGATATACGGGCTCGGTCGAAAACTGGCGGTCATACGCCTCCGACCGGAGGTCCGGCTGCAGGGAAATAGCCCGTTGATACCAGCCTTGCGCCAGGTGCGGATCGTCGCCCTGCGGACTGGTTTTAGCCAGGGCCAAAAGCACCTCGGCGTCGTTCGGATTGGTTTCCAGGGCTTTATGCAGATAATGCACCGCTGTTTCCCGGTAATCGCGCAGATGCTCGCTGGTCATCAGACCGAGTTTCCGGTAAATATCCGGGTACTGCGGATCGAGTTCTACCGAGCGGTCCCAGCAGTATTTAGCGAACAGGTAGTCGCCTTTCTCGGCAGCCATTTCGCCCATCAGATCATAGCTTTTGGCTTCGCCGGTCTCGGTAAGGTTGGCTTCCAGGACTTCTGCCGGGGGCAAATGGATCTCCGGTTCCGGCTCCGGAAGAACGGGCGCAGGTTCCGGCAGCACGTCGGCTTCGGGTTCCTGGACTACGTATTTTTCCAGTGCCTGGGCGTATTCGCGGCGCAAACCCACGTGTTCGGGGTGCTGCTCCATGGCCACCTGGAAAAGTTCGAGTCCGCGATCGATGTAACCGCGCTCCAGCCAGAACCATGCATCGCGCACCATCGGCTCCACTTCTTGGTCCGGATCGGTGCTGATGACTGGTTCGGGCGTCGTTTCCGGCCATTCTGCGGGCGTTTCGCTGAAACTAAGGTCAGGATTTTGCGCTTCTTCCTCAAACGACTGCTCTTCCGTGGATGCTTCCGGTTCTTCGGCTGCCGGTTCGGGTTCGGGCTCTTCTTCCGGTTGCGAATCAGCGGGGTATTCTTCCGGTAGCATTTCCAATGGTTCAGCAGGCATTGGCGTCAATGGGCCAGTCAGTACCGGCACTTCCGCAATGGCGGTCGGCGTTATATTTTGCGACTCACCAGTTGATTCGTGGTCCAGAGCGGCCAGGCGGCGATATTGACCATGCCAGTCCATCAGACCAAATTTTTGGAAAAACAACGCAAAATCCCGGTTTTCCAGCTGTTCTTCCGTGCTATAGCCGGCATCCCGCAGGGCGGAGATCAGATCGCCCATTTGATTGGCAATGTTGCGTACCTGATCCAGTTCTTCGTCCAGCGGCATTTTTTCCGCAGGGTCAGCATTCTGATGTGCGGTGCTCAGCTCCAGCCAGTTATTTTGCCAGTAGTTCATGTACTGCAGGGCATTCACCATGCGGTCGATATGCGTATCTACCAGGGCGCCATCAGGACCTACACCCGGCGCCACGATGGCCAGCACGCGATCCTGACGGATCAACTGCTGCAAAGCGGGCAACAGACCGACCATACAGGAGCGATTATGCAACAGGTTATCGGTCACGAGCAGGAGAACCGGCTCTTCAATATTGCGCAGTTGTTCGCTGAAGGCGCCGGCCGCAACATCCGGCCGATCCGTAACATGCTCGAACGGAATACCAATCCGGCTCAATTTATGGTCGAGTTCATGGGCTAACTCGGCATTATCATGGCAGTAAGCAAGCAGAATTCGATTCATTGACGGTCGGGAATTTTATAAAAAGAAAGTTGGATGCGTTTATGGTAAGGTTTAAGCATGTTCGTGATTGATCGAACAAAATAACAGATTATTGCCGCAACTCCTGCATAAGCGCTTCAAAATCACTTTTGAATGCTCCGTATTTGGAAGTAGCGGGTCCATCGAAACCGGTGTGAATACGGCGGACCTGGTTGTTTTTATCCAAAATAATCATGGTCGGGAAGGCCATCACCTTATTCAGATTGGGGAAAACCCGTTCTGCTTCGGCGGTGCTGGCTGCCCCGGCATAGACTAATTCAAATGGTATGCCCATTTCTTTCTTGTACTCGGTCAGGTGGGCATTGATTTTTGCCGGGTCTTTACCGCGTTCAAAGGAAAAGCCGACAATGGCCAGGTCCTGAGCGGCGGCCGGGTGGTTTTTCAGGTATTCGGTCAGGAAATGCTGTTCATCCCGGCAATTTGGGCACCAGGTACCTGTAATGGTGAAAATTTTAATTTTTCCATCAAATTGCGGGCCGGGGAAAGTCAGATCGGCGCCCTGCGGATTTTTTAAAGAAAAGGCAATTTTTGCAGCATTGGGTTTCAGGGTGGTCAGCGAATCGGGGTTGCCGAGGCGAAAATTCGGGTCGCGCCAAGCCGTCCATAAAGTGCGCGAATGGGTGCCGGAACGGAATTCGCCCTGCAAGCTATCGCCGCGAATGCTGCCGGAAAATAAAAAGGCATGGGCCCCGTCGAAGCAGGAAAGCCAGAATTTCCGGCCTTGCACCGTCCCTTCCAGGTAGCGGTAGTCGCCGGTTTCAGTGCGGAAAGTGCCGGTCAACTGGTTGTCTTTTTGCTGGAATTCGGCAATGGCTTTCTCCGTCTCGGCTGTTTCAATACCGAACAGCGCCGCCCATTCACCGGTTAATTGCCTGGCGGGCGCCACATTAAGCGGGGTAAATCGGTAATCCCGGCCCGAATTGGCATAAAACGGTATGCGGTAATTTTCCTTGGTCGTCACCACCCATTCGCCTTGCATCACGCCGCCCCGGATCTCGGCATGCAAATAGGTCTGGTATTCCAGAAAATACAAATTCATGGTATCACGGGCCTGGGTACGATCGCGGCCGTAGCGAATACTATCGCAGCGGATCCGCTCGGTTCCATTAATGAATTCGACGTAGAAACGCTCGTCGTCGAGGTACTTGACTTCAAAGTTAAAAGGCAACTCGCCCGGCTGGAACTGATCGGTCAGCAGCATCACGGTGTCCTTGGAATTCACCGGAACGCGATATTTCTCCAGCACCAGCACGCCGCGCCATATACCGGGCGCTACCCGGGTGTAGGAAGAATTGGCCTGGACACAACCGCCCAGGACCAGCACTAAAAAACTGTAATACAGGTATTTGTACATAAAGACGTTTTGAATGGCGGGTCTGAAGAACCGCGAAAAGTAGTTATTGCGTTTACTTGTTGGTGAAAAGAAGCCATTTAGAGCGTATTCGGGTTTTACCGAACAAAAGTAGCGCAGGGAAAACGGGAAAAACCCATCCGGAGTTTAAAAAAGACGCAGGAGAAAAGGCAACGGCATAGCATTTGACGAGATGTACCGTACTTTTGTCAGACTTCCTTCTAACCTCCTCCTACAGCGTATGTTCCAGAACTGGTTCAAAGATTTAGTCGAACGACATGCCTTCGGGGCCTGTCAGTACCTCGGTGAAAAAATGCACGTTGCCCCGGCTGTCGTGCGTAAGTATTTTATTTACACATCCTTCATCGCGATGGGCTCCCCCCTCATTATTTACCTGGTGGTCGCCTTTTGGGTGAACGTCCGCCAGTACATCCGTCAGGGCAGAAGCACAATTTGGGAATAAATTTACCCACATTTGGACGGCTTGTTTTTTTTCCTGCTACGGGCGAACTAAACATCTCCAACTTATGCAAGGACCTTTTCGCTCACTGCTCGCCGGCGCTGCTGCCTGGAAATTAGGCGGCGGCTGCTTCTCCACCGTCATCATCTTTTTTGTTATTTACTGGCTGCTGGGCTACGCAAACTGCGGACAAGGCACCATGTAATAAATGCGGCCCGCTTCCGAATACCGGAAGCGGGCCGCCTGTTTAAATGGAAAGAAACTGTGTCATACGTACAGTTTAGAGGGGTTTAGGTGCTAACGATTACCCACAAAACCGACATATTGTTCATTGAAAGGTTAAGTAAGCATCAACAAGGGTATCCAAACGTTCTCTGGCTCTAGTCAAGATGAGGAGGCCAGGAATGGTTTGTTTTTTGGAAGGGAAGAAGCCGGCG
>JANPIN010000117.1:0-22160 GCA_031425035.1 Saprospirales bacterium | reverse complement strand
CGCCGGCTTCTTCCCTTCCAAAAAACAAACCATTCCTGGCCTCCTCATCTTGACTAGAGCCAGAGAACGTTTGGATACCCTTGTTGATGCTTACTTAACCTTTCAATGAACAATATGTCGGTTTTGTGGGTAATCGTTAGCCTTTGGAGGGGGTGGCCGCAGGCCGGGGGAGGTGAGCGCGCAGCTATATCCCGAGCTACCTATAGATAACCTTTGCGTCGCACGTCAGGGGTGGGGTTCTTCAATCCAACCCCCAATCAATAGCCTCCATCCCTTCTTTCTTTAAAATTTCATTCGTCTTGGAAAAATGCCGGCTGCCGCTAAAGGCATCGCGGGCCAGGGGCGAGGGGTGAGCGGCTTCCAGAACGGTATGTTTATCGGTATCGATCAGCGCCTTTTTGCCTTGCGCGAACTTGCCCCAAAGCAGAAAAACCAGCCCGGATTTCTCCGCAGACAGGTGGCGGATGACGGCGTCGGTGAAGGTTTGCCAGCCGATTTTCTGGTGGGAAGCCGGATTGCGGGCTTCTACGGTCAGAATAGCGTTGAGCAGCAGCACGCCCTGTTGCGCCCATTTCGTCAGGTCGCCGTGTTTGGGGATGGGCACGCCCACGTCGCTGTACATTTCCTTATAAATATTGGCCAGCGAAGGCGGCACCCGCACGCCGCGCGGCACGGAAAAAGATAAACCCATGGCCTCCCCGGGGTTGTGGTAGGGGTCCTGTCCGATCAGCACCACTTTCACGGCGTCGAAGGGCGTCTGGTTGAAAGCGTTGAAAATCAAGGAACCGGGCGGATAAATGGTTTTACCGGCCTGGCGTTCCTGCACCAGAAAATTCTTGATAACACCGAAATAGGGTTTTTCAAATTCGTCGGCCAGCACCTTTTTCCAGCTTTCCTCGATCTGGACATTGGTCGTTTTTTCGCTCATAGCGGGTTTGTTTTGGTGGATGCAGTAATTGGGAAGGCCCAAAGATGGGCGTCTGTGGAGTAAATAGAAACGAAAATTATTGTTTAGCTTTTAAAATTAAGTGCCAACAGCCGACCAGCAGGTAAGGAGTTTTACGGGGCGTCAACTATCAATCAGCATCCGGCACTGCGGATGTAAAAAGCGCGGCCAACCATTCTATTTATTCCCCGAACGCCGTACTTTTGCGCCATCCTGGAAAGGCCCCGTAGCTCAACGGATAGAGCAACAACCTTCTAAGTTGTAGGTTACTGGTTCGAGCCCAGTCGGGGTCACAAAATAAAAACAGCCCGGTCATTGCACACTGCAAGGCCGGGCTGCTGTTTTTATCGGTTAAAAAAGCGCGTACCCTGCTGGCAGCGACCGGAGATCCGGAATGGGCCTTATCCGCTTATTTCTATCCACACCGGTGCATGATCACTGGACTTCTCCCATCCTCTGACGTTCTTGCTGACCCCCGCCGCGATCAGCTTACTGGTCAAGGCCGGGCTGAGCAAAAAATGATCGATGCGTAAACCGGCGTCCCGGCCATAAGCATTGCGGAAATAATCCCAGAAGGTATAGATCTTTTCGTCCGGATGGAGGGTGCGCAGCGCGTCGGTCCAGCCCTGTGCGACCAGCGTTTGGAACGCCAGTCTGACTTCTGGCCGGAAAAGCGCATCGTCCACCCAGCGCTCCGGTTTGTACACATCGAGTTCCGTTGGGATGACGTTGAAATCGCCGGCTAACACGACCGGCTTTCCCGACTGGATCAGCCCCGCCGCATGTGCCGTGAGTCGCTCCATCCACGCAAGTTTGTATTCGAGTTTAGGACCAGGCGCCGGATTCCCATTGGGCAAATAGAGGCAGCCGACCAAAACGCCATCGATCAATGCTTCGATATACCGGCTGTGCGCATCTTCCTCGTCCCCGGGGAGGGTGCGCCGGACTTCCTGCATGTGGCCATGCCGCGAAAGGATGGCCACGCCGTTCCAGCTCTTCTGACCATGCCAGATAGCCGCATAGCCCGCCTCCCGCAGGGCAGCTTCCGGAAATTTCTCCTGTGGGGCTTTGAGTTCCTGCAGACAAACCACATCGGGCGTCGTTTCCGCCAGCCAGCGCAGCAATACCGGCAGGCGGCTGTTTATGCCGTTCACGTTATAGGTAGCTATTTTCATAAGGGGTGGAAATTAAATATGGTGGATAAAGGTCTCACAAAAAAATCATTCCTGGCTGCGCACTTTGTATTATTGCTACAGTCATCGCGCAGCACCACTTGCTTCCACTTATTCATTTTCCCACAAGCAAACGACGGCACGCAAATGCTTGAAAACTTTAAGCGGCTGATCTATCTTTGTCAAGGGGGTATGACAGGTACGCATATTTACGTGTTATGCGGCACTGTTCCAGAGCTAAGTCGTGAAACCTGATAAAAGACAGTAGACGTATGCATTTCCGAGCGATTCCTTATCTTATTATTTTATGTTTAGGTTGCCGAACTGCTTCCAGGAGCGTCCAAATGAGGGTCATTGCGGAGGACAACAAAGACGTGGTGGCCCTTTCTTATCTGATAAGAGACTATATGCGAAAAACGCGCAGCGATAGTTTCACGCTGTCAGACATTGTAAAAAATGACACTTTAAGACGTGTCACCAGAAATTTTTCCAGTTTAGAGGTTGCCGATTGGCCAAATGTGTGGAGAGGTGGTTACGCTGTATATTTCAAATTCTCAGACGAGAGAAACAAAGATTCCCTTAAACTCATGCCGTACGAAAGAATTCCGTGGAAAGTGAAAACGAAAAAGAAAATTGCGACGACTGACGCGCAGCTTGCCATAAAATTTGACGGATTAATTCATTTATATTACCCTGAAAGACATTACCACATTGTAGAAATAATAATGAAAAGACCTACGAACTAATATCTTTTAATTGGAATGCGCAGCGACCGCCTAACAAGGGTTTGCCAAAATAGGGTCAGAAGTGCCAACCACCGGCCGAGCGGACGATAATCTCCCGGTAACAATTGATAATTCCTTTATCTGGCACAATATTTTAACTTA
The DNA here is from genome assembly GCA_031425035.1 of Saprospirales bacterium. Classification (GTDB taxonomy): domain Bacteria; phylum Bacteroidota; class Bacteroidia; order Chitinophagales; family Saprospiraceae; genus M3007. The sequence goes on along the minus strand of JANPIN010000117.1, from coordinate 19,155 downwards.
TCACTTCCGTAAAACCTGTACCCCATCGGGTGCATTTCAAATTGTCGTAGCTGGGGTTAATAGAAGTGACACTTTTTTGAAAAGTGTCACTTCTGGACGGCTGTTGAAACGACAATTTGAAATGCACCCACCCCATCTTACTTCTAAATCACCTCCATGTATGATTGTCATATCGCACGATAACGGTTGGAAAATTATCAATCAACGCTCTCACGGGCTTTTAGCGGCTATGTTGGCTTATGAGTACGCTATTGATTTGCCCAGCCAGGTCCTGGTTCCCACACTCATCGCCATTGCCGAACACGATGATGGCGTGCAGGAAACGAACCAAGAAAAAAATCTTACGGAGGCCGGAGCACCGCGACATTTTATGGTCAGTGATCACTCCAAAAAATCAGATTTGACTCAACTATTAAACGTCATGGAAATATCAGGTTCAAAAAGTCAATTAAATGCTTTGCTGACTTCCTTGCACTTGAAGTTCTTGTATAGTGGTCGTAAAGATGGGGAAGATCAGGACCTGGATGCTTTTTTGAAAAATCAAGAAAAACTTCGTCAGGAGGCGCTCAAAAACTTACGTATGGATAAAAAATATGCTGATCGTTTGTATCGTCTTTTAGAATGGTGCGATGCCTTTTCTTTATTGATTTGCATGGATAAAATTCAGCCTAAGGGCCGGAAAATGGAAATATCCCAAAGCCCGGACGGTGACATGAACCAGACTTTTTATAAAGCGAATAAGGAAATTACGGTTGAACCCTGGGTGTTTAAAAATACCACCTTCCAGGTCTTTTATGAGTACAGAATTTTGGAACAATTGAAATTTAATTCCATTAAAGAATTTGACGAAGTTTGTAGAAATACGCCTGTGCAAAGGCAGGAATTTATTTTTTCAAAATGAATCAGGTGGTTCTGTTGGTTTATTAACGGATGTTACGCACGAAGCAGATTTAGTTGAGCATTCCTGGTTTTCAGCCCCTGAAAACCAAGAACGCAGCAGTAACATTAATCACAAACACAGTTAGCATCTGTTAAACTGGCCGCCTGCACCGTCAAATCGCCCAAAAAACCGACGGGCGGGCAAATTTGAAAAGTACCCGAATTGCTTGCAAAAGTTTGGGTTTGCGCTCCGCCGCCTGCCGAACTTGCATACGTCAAATTGAAGGGCGGCGTGCCTGTAAAATTCACCGCGATATTTTGACAATTACCCGTGCAGATTACATTTTCGGCGGTGGAAAAAACGACCGTCGGCAAACCCCGCCAAGTGACTTGTGCAAAATTGTCTGACAGGTCGAGGCAGGGGTCGGTGAGGTTGACCGAGCCATTTTGGTTATTGCCAGCAAGGGTACCGAGGTAATAGGGCTGCCCGATTTCCATCGAATTGGCATTGAAATTAAAGGTTGGCGTGCTGCTTTGCACCAAAATACTGCCCTCCGGATCGCTCAAATTTTCAAATAAAACATACCTCAAAATGTCGTCGGCATCCAGCACCTGCCCGCCCGTAAATGGCACGGTGACTGTCGCTGCCGTGCCGCAGAGGTTGAAAATTTGGGCGGTGACGTTGCCGGCGTTGGTTATGCAGCCACAGGGAAGCTGGAAATAATAGTCGTTGGGCGTGTCCGCACCGCCGACAAAGAATGGAAAACCGGAGCAGGTTTGCGTCCAGGTCTGGGAGTTCACATCGTATTCCCAAATGAAACCGGCCTGCCCGAACCAGTACATTTTTGGGCAAGTCGCATTGTTTACGGCTGCCCCTCCGATCAAATTGTTGCCCGGTAGCGTACTCACAACGGTCGAGGCCGCTGGATTGACAATGTCCACATTGGCCAAAATCGGCCCGCCCGGCGTGTTGAAAGTGCCGTAAAATTCACCGTTGAGCACCACCAGATCGCCGATGCTGTTCCAGCCGGTGGGGAAATTTCCGAGCAACTCCGCGACCCCGGTCGTCGTGCTGATCCGCCACAGGCCGCCTTGTATGGTGGTCAAGTACAGGTAACCGTTGGCATATTCCAGGGACGCTGAGATGATGTTGTTATAGGTCCCAAATTCCGTAACGATGCCTGTATTAGTGTCCAATTGCCAAATGGTCTGGCCGATCAAGCCATAGATGATGCCGTTGTCGCCAACTGTCATGTCGTTGAAGGCCACATTGTTCGGCGAGATCTGGGTGGCTGTGCAGGTGGCCACGTCGAACGAATAAATCTGCCCGAGGGTGTTGTTAAAATAAATGATTTGTGCCGCCGAGCGCGGCAAAAACCCGAGCAGAAAAAGCAAGAACAGCAGGGTATATGTTTTTGTAAATTTCATATTTCAAAAAATGGCGATTCAAAAGTTTTTAACGTCTTTTTTTCAAAATTGTTAATCGGAAAGGGCGTCAAAATTGAAAATTGGCGCGGCACATTGCACTAAACTACTGCCCTCCGGATTGCTCAAATTTTCAAGTAAAATGTACCGCAAAATATCGTCGGCATCCAGCACCTGTCCACCAGAAAATGGCACGGTGGCGGCCGCTGTGGTGCCGCAGAGGTTGAAAATTTGGGCTGTGACGTTGCCAGCGTTGGTTGTGCAGCCCCTTGCTGGCGCGAGCGGGTCATGCCTGGCCTAAACAGCTGGTCGGCCACTCGTTTACGGAAGTCCTCCGATGCGTTTGGCCATCACCATCCGAAAGAAGAATCAGTTTTCCCGGCATCTCTCGACGATCCATGGCCTTGTCCGCTCGCCATCAGTTCAGCCGGTAGGTTTTCTTCGCAAATTTCTTCCCAACGCCTTCTTTTTATCGCCCGCCGGCGTACTTTGCCTACTCAATCCACTGCGTTTTCCCACTTTGGGGAGCGTTTATTTTTAATCCCATTCTTTTCTTCACCAACTCAATATGTTCATTATGAAGCGTTTTTTACTTATTCTCTGTGTCGCCTGCGGCACATTTTCCGGCTTGTGGGCGCAGCGCAGCATTAGCGGCGTCGTCACCGATGCCGCCACCGGCGAACCGCTCGCGGGGGCTACGGTCGCCGTGAAAGGCGCCGATACCGGCGCCGTCACTGCCGCCGATGGTTCGTTTACGCTCCCTGTAGCCGGCGACGACGCCCAGGTAAAGATCAGTTACACCGGCTATGTCGTGCAATCCATCCTGGTCGGCGCCCAGACCCGCCTGGATGTGGCCATGGAGCCCGGCAGCCTCATCGACGAGGTCGTGGTGGTCGGCTACGGCAAGCAGATCCGGTCCACCCTCACCGGCAACATCGCCAAAGTAAGCGGCGAACAGCTGCACGCTATGCCGGTGGTCGCCCTGGAGCAAGCCCTGCAAGGACAGGCGGCCGGTGTGTACATTGAGACCGCGAATGGTAAGGTCGGGGCAGCCAGCCGCGTCCGGGTGCGTGGGGTGGGGTCTATCAACGCCGGTACCGAACCGCTCTACGTGATCGATGGCATTCCCATCGCCAAAGAGAAGGAAAATACCGCCGGTGGCCCGCTCAATCCGTTGGCTGACCTGAATTTCAACGACATCGCCTCCATTGAGGTCCTGAAAGACGCCTCGGCCAAGGCCATCTACGGTTCGCGCGGTTCCAACGGCGTGATCATCATCACCACCAAAACCGGACAGGCCGGACAGTCGCGAATCGAGCTGGACCTGCAGGCCGGGACCAGCACGCCGACTGGTCGCCGCGAATTTTTAAACGCCGGTGAGTTCGTGGACTTATTCACCGAGGCCGCCAATAACTCCGACGACATCGAAGGGATGGCCTATGACGACCCGAACTCCTGGACGGATTTTGTTATGCGCCGTTTCACCCGCTATTCCGGCCGCAACGACAGCTGGAAGGAACGTGTGGATCGCACCGACTGGCAGGAAGAAGCCCTGCGCCAGGGCAGCGTCGGCAACTCCACGCTGGCTTTCACCGGCGGTACGGACAAGATGCGCTACTACGCCAGCGGCAATTACGGTTTTACCAAAGGTATTCTGGTGTCTAACGATCTGGAAAAATACGGCGGTCGCCTGAACCTCGACTTCAACGCCACGTCGCGCCTGAAAATAGGCGTCAATTTTGGCCTGTCGCGGACGCTGACCACCCAGGTCTCCGACGATAACGCCTTTTCCACCCCCATGCAGCTGGTGGCTATGGCCCCCATCACGCCGACCCGCGACGAGAACGGACAGCTCTACGACCGCCCGGTGACCACCTACTACAACGGCCTCATCGACGTGGAAGAGGCCAGCCGCCGGGTGTTCAGCACCCGGACCCTCACCAACGCCTTCGGGGAATACCGCTTCAATCCCGCACTGGTCCTGCGCGTGGAAGGCGGCGCCAACCTGCTCAATGTACGCGACAACGCCTTTTACGGCCGTCGCACCGACGCGGGCAACGCCAGCAACGGCGCCGCCTTCGCCGCTTCGTCCAATACCACCGCCTTCAACACCAATGCCGTGCTCAGCTGGAACCAGGAATACGGGAACCACGACCTGGGCATTGACCTGGGCACTGAATTTTTCAGCAGCGATAATGTCTACTCCTACGTGTTCGGCGAAGGGTTTCCGGTGGACGATCTCAAAACCCTGTCCAGCGCGGCCAACATCACCGATGCGGCAGGGACGACGACGGAATACCGATTCCTGTCCTATTTCGGTCGGGCCCGCTACAATTTCGCCCGCCGCTACCTGTTCAACGCCAGTGCCCGCGTGGACGGCTCCTCGCGTTTTGGGGCCGACAACCGCTACGCTTTCTTCCCCGCTGCTTCCGCCGGCTGGGTGCTCAGCGAGGAAGAGTTTCTGAAAGATAACCGGGCGCTCAGCTTCCTGAAACTCCGCGCTTCCTGGGGTCAAAGCGGCAACGCCGATATCGGCAACTTCCCCGCGCTGGGTCTGTTCGGCGCCGGCAACTATAACGCGAACAGTACCCTCCAGCCCAGCCAGATCGCTAATCCGGCCCTGACCTGGGAAAAAAGCACCGAGACCGATTTCGGCCTCGATTTCGGGCTGCTCAAGAACCGGATCAGTGGGGAAATTGATTATTACGTCAAAAATACCACAGATCTGCTGTTACAAGTACCCGTGCCGGCTACCTCTGGTTTCACCACGCAGTTTCAGAACGTCGGCGAACTGGAAAATCGCGGCTGGGAATTTACCCTGAATTCCAACAACCTGGTCGGTCGGTTCAGCTGGTCCACCTCGCTTAATCTGGCCATCAACCACAATGAAGTGCTTTCGCTGGCCAACGGCCAAACCCTGATTGACGACAGCGGCTCCCGCTACGCCAACGTGGTGAAAGTGGGTGCGCCGGTCGGGGAGTTCTACGGCGCCGAGTATGCCGGCGTTGACCCGGCCAACGGCGACGCCCTGTGGTATATCAACAATGCGGAGATCAATGCCAATCTGAAAGCCACTACCAACGACTACAACCAGGCTGCTTTCGTCGAACTTGGTTCGCCGCTGCCCACCTTCATCGGCGGTATCAGCAACACGCTCAGCTATGCCGGGGTAACGCTGGACATCCGCTTCCAGGGCCAGCAAGGCAATAAGATCCACAACGGCGCCGGCGGCTTTATGTCCTGCAACGCCTGCTGGTTCGATAACCAGACCCGCGACCAGTTGGATCGCTGGCAAAAGCCCGGCGATCAGACCAGGGTACCCGAAGCCCGCCTGGGCTACTCCAACGGCGATCAAAGCCGCAGCAGCCGTTACATCACCGACGGGTCTTACCTGCGCCTTAAAAACGTCACGCTGGCCTACGACGTGCCCACCCGCTGGTTACACGGGGGCGGTTTCAAGACCCTGCGCTTGTACGCCACCGGCACCAACTTGCTGACCTTTACCAAGTACCAGGGCTGGGACCCGGAGGTCACGACGGACTTTCTGGCGTCGAACACCGTGTACGGCGTTGATTTCTACTCCGCCCCACAGCCGCGCACCATCGTGGGCGGAATACGTTTTGGATTTTAATAAACTTTTTTACCATGCATAAAATCAAAAAGATGCGACTACATAAAATCGGGCTTACTGCCCTGGTGCTGGCCTTTGCTTTGGCGGCCTGCGATAAAAAACTGGACCTCAACCCCGCCCAGAGCGTGAGCGAGGAACTGGCGCTCTCTACCGACGCCAACGTAAAAAGTGTGCTTCTCGGCGCTTACGACGCCCTGGCCAAAGATGGTCTCTGGGGCGGCAATGCCCTGCGCGATGCCGAACTGCTGGCTGCGGACGGCGAACTGCGCTGGGTGGGGACTTACACCGGGCCGCGCGAAGTGTACAATAAGGCCATGATTGCCAGCAACGGCGAGGCCGAAGATCGCTGGACCGACGCCTACGATGCCATTAACCGGGTGAATAACGTACTGTCCGCACTGGAGACGGTGGTGGCGGAAGACCGGGCGCAGGTGGAAGGCGAGGCGCGCTTTATCCGGGCAGCCACCTACTTCGAACTGGTGCGCTTTTATGCCCTGCCCTACGAGGCAACGGGCAATAACAGCCAGTTGGGGGTGCCGCTCGTGCTGCGTCCGACGCGCGGCATCGATGCCAGCAGCCAGGTGACCCGTAACACCGTGAAAGAGGTCTATACCCAGATCGTGGACGACCTCACCGGTGCCAAAGGCCTGCTGCCGGCCGAAAATGGCGTGCTGGCCGGCCAATATGTAGCCACCGCGCTGCTGGCCCGTGTCTACCTGCAAATGGGCCGCTACGAGGACGCGCGCAGCAATGCCGACGCGGTGATCAATTCCGGGCTGTACGCCCTGGTCGGCCAATACGCGGACGAATGGAACAACGACGATAATACCAGCGAAGACATTTACGCGGTGCAGATCTCGTCGCAGGACTTCGGCGAAGCGACGCTGCCGGTTTTCTACTCCATCCCGGAGTTTGGGGGCCGCGACGGGGACATCGAAATCGAGCAAAAACACCTGGACCTCTACGAACCCGGCGATGCGCGCCTGGCTTTCTTTTACGAGGGCGCCGGCGCGGTACGCAGCGGCAAATGGCGCAACCAGTACCGCAACCAGCCGATCATCCGGCTGGCGGAGATGTACCTGATCCGCGCCGAAGCCAATCTGCGCCTGGGTGCCGCAGTAGGTGCAGCGCCGGTGGACGATTACAACATTATCCATACCCGCGCCGGACTGGCCGCTGTGGCTACTGTCACGCTGGAAGAACTGCTGCTGGAGCGCCGCCGCGAATTGGCGCAGGAGGGCCATCGTATCCACGACGTAAAACGCCTGCAGGAAAGCGTGGACGGACTGGCCTATAACGATCCGAAACTGGTATTCCCCATTCCCGCCCGCGAGATCGGTGCGAATCCCAATCTACAGCAGAACCCGGGATATTAGTCCTGGCCTGTGCTGTAAAAAGATGTGACTGCTGCCCGGATCGCCTTTGGTGATCCGGGCAGGTTTTTTTGGTCAGGCCTTTTGGCGCCCGACGGAACAGATCCACCCGGCCGCAGAGGAAACAGGTCAGATAGGTAAACCCTGCTGGTCGCGAATTTTGTACCGAACGCTCCTGAGAGGAAGTTTGGAACAAATGAGCAGCCATTAGCGGGTATTGGAAAGGAGGAGGGAACGGATTTTAGTACAGGCAGATGGGTGGGGAGTGGCGGGCAGAGTACGCGGGAACGGACAGGAGAGGCCAATAGCATCAGCACGAGCGAACGGAATTTTTGTTAGGTGCAGGCAGCCATAGCCCGAGCGGGGCGCGTCTAGCGCAACTTTCCGCCCATGCAATGTTCAGTGCTATGTTATTTACCTGATTCTGAAGCAGGTACAGCCTTTTTCTTTAATTTGGACTTTCCTGCGCTTGACCGGTCAATGGCGATTGAAGGCGAAAGTTTTTTCTTTCTCGCCACCTTCTTTTTGCCCGAACCCTTTGGCACTTCCCCTGTGGTTTTGTATTGAGCGATAATAGCACTTAAGGCTTGTCGTTCTTCGTTCGACAAGGGCATAGGTCCGATGTTTAAATCCACGCCAACTGGCTCTTTTATATATCCCATATTATTATGTTTGAAAGTATTGTTTGATAAGCTTCAGCGCGGCCGGGGGGAAAATTATCATTTTGTGTCCTCCAACATGCGTGGCACCTAGAGTGGCCTCATAATGTTCGATCAGTTTGGTTTTGGATTGAAATGCGACAAATCCTTGATAGCCCATGTCCCATGAAAGTTTACAAGTAAACGCAAATAAATTGCCGGGAACGCCTTCATAGAGCTTGCCCTTACCAAGATTGAAAGGTGCGCTTTCTACCAAATGCAGGTAAAAATGGTCGCCATAATCGCTGATACTCGCAAGTCCTTGTAGAATATTCGGGTTGTCTTTTATCGTAAGTTTGTACACTTTCCGATCCGGTTCTTTAACTTCTGCTTTCCAGTCGAACTTCCAACCTTTTGCCTTGGTTATGGCTTTCAGTTCAGCACTACCTGTCTCGAATACTTCAGTGGCAAAACTATCTCCTGAAATAGTGTTCCGGACGCTATTTGTGAGTCGGTCAATTTCAATATCCAGGTGATAGTGTATCACTTGCTCCATGATACAAATATACAATTTTTCTCGGTTTAAGCGGCTGTAAAGTCATAAATTAGCAAACCAATCTTTATTAACTTGTACTCATTCAACCAATTGCGTGTCGAGTCTCAACTTCCATTCTTTGAGCTTTTTACAAAGTTGTTCACCGCTCGCGCTAGGCTGTTTTACCTCGTGTGTCCGATTCTGCAGGTTATGCCCGCCGCTCGCAGACTCCTGCCCCTACCCCAGCAACGGCAACATCCCATTGAACCAGCTCGCGTACCAAAATCCGACCAAAGCAGCGGCCTGTGCAGCAGCGCCAGCTATCCAGGATAATGTCCCGGTATACCCCGAGGGAACAGCTCCACCCAGCCGCAGATGGAACAGATCAGATCGGTAAACCGTGCTGGTAGTGAATTTTGAACTCAGCGCGAGCGAACGGAATTTTTGTTAGGTGTGCAGGCAGCCATAGCCCGAGCGGGGAGAGGGGAGCCAAGAGATTTTTTTCAAGGTTATTTGGAACATGGAAACGAAAGTTGTACACTTGCAGGCAAATCTTGATCAATCTGCTTTTCTATTAAGGTATTAATACTACCAATGTTATGGCCTTGATATTAATAATAGTATATAAAATCATCAATTAAATGGAACAGACAGAGCAGCAAATAATTAAAAAATTACAGGCTTTATTAAATGCCGATACTTCTGATTATAAATCAATCTTGAAACTATCAAGCGAATTGTCAAAAAAGGACAAAAACTTTCAAAGGTTTTTTGTTGATGCCAAAACATTGATTCACTTAGGCAGAGATAGTATAAAAGACCATACAACTGCATTGATAGAATTAGTTAAAAACAGCTATGATGCAGATGCTTCTAACGTTGATGTTGAAATTTTATGTTCTGGCAACTCCGATATAATTAGAATTTCTGATAATGGGTTTGGAATGACCAGGGATCAACTTTTGAACAACTGGTTAAGAATTGGCTTTTCAGGTAAAAGACAATCAAAAATGAGCGACCTAGGAAGAAGAAAAACTGGAGAAAAGGGAATAGGCAGAATATCAACAGATAGACTTGGGGCGCAGCTTGAACTAATTTCAAAAACCAAAATTGATGGTTTGGTTGGACTGAAAGTTAACTGGGATGAATTTGATACGGAAGGAAAAGACGTTTTTGATATAGACGTAGAATTAACCAAGCCTTCGACGATTAACCTTCCAAAAACAAATGAAAATTTTAGCACAACGGGTACTGAAATTAAAATAACAAAACTTAGGCAACCTTGGACCAAAAACAATATAGAAAGCCTCTATAATGAATTGTCAGCATTAACACCTCCATTTAACCTGTCTTTTGATTTTACAGTAAATTTAATTAATGACATTGACCCTGAATATTCAAGGCCGGTTAATTCCAAATACTATGAATCTTCAGAGATAGATGTAACGGCTGTGTTTGATGGGACGGATGAAGTAGTTTATTCTATAAAAGATAGATATTCAGAAGAGATAGTCAAGACTATACCGCTTCAACAATTTTATGCTAAAGCAAAAATCAAAGACGGTTCCTCAGTCCTTAAATGTGGTCCAATCGAGGTACGCTTACTGTTTTTTTTAAGAGAAGGCGCATCCGTTGTTGGAACCGATTTCAAGCTTAGCGATCTAAGAAATTTTCTTGATAATAACGCAGGGGTAAAAATATATAGAGATAATATAGCCGTCAAACCGTATGGATTTCCTAGAGCACAAATGGGATATGATTGGTTGAATTTGGGTCAAGACAAAGCTAGAAATCCTGCAGGAATTGGACGTGGTGATGAATTTACAGTCTCACCAAACCAATTAGTAGGAGCCGTATTCATTACTAGAGATGGTAATGGATTGCTAACAGATAGTGCTGCACGAGAAGGCTTAGTTGAATCAGAAGGATTTTTTGATATGAAAGAATTCGTGCACGCTACAAAAAGGTTGTTAGAAACTCACCGAAGTGAGATTTATTCTAAAACAGATAAAATTAAAAAAGAAAAACAAAAAACTCCTGCACATAAAGAAGCCCAAAACATAAAAGATCAACTTACTATTGTTAAGGATGACCTAAATTTTATAAAATCAGAAATAGAAACTACTAATGGCAATGTTGAGCCAAATACATTTTTAAAACCAATTACCCGTACTATTAACCAAGTTGGCGCAATTGTTGATAATGTAGAAGACACAATAAATGAACTTCTAAACTGGCAAAGAGTCTTAAATGGTTTAGCTACAATTGGGATTTCTTCAGCTGTATTTGGCCATGAGACTGAAGGTTCTATTACCCAATTCCAAGGGTCAACAACAACTGCTATTAAATTAATAAAATCAATTCCAAAAACAGAAAGCGCTATTGAAGAACTTGAAAAAGCCTTAAAGTATTCTAATAAAGTTGCTTCTTGGGGCTCATATGCTTTAACAAGAGTTCAAAAAGAAAAAAGAAAAGCTAAAGTCATTCAAGTCTATAAAACCATAGAATCAGTAATAAATGACCTTAAGCCAGCTTTTGAAGCTTCAAGCATAAAATTGTCTTTAAAAGGTGAAAACCTTTATAGCAAAACATACCAGATGGATATTGAAACTATTTTGGTTAACCTATTAACAAATGCTTATACGGCCTGTTTGTTGAAAGGAGGAGAAAGAAAAGTTATAGTAGAAGTTGACAAAGAGGATAATAATGGAAAACCTGGTTATTACTTCGCTGTTGGTGATACAGGACCTGGTATTGCAAAAGAATTTGAACAAAGAATTTTTGACCCCTTATTCTCAACTAAAACAGTCGGCACAAACGAAAGCAAAAGTATTGGTACAGGGCTCGGGCTAACAATAGTAAAATCAATTGTTGAAGAATTAGAAGGAAAAATGTTCCTTTCAAAGGATATTTCGTTAACTGGAGCGAATTTTAAAGTTTGGCTCCCTAAACTCTCTTAATGAAAATGGCAAAAATAGCAATAATAGACGATAACAAAGACCAAAGTTCAACAGTAAGAAAGAATATCGTAATTGCTTTAAATGATATCGAAAGCAATTTAGAAGTAATTACATCCGTTCCATTTAAAGATCCAAATTCTTACTTCGACTTTATTGAGCAAAATGAAGTATGCGTGATAATTCTAGATGAAAAGCTAAATGATCAAGCGAATGATGAAAGTGGGCCAGTAGCTTACAAAGGCAGTGAATTAGTATCTTTCCTAAGACAAAGGCTACCTGACTTTCCAATTTTTGCACTTACCGTATTCTCTAATGATGAAGATTTAAATCATAAGTTCGACCAGTATGAAGATATTATAAGTAGAGAAGACTTTTATAAGAATAGTGCCAAGTACGTCCCTAAATTTAGGCGAGCAGCTAAAAATTATTTAAAGGAAAATATTGATGCTGTCAGCGAATTTAATGACCTAGCAAAAATGATTGCTGGAGGTAATACAGACTCCGATTTATTAAAAAGGCTTCAGGCACTACAAATAAAATTAGACCTACCTTTTGCAGGGTTCGACGATAGAAACTCATGGCTAAATGCCTATGAGGAGCAAATACAATCTTTAGATAGCCTAAATGCTATAATAAAATCTAAACTGAAATAACAAATGCAGTGGAAAAAAATAGATAAAGCTAGCAGAGTTCAAAACAAAGGAGAATATAATGATTGGAAACAGCAGATTTCTGATGAATGTTATCATCATTGTGTTTACTGTTCAATACATGAAAACCCTTGGGGTGGAATTGATCATTACCACATTGACCACTTCAGGCCAAAATCAAAGTTTGTTAAACTAATTAATGATATAACTAATCTTTACTATGCCTGTCCAGTTTGCAATAGGTTTAAGTCTGACGATTGGCCAAATGACTCAAATGATTTAAATGTTGTTTGTTATCCAGACCCAAGTGATTATGACTATTCAGACTTATACGAAATAGATATAAAAAATTATACCTTAACCGGAAAATACATTTCATCCAAATACTTGATAAATAAACTATATTTAAACAGGCCTCAATTGGTTTATGAAAGAAGAGAGTTTTTTTTGAAAATCAGAGCGCAAACTGCTATAAACAGCCTAAGAGAATCTCTAAATTCTTTGATGACTGTTAAGGAAAGTGCCCCTGACCCTGGCGACTACAATGCACTTATTATGAAAGCAGTTGATTCAATCTTAGAAATTACTTCATTCTTACATTCTCGAGGTAATGTTATTCCATATAAACTTCTTGAAATTAGGAAAAGTGAAAAATAAGAAACTAACAGGCTCGTTTTACACTCCAAAAGTAATTGCTGATTTTTTAGTAAATTATGTTGCGAGCAAATTAAGCGAGCACACTGAAATTACCATACTGGAACCAAGTGCTGGAGATGGCATCTTTGTTAATTCATTGTTTAGACATAACACTTTAAATCCAAAAATCAAAAAAGTTACCGCTGTAGAAGTCGACAAAGAAGAACTTGATAAAATAAAAATTACTGGGAGGCATTTTTCAGCAATACATGCCGATTTCCTAGAGTTTCAAAACAAAAATGATGACGAGTTCAACCTTGTTATAGGCAATCCACCTTACATTAAGAAAAACATCTTAAATGACAAGCAGCTTAGTTATTGTAAGGAAATACACCAACGAGCATCACTTTCTGACATTAAGCCAAAGAACATTTGGACTGCTTTTTTAGTTAGATGCATACAATTTATTAACGAGGAAGGGATTTTAGCTTTCGTTCTTCCATCAGAGTTACTGCAAGTAAAATTTGCAGCAGAGTTACGTGAATTGATTTTTAATAATTTTGAACGAATAGAAATCTTCACTTTTAACGAATTGCTTTTTAAAGACTGCAAAGGTCAAGATACACTACTAATTATTGGCGAAAAGAAGTCTAATCACAAAGGTATCTATTACTGTAATATTGAAAGGTCTACAGATCTTAAAGAAGAAAAATTTACTCTATTACCAAATGTAAGTATCAGAGAATCAAAATGGACGCACCATCACTTGCTTACAGAAGAAATAGAGTTGTTACATAAATTAAAAAAACAAATTAAAACTATTAATCATTATTGTGAATCAAAAGCAGGGATTGTGACTGCTGCAAATAATTATTTTATAGTCAACACTGAAATAATTGAAAAATATTCACTTCAAGAGTTCGTAAAGCCAATTATCCAGAAAGGATCATTTATAAATAGTAGCATTATATTTACTGAAGAAGACTTTAATAAATTAATTGGTGAGTTAAAACCAGCATATCTTATAGCAATAAACAAGTTATCAAAAGTAAAAGGGAATCAGAAATTGATTGAATACTTGGATGTTGGCATAAAAAATGGGATAGATAAACGCTATAAAACACTAATCCGTGATAATTGGTATGAGGTGCCTAATATTGGCCCAGCGCCACAAGGGTTTTTCTTTAAAAGATGTAATGAATTTCCAAAAATTGTAAAAAATAATGCTAATGTGTTAGCGACAGATAGTGCTTATTTAATAAAAATGCGTGAAGATTATAAGTTAGAAAACCTAATATATTGTTTTTATAACTCTTTAACTCTGTCATTTGCAGAACTAGACGGAAGGTATTATGGAGGAGGAGTATTAGAGCTCACGCCAAATGAGTTTAAGGGCCTTCCTATACCTTACTTTAGCGTAGACTCTGGCAATTTCAATTTACTTGCTAAAAACTTCAAGGATAAATTATCCCTAAAAGAAATTTGTAAAGTAAATGATAGAGTAATCCTTAGGACTATTGATAAAAGCTTGGACAATGAAAGCATTGATAAAATTTTTAGAATAAGAGAAAAATTGTATCAACGAAGGATTAAAACGAATTAGTAAAGACTCTTGTAACTTTATTTCTGACAAGTATCATTGTGATTTTTCTATTTGTCAGAAGGTTATTTTTTTGCGCGCTCGAAGATAATGTGATAATCTGGCTACAACTATTTCCCACCCACCCCCCAAAAAAAATCCAGCTACCAGCCCTTCCAGGCCGATAACCGGATCCTTCTCCACTTTCAACTTTTAATGCTCTACCGCTTCCACCTGCACCTTCCCACCCCGCGGCCGGCGATTCACGACCTGCCGCACGTGTTTATACGTGCTGTAGAAGGCTTTATCCTTGTATTGCAGCAACATGCTGTCCAGCTGCTCCAGCAGGGCGTCGCTCTTTAGGAAACAGGCGCGCAGGAGCCGGGTGGCTTCGTGGCGGTTGCTGATGGCGCCCCGGGGTGCGGACATCTTCTCCACATAGGCCTGCAGCAGGGTTTCCAGCTCGGTCACCTGTTCGCTTTGGATGCCGTAGGGACTTAACTGGGGCAGCAGGGGCCGGGCCGCCTGTATGACCTGCTCCACGCGTTCTTTGGCCATGTTGGAGCGGAATTTCCGCCAGGTCGAGGGGGTGTGATTCACCATGTCGACCATCTCCAGCTGGTTGGCAGCCTTGCCGTAGGTAGCCAGGGCCTGCGCCAGCACATAGGCTTTGTCGACCATCTGCTCGCGGGTGCCCGCTTTTTCCAGCGATACGCCGGTGACGGGTCGGGCCTGCTGCCGCACGCTCTGCTGAATGGTTAGAATGCACTGCTCGAATTCCGCGAAGGCCTGGACGGCAACGGTATTCGTGTTCCAATGCGAGGCATTGGCTTGGCAATTTTTCTGTACCGCCAGGTACATGGACAACCTGTTGTCCTGCAAGTTATTCATAATGGTAAAAAATAAATGGGTGAGAATGCCGGCTCCTGCCAGAGGCAGAAAACCGATGAATACCTGGTAAATGGGGTCGTTAAAGGCCTTTTTATCCGCGCGAACAACGGTACGCAAACGCGAACGACGGTGTGTAATGCGCGAACGATGGTGTGCATTGCGCGAATGACGGTGTGCAGCGCGCGAACGATGGTGTGCAATGCGCGAATGACGGTGTGCATTGCGCGAACGACGGTGTGCATTGCGCGAACGATGGTGTGCAGCGCGCGAACGACGGTGTGCAACGCGCGAACGACCGTGTGCCATGCGCGAACGATGGTGTGCAGCGCGCGAATGATGGTGTGACACGTGCGAAAGACGTGTGCGCACAGGAATGGGAAAAAACAAATTCTGTCCCTGCTGCCCGATCCTGTTGGGGATGGGTCGGGGTCGGGTGCTGTGTTGTTACGTTTTGCGCCTGTCCGTTCGGGTGGCAGGCTGGTGGTTTGCACATAAAATAAAGGGGTAGGTTATTACAGGGAAACGTTTTCAAGTGAAAACGATCAGGGTCGTGTGCCCCCCCAAACCGGTTCGATAACATAGACACTACGCGTTCAATTTACGTTGGTCTTTTCCGGTAAATATTTTTTACTTTTTTTTATTTGCCGCTAAAAAGCCGATTTTCAAGCATTATCGCCTTATTTTCTATCGCATTTCCACCTCGGGACAAGCCACGCAAGCATATAGCCAGGTACTACCTGGTCAGCCGTTTTGGTTTTTCCGGAAAATTGGTGGTAGTGGGGGGCATGGACACTCGAAGCCATAGCCTTCACCCGAGCGGGAAACAGCTGATCAGCCTGGGCAGATAACGCGCTGTTTTACCGGTTAAAAATCACGTAACTCGCTCCCACCTGCAGGCCCTTGTTCAGTATTTTAAGCTGGCCCTTCTTATGCCCATCGGTATCCGTCACCTCCAGTCGGCCAATCGTTTTCACGCCATGCGTGTACAGTACGAAGGCGGACCAGCGCTGGAACTGGGCCACCAGACCGCCTTGCAGGCCAACATCCCAACGATTACTGATCGGGGAAACGGCTTTAACCCATTGCTCGGAACCGGCTAACTGATCGTACTCCCGCATCCGGTAACCGGCATAAGGACCAAATTGCACACTGATATTTTTAAAAATATGGTACTCCATACGCGTAGCCAGATCCACGTACAGCAGTTGCACCCCGATCCGGCTATCCGTCTGTGTACTGTAAAATGGGAAAAGGAAAAAGCCGCGTTTGGTTAGTTGCGCATCGGTGACCAGGGCCCAACCGGCACGGAAGGGATGGTGAGCCGTCACACCGCCAAAATAATTGCCCTGCGCAGCGGTCACGTAGGGCGTTGATCCGATGATCAGGGCATCGCTCAAGTGCAGGCCACCCTGAATGCCAAAAGTCGATTGCGCCGTGGAAGGAACGGGGCAGAAGAAGCTAAAAAGCAGATAAGTGAATATTACCAGCAGGCAGTTGTTTTTCATGTAGCCGATTTAACCTGCCTGACGCACGAATCGCCTCTTGCGTTGCCTAACCAGACCAGGTTTTATCAAACCTCACCAACCTGCCTTTATTTCCTGCGCCACATGATAGGCCAGCGCCTGGATCGACAACATCGGATTGGTGCCGCTGGCGGACGGGAACAGACTGCCATCGGCCACGAAAAGTCCGCGCACGGCCCGGGTTTCCCCATTGGGTTTTACCGGATAATCGGCCGTGCCGCCCATCCGGCAGGTGCCCATCTGGTGCGCGGAGAACAAGCCAAAACGATTCAAGCCCCAGTTTTTCGCGGCTATTTGCGCCGAAAAGTCAGCCGGCTGGTCTTTTCCAGGAAAATAGCGCAGCGGCTGGTTATGCAACACGGCGATCTGTTCCGCGCCCGCCGCCGCATGCAGCCGAACGCTTTCCTGCATGGAACGCACGAGGTGGCGCCGGTCGTAGGCGTGTAAATCATAGTCGATCACCGGCTGCCCGGAGCGTTTGCCCACGCTGACCCGGCCGCCGAAACGATCGCGCAGCAGGCAGACGTGCACCCCGATCCGCCGAAGATTAAGCAAATCGTTCTTGATCTGTTCGCCACTCTCCCAGCTCAGGGCAAAAGCCCCCAGTCCCGGGTGAATAGGCGGACATTCGATCCGGAAACCCCAGTTATCGTCCAGCCGGGCAAACTCCTGCACGATGGCCGACATCATCGGGCCGTACCAGGGCAGCGTGTCCTGCCGGTAAAAAGCCGGGACGACCGCCACCGGATGCAGGTACAGGTTGCGGCCCAGCTGGGGATGTTCCAGGCCGCTTTTCATCAGTAAAACCGGCGTATGTAAGCTGCCGGCACTGATCACCACGCGTTTAGCTTTGATGATCAAACGGCTGGTGCTGCCGTCCGCCCGGCGCACACGGGCTTCTGCGCCGGTCGCTACGCCCTGTTCGATGGTAATTTTATCCACGTCCGTGTTCGGCAGCAGCCTGGCGCCATGCTCGACCGCATCCCGCAGGAAGGTCTGCACGGCCCCTTGTTTGATGCCGAACGCATCGCCGTAACAGGAAAAACCACTGGCCTGCCAGGCAGTTTCCGGCGGCAGTTCCGGTGGAAAACGCAGGTTCATGGGGATGTTTTCCGCCCGGTAACCGAGTTGCTGTGCGCCATCGAGCAGCGCCTGGTTTTGCGGATTATGGATGAAATCACGCCGAACATGGTTCCGCTGTTCGACATACTCAAAACCCTGCTGGTAGGTTGTTGACAGAAAATGCGGGTTGCCGTGGCGGTTCGCCCATTCCTCCAGCACGTAGTCGGCGGTACGCAGGGAAGCCGCCCAGTTAATGGTGGTGCCGCCGCCGAGCGTACTGCCGGCCAGCACGCTGATCGAGCCGTTTTGCGAAGCTAACAGTCCGCCGGCTTCAAAATGCCGGGTCAGCATGGGCATTTCCTGCTGACTGAACTCGTGTTGCTGCGCGTAGCCACCCTTATCGACGACCAGCACTTCTTGTCCCGCAGCGGCCAGTTGGGCGGCGACCACGCTGCCACCCGCGCCACTGCCGATCACCAGTACGTCGCAGTGCAGGGTAGCGTTGTCAGCCGGCAGGGAGGTGGGCAAAGGCGCCGGGTCAGGCTGAATAAATTTATTTAAGGGTTGATAACCCAGGCTGGACCAGTTGGGGTTGGTGCTTTGGCCCGGCGCCACATCGCCGAAATACAGCAGGGCCGTGAGCTTGCGCAGGGAGTTGAATGCATTGCGTATATCGGGGAGCGGACTGGCGGCCCAGCGGCGCAGTAAAGTGATCCGTTGATCCGGCCGTAAGCGATGAGCCGGGCGCAGCGGACCCAGCCAGGTGAGGCCCAGTAAGGGGCTGGCCAGCAGATCCAGCAGTTGTTCGAAGGCATGGCGGTCTTCCTCTTTTACGCCGGCCATCAGCGCGATGATGCGTTGCGGGACTTCCAGATCGGTAGCGCAGCGTGCCCAGTAGCCCTGGGGATCATCCGGACGAACGATGGTAGGCAGAAACGTGTTACAAATAGCGGAGAGGGCAGCCAGGCGGCGTTCGGTTTTGTTTGTCATCGGGTTCAAATGTACAAGGAGGATGGGGTTTCTAGATTTCCCTTCTATTAAAATCCGTTTCGATCCGCGTGACCCGTTTCATCCGTTCTGCTATCCTGTGCGGTGTGCACGCGTAGCAGGATGGATAAACGGATGAAACGGATTGAACAGATTAAAACGGATTTAATCAAAAATCCGTTTCGATCCGCGTGATCCGTTTTATCCGTTCTGCTATCCCATCCGGTGTGCACACGTAACAGGATGGAATAAACGGATGAAACGGATTGAACAGATTAAAACGGATTTAATCAAAAATCCGTTTCGATCCGCGTGATCCGTTTTATCCGTTCTGCTATCCCATCCGGTGTGCACGCGTAGCAGGATGGATAAACGGATGAAACGGA
>JANPIN010000116.1:0-31265 GCA_031425035.1 Saprospirales bacterium | reverse complement strand
CACAATGACCTACCTACTACGCATCCTCACCCTGTTCCTGCTCACCACGTCCCTGGCGGCCCAAAACCCCGATTTTCACCCGGCCGAACTCATGCAGATCGCCACGGAGGAAGCCAACGCCCACCGCGGTCTGACCCTTAGCCCGACCCTGGCGCCGGCGGACGACTACGACGTGCGTTACCAGCGCATGCAGTGGCGCGTGGATCCGGCGGTGCGTTACATTCGGGGCGCTATTACTACCCATTTCGAGACCCGGGTGGCGGGTTTTGCCGCTGTGCACTTCGATCTGCTGGATTCGCTGCACGTAGATTCGGTGCACTACCACGGCCTGCAGCCGGCTTTCAGCCACAGTATGAATGTGCTGACCATCAGCCTGCCGCAAGAACTGCCGGCGATGACGCTGGATTCGGTCACCGTGTTTTACCAGGGCATACCTCCAACCACCGGTTTCGGCTCTTTTGAAGTCAGCCAGCACAATAATATACCTATCCTCTGGACGCTCTCCGAACCATACGGCGCCCGCGACTGGTGGCCCTGCAAACAGGATCTGACCGATAAGATCGACTCGATCGACGTTCTGGTAACCTGTCCCGCCGCCTACCGGGTGGCCGGCAACGGACTGCTGGTCGACGAAACGGTGACGAGCGTGGGGCTCAAGACTTATCACTGGAAACACCGCTACCCGATTGCAGCGTATCTGGTGGCGATGGCGGTGACAAATTATGCGCAGTACTATGACTATGCCGAAATTCAAACCGGTACGCTGCCCATTTTAAACTACGTCTATCCGGAAGAACTGGCGGATGCACAAAGCCAGACGCCGCTGGTGGTGCCCATCCTGGAATTTTATGATTCCCTGTTCATCCCCTACCCTTTTAACAAGGAAAAATACGGCCACGCGCAGTTCAACTGGGGCGGCGGACAGGAACACCAGACCATGAGTTTCATGGTCAATTTCGGTTTCGAGTTAATGGCCCACGAGCTGGCGCACCAGTGGTTCGGCGACTATGTGACCTGCGGCAGCTGGCAGGATATCTGGCTGAACGAAGGTTTTGCAACCTACCTCTCCGGACTGACGTACGAGCGTTTAGCGCCTCAGTACTGGTTTAGTTTCAGACAGGGCCGCATCAACAGTGTAGTCAGTCAACCCAACGGCAGCGTTTGGGTGGACGATACGACGAACGTGGGCCGCATTTTCTCCGGCCGGCTGAGTTATGCCAAAGGTGCCATGGTACTGCACATGCTGCGCTGGACGCTGGGCGACGACGTCTTCTTTGCCGGGCTGCGTAACTACCTGCTGACGCCCGGGGTGGCCAATAGTTTTGCCCGCACCAGCGATCTGCGCACCGTGCTGGAAACGACCTCCGGCCAGGATCTGCAGGGTTTCTTCGACGACTGGATTTACGGCGAAGGTTACCCTTCCTACCAGATCGAATGGAGTCAAAGCGGTAACGACGTGAACGTGACCATTTTTCAAACCCAGTCGGATCCGTCGGTAGCCTTTTTCGAGGTGCCCGTGCCGCTGCGTTTCAAACAGGGCAACCAAAGTTTCGATGTTCGCCTCAGCCCGACCGCTTCCGGCCAGAGTTTTCAACTGACCCTGCCTTTTATGGCGGATGACCTGCAATTCGACCCGGATCTGTGGTTGATTTCGGCCAATAATACGGTGAGTAAAGTCGTGGTAGCGACGAATGAACAAATGGTGATGGCGGCCACCTTGTTTCCCAACCCTACTTCCGGGGCGGTCCGCGTTACCCTGGGCGCCGGACTCGATTTCGACCGGGTGCAGGTAATGAATGCGCAGGGCCAGGTGGTTTTACGCCTGGATACCGATCACGTTACGCAGGCGGACCTGGATTTGCACGGTCTGCCGACAGGTTTATACGAAGTGTTGGTGCATGGCAATAGCCGCCTGGCGGTGGGAAAACTGGTGCTGGAAGGGAAAAGTAAAATGTAAAACTAGGAACTACGTTTGTATGACTATTTACCTGATCAGCGTTCAGTTCTAAAAAAACGAACATGCCAACAAACACTTTCCCCGGTTACAACGCCCAATTTCTGAGTGACGATCACGAAGTCCCCCTGCCCGTTTTATCTCCCGAACAGCAAGCCGACACCATCACCGACCCGGAACATCCGGACGGTCTTTTCCCGCACGCGAACTACAGCCTGATGATCAGTACTTCCCGCCGCCTGGCCTGGTACAGTGCGGCGAACCTCGATGCCAGCCTGTTTCAACCGGTGAGCCGCAAACAACTGACCAGTTACTGGCGGCGGGAAAAAAACCTCACGAAACAAGACCTGACCACTGGTATTTGGTATATATTATCGCAAAAAAAACTGCAACGCGGGCATCTCACCCCCGCCGACTGTATGGAATGGGGCCAGGATCCCGAAGATGCCATCCGCAACGCCAACACTACGTTTTACTTTTCCAACGCGGCGCCGCAAATCCAGCGACTCAACGGACGGGAGTGGGGTATGCTGGAACGATATATTGGCCAGGAATGCGTCAAAGCGGGCAGTGGCCGGCTTTGCGTGCATACCGGTCCGGTGCTGCAAGCGAGCGATCCGCTGTACATCCATGAGGTCGACGGGCAGTCCCTGATCATCCCGGTCCTGTTCTGGAAAGTAATCTGGTACCTCGATCCCGCTGGTCAGTTATGCCGGATCGGATTTATCATGAGCCAGGCTAACTTATTAAAAGCCAGCGAGCTGTTACATGCGGACGTCGTCGAACGGATGGCGCAGCAGCCCGGACCATTCGAAGAACTTGGTAATTATAAAACCTATCAGATCAGCGTCGACGCCCTGCAGGAACTGACCGGTCTGCAATTTGGCGCCGCCGAGCGCGATCCTTATCCGGAAGAACGCCCGCAGGAACTGATGCTGCAGGAAGTGGACGTACCCGTTTCCTTTACGCCTGCTACGGGACAGGGGGTGGCCGAACGGGGTGCCGCCGCGCCGCCGGGAAAACAGCAGCTACGGATACTGGTGGGTTTGGAGTTGTAAATTAAGGGGTTACAAATGCGCGTTTGTAACCCCTTATTAGTCAATTTAATAAACAGAAAATCCAACTTACTCCCTGATCATCACCCTTTGTGCCCCTCTTTTCCCATCCGTTTGTAAATGGATCAAATACAGCCCGGTCGAGAATAAATTACGCCCCAGCAACAGGGTGTTCTCGCCGGCCTGACCCAGGGTTTTCTGCCGGTAGGACAGCTTGCCGGTCAGGTCGAAAATACCCACGGTCACGTCCTGCTCATAAGGCAGGGTAAACTGCACACTTACATCCCCGACGGCCGGATTTGGATACACCAGCATATTCAGCGCTTCCACGGGTACGGTATCCTGCAGGTTGTTACTGACCGTTACGACCGAGGTGCAGCTGGCGGCATTGCCACTGAAATCCTTAACGGTGATCAGCAGGTTATTGGGACCAATATTAGCGGCGGTGTAGGTTTTAGCGACCGGGGTGAAAGACCAGACCGAGCAGTTATCATAACTCCCGCTGGCCAGCGCCGAACATTGTACGGTCACGCTTCCCCCGGGCCCCAGCACGACGCTGACGTTCTGGCAAATAGCCACCGGAGGTGTAACATCTTTCACGGTGATCAGCGCCATACAGGTCGACATGTTTCCGGAGCCATCGGTTACCTTTAAAAAGTCATTGACCGTCGCCCCGATGTCGGCACAACTGAATTGGGTAATGCTTAAAGTCACGCTGGCAATGCTGCAGTTGTCGGTGCTGCCATTATTGACCTGCGCGGCGGTGAGGCTGGCTTTACCCAGGTTGTCAAGCGTAACAGTCAGGTTCTTGCACAGGGCCGTCGGCGGCGTCACGTCTTTGATGGTAACACTGGCGGTGCAGGTGTTCATATTGCCGCTGAGGTCGGTGGCTTTCAGGGTAACTACATGAATACCCAGGTTGGCGCAGGTCAGCACCGGCGGCGTCACCGACAGGGTAAAACTACAGTTATCCGTGCTGCCATTATCTATAGCTGCCGGCAGAACCGTAACCTGGCCATTCGCGCCCAGATTTAACGTGGCGTTTTTACACTTGGCCACCGGGGCAATCAGATCCTGCACAATAACGGTCGCCATACAGGACGCCGTGTTGCCACTGGGGTCCGTGCCGGTCAGGGTCACCGGGTTGGCGCCCAGTTGGGCACAGGTAAAGCTGGTCTGGCTTAACACCAGGGTCGCAATGCTGCAATTATCAAAACTGCCGTTGTTGATGTCCGCTACAATCAGCGTTGCCTGCCCGTTGGCCGCGAGGTTGATAGTCGCGTTTTTGCAGAGCATGGTGGGCCGGATGGTATCGAGCACGGTCACGATGTTCTGACAGGTGGCCGTGTTACCACTTTGGTCCGTGGCGGTGAGGGTGACGGTCGTCGGACCCACGTTCGCACACGTATAGGTGGCCGGACTAAGACTCAAGGTGACCAGCGTACAGTTGTCGGTACTACCGTTGTTGATCTGGGCCGCTGTGGCGCTGGCGGTGCCGGCCGCATTTAAATACACGGTGAGCGGTTTGCAAAGCATCGTGGGCGGGATCAGATCGACCACCGTCACGACCGCCGTGCAGGTGGAGGTGTTGCCATTGCCGTCATTTACGGTAAGCACGACTGTGTTAGGACCTAAGTTGCTGCAAGTGAATGTGTTTGGTACAACGCTGACCTGATTTACCGTGCCGCAGTTATCGGCGCCGCTTTGAAACACGTTAGCCGTAGTGATCGACGTCGTACCGGCCGCATTCAAAGCAGCCTGAAAGGTTTTGCAGACGACTGTAGGCGGCGTAATGTCCTTCAGGGTGACCGTAAACGTACAACTGGTGGTGTTTCCATTGCCGTCATTAGCCGTCAGGGTCACTGTTTTTACGTCATTATGTCCGCTGAGCAGCGTGGAGGCAACCGGGCTTTGCGTCACCGTCGGGTTCGGGTTGCAGTTATCACCCACCGAAACCGCATTATATGCTCCGATCGGGCTGGTGCAGGTGGCGCCTGCCGCGACCGTGGTGTTTGCCGGACAGGTAATCGTGGGTGGCGTAACGTCTTTTAAAGTCACCGTCAGCGTGCAAATGGCGGTGTTACCATTGCCGTCATCGGCGGTCAGCGTCACCGTTTTTACGTCATTATGCCCGCTCAGTACGGTGGCTGGCGCCGGGCTTTGCGTCACCGTCGGATTGGCCGCACAGTTGTCCCCTACTGAAACAGCTGAATAAGCACCGATCACCCCACTACAAGTAGCATTTGCAGCGATGGTGGCGTTGGCCGGACAGGTAATTGTCGGCGGAGTAACATCTTTTAAAGTTACGGTAAACGTGCAAGTGGCGATGTTGCCATTGCCGTCATTGGCCGTAAGCGTCACTGCTTCCACATCATTATGGCCGCTGAGCACCGTTGCCGGCGGAGGCCCTTGCGTTACCGTCGGATTGGCCGCGCAATTATCACTGACCGCAACCGGCGTATAAGCACCGACCGCGCCGCTGCAGCTAGCATCCGCTGCTACTGTGGCATTGGCCGGACAGGTAATAACCGGCGGGGTAATGTCTTTCAGGGTGACGGTGAACGTACAACTGGCGGTGTTGCCATTGCCGTCATCAGCCAGCAGGGTAATTATTTTTGAGTCGTTATGGCCGCTAAGTCCCGTGGCGGCAGATGGACTTTGCGTCACGGTCGGGTTGGGATTACAGTTATCGCTCAGGGTAGCAGGCGCATACGCACCGACCGCTCCGGCGCAGCTGGCATTGGCCGCAATGGTCGTGTTGGCCGGACAGGTGATCGCAGGCGCGGTTACATCTTTTAAAGTCACCGTCAGCGTACAACTGGCGGTGTTGCCATTGCCGTCATTGGCCGTCAAGGTCACCACTTCCACGTCGTTATGACCACTGAGTACGGTCGTGGGTGCCGGACTTTGCGTCACCGTTGGATTAGCACTGCAGTTATCACCTACGGTTACCGCCGAGTAGGCTCCCACCAGTCCGGTACAGCTTGCATTGGCCGCAATGCTCACGTTAGGCGGACAGGTGATCGAAGGCGGTGTCACGTCTTTGAGCGTCACGGTAAACGTGCAGGTGCCCACATTTCCATTACCGTCATTCGCAGAGATTGTTACCACTTCTACGTCATTATGACCGTTGAGCACCGTAGTGGCCACCGGGCTTTGCCCCACAGTCAGATTGACCGCACAATTGTCGCTGAGGGTAAGTGGGGAATAAGCACCCAGTACGCCATCACAAATTTCGCTGGCCGCAATAGTCGTATTAGCCGGGCAGGTGATAACCGGCGGCGTGACGTCTTTCAAGGTCATTGTAAAGCTGCAACTGGCCGTATTACCGCTGGCATCGCTGGCGGTCAGCGTCACCGTTTTCATATTATTGTGGCCACTGAGCACCGTGGAAGCAGCCGGACTTTGGGTTACGGTTGGGTTGGCCGTACAGTTATCGCTGACCGAAGCCGGGGCTAAAGTTCCCAGCAGGCTGCTGCAGTTGGCATTCGCCGCAATGGTCGTATTAGCCGGACAAACGATCACCGGCGGAGTGATGTCAGCGACCATAACGAGTACGGAGCCAGTATTGCTGCATCCCGCCGCAGTCACGGTCACCGAATAAGTACCGGTCACACCGATAAATCCCGGTGGATTCCGAACCGTCGATGAGAATCCATTGGGGCCGGTCCAGGCATAAGTGGTCCCGGCTGGGAGCACCGCGCCGGCGCTTAGCAGGATGTTACTTCCCGGACAAACAGGGCTGTTACTGGTCACATTCACGGCCGGGCCGTTCACAACCAACGCGACGGAGGCGGAAGCCTTACAATTATTATTGTCGGTAACGGTCACCGTGTAAGTACCGGAGGCGTTGACATAGCCAATAAAGCCGGGTGGGTCTTCCTGCGTAGCCGTGTAACTATTGGGCCCGGACCAGGCAAAAGACGTATAAGGAGTCGTGCCGCCGCTTGGCGTAGAGGTCAGGACAATGCTCGTACCGCCGCATACAGGGCTGTTACTGGCCGCCGTAATGGTGGGTCCGACGATATTAGTGACGGTTACAGGCGTAGTGGACGTGCTGCTGCAACCGGCATTGTCGGTTACGGTGACTCGGTAAATACCGGCAAAGGTCAACACGACGGGCGACCGGTTGGGATCCTCCTGCGTGGACGTATAACCGGACGGCCCGGTCCAGTTATAGGTGTAGGGAGCGTTACCACTGACCGTAGTGGACTGTAGATTCAGCGTACTGCCCAGGCATACCGGCTGGTTGCTGCTGGCCGTAATGGTCGGAATGGAATTTACAATGACGTTCGTGGTGTTCGTTGCAGTACAACCATTGCTGTCGGTCACTTTGATCTGGTACAGCCCGGCCGAGGCCAGCGTGGTGGAAAAGGCAGCCGGGTCTTCGACCGTGGCTACATAAGCATCCGGGCCAGTCCACAGAAATGCACTAAACGTGCCCGAACCACCGGCCGGAGTGGAATTCAGGCTAATGCTCCCTCCCTCGCAAACCGGGCCGGAATTGGTAGCCGTAACGGTCGGCAGCGTATGCAGCATGACCGCCACCGTAGCCGTGGCCGTACAACCAAGCTGATCGGTTACTTTGACCGTATAGGTACCATTCGCCGCCGCGCTGGCCGGAAAACTGGCCGGGTTTTGCACACTTGCGCTGTAGCTATTCGGGCCTGTCCATGAAAAACTGGCGTAGGGTAATGCGCCGCCCTGTGGTGCAGACTGCAGGATGATGGTACCGCCTGTACAAACGGGCCCGCCCAAAGTAGCTGCTATCGTGGGACAGGTTACCACCGCCACGGTCGTGGTGCTCGTGTTGGTACAGCCACCACCGTCGGTGACCGTCACCTGGTAGGTCCCAATAGCCGCCATGGTCGCCACAAACGGCGTGGGCTGCGCCAGGGTGGAAGTGAAATTATTCGGGCCTGACCAGCTGTATGTATAGCCGGAACCGGAACCACCGGAGGCCAGTGCGCTCAACTGGAGGTTCGAGCCCAGGCTGACCGGGCTGTTGCTGCTGGCCGTAACCGTTGGCCGGGCATTGACCGTAACTGTCGTCATGCCCACACCGGTACAGCCCGCGCCGTCGGTCAGCGTCACACTATAAGTACCACCTGCAGCGGGAGTAGCCGCAAAGGGCGGAGGATTTTTCACAACACCCAGGAAATTATTGGGGCCTGCCCAGAGGTAGGTATATCCCGCTCCGGTTCCACCGGCGGGGGTAGAAGTCAACACAATGCTGGCACCCACACAAACCGGCGTGTTGCTCATAGCCGTGATGGTAGGGGCACTGCTCCCGGAGGTAGTGATGACCTTGGAAGCCGTAGCCGTACAACCGGCGGCATCAGTCACCGTCACGGTGTAAGTACCCCCGGAAGTTGCCGTGGCCGGGAAACCCGCAGGATCTTCGACATTGGACGTGTAACCATTCGGACCCGTCCAGGCGAAAGACGCATAAGGCGGCGTACCGCCCGATGGAGTGGAACTTAACTGCACCAGCGCGCCAATGCAAATAGGCGTGTTACTTCCGGCGGCGGTAATCGTTGGTGGAGCCGCCACCACTATGCTGGCAGTGGCCGTACAGGCCCCGGTACTGGTAGCCGTTACCATGTAAGTACCCGCAGTGCTGACCACGATGGCCGCCGTGGTAGCGCCCGTACTCCAGACATAAGCAATGCCACCCGTGGCTAACAGATCCACGTTACCGGTGCCGCATAATGGACCGGCGCCATTGTTAATTAGCGCCGCAAAAGGTTCTACCGCCTGATTGGTGATGGTCACCGTCAGGGCGAGGGTATCTGCTAAATTGGCCGCATTCGTCACCTGGATATTTACCTGATACTTATTGTTCATATCCGCATCCATGGGCGTTTCAAAATTGGGACTGAAACCCACTGCCCAGCTCAAGATGCCATTGGAGGCATTGATAGCGAAGCGACTTACATCTGTGCCTCCCGCCAGGGAATAGGTTAAACCGGCGCCCTCGCTGTTGGTGGGGTCGGCGGCCTGCGTATCGTAGAGGACAGCACAGGCGTTTTCCTCATAGTTCACCGTCGCCGGAGAAGTGATGTTCGGACGAAGGTCGGTGGTGATCGTGAATATAGCCTGCGTTGTATCGCGCCGCGCCGGAAAGTTGCAATCCCAGACGATAAAATCAATGGGATAAGCGCCCAGCCAGGTCGGGTCGTCGATGGCAATGGTCACCACCCCATTTGCGGCAAGCGCCGGCACCAGAGGCGATAACTGAAGCAAATACGGTGATGAAACCGTGCCAACCGAGCCGCCGGCTACGAAAGTCAGGCTGCTCAGTTCTTCATATAAATACTGGTGCGCTGCATCGTATAACTTAAAGGTGATGTTGCCGGCGCCCACGTTTTTCAGGCTCAGGCTATAGCTGATGTTGGGAAAAACGCCCACAGGAGCGGCCCATCCGGCTAAAATTCCGTTTACAAAACCAGCAAGTTTGGCATTCGCACCGGCCAGTTGTACATCCGCAAAAAGCGGGCGAACAATGACGGTCATCGGCTGGTTGCCCGGCACTACGACCGGCCAGCCCGGATCTAACGCCGAACCCGTGAAAGGGAACACATCGAAATCAAACTGGCGGCAGGGGCCGGCAAAAGTGAGGTAGTTGTCCAGATCGAAGGCGGTAAAACTGTCCCCCGGGAAAATTGTCTGGTTAGGAATAGTGCCCCAAACCGGCAGGCCATAGTCTGGCAGTACCGTAAACCAGGCCGTAATGGTATCAGATAACTGGTTCGGTGTCGTTTCCTTCACAATAATTCGTACCGAATCTGTACCGATCCAGCTCCCGGAAACCGGCGAGACGGTGAGTATGCCGTTCACTAAGCCCACCATCAGATTGGGGCCGGGCTGAGCGCTCCAGGTGACCGGATCACCATCCTGACTTACGGTATAATCTGCCAGATCGATGGGGTCAAATGGAATACCGACCAGGGTCGTATCGGCCAGGATTGGCTCCAGTTCCGGCGGGTAATCTGCATTGGGATCGATGTTTATGAAAAAAGGCGCCGAGGAACTCCCAATGGTCAGGTTATGGGTAAAAGTGGCCGATTCCTGATTGGGATATACCGCATCGTTGGGCGCATAATAGGTCTTGAAATGAACCGTCTCGCCCGTGTATTGGTTGGCATAAATGGTTAGAAAGAAATAGGCATTTCCACCGATGATGACGGGTGTGGCCACTCCCCGCAGTTCATTGCCCACAAATGCGGCGACCAGATTGCCGGTTGCATTACTGGGAACGCCGTTGAAATTCAGGCGGATGACCGCACTCATATTGAATTCGTAATCGTCCGGGTTGACAGACCAGCTGGGAGGCGAAGCATGTCCCTCGTTTATGGCAGGTGGGCTGGCCGACAATTGCTGCCCTGCCAACAGCAGGAGCGCCATCAGGCATGCTTGCACCTGCCCTAGTTGTATAGAAAACCAGTTCATTTTTATCGTTTTATTGATGAATGAGGAATGGACGGAGCAGTGTTGAAAAGTTGATAAAGTTGATAAAAAGCGCTTGCAGTCAATAACTTACCAGCACTTTCCATCAACCTTATCAACCATCAGCTTCCTCAGGTCCTTATTGTACCACCACCTTCCGCACCACGCTGCCGGCTTCCGTCTGGAGCCGCACGAAATACACCCCGGCCGGCAGGGACGCGCCTGAATCGGACTGCCCTTTCCAGACCATGGTGTTCATGCCTTCCTGCGCCAGCGTTTGCACGTGCGCTACCGCTCTGCCGTTCATGTCGGTGACCGTCAGGCGAACTTCCTGGGTTTTGGCCAGGGCGTAACGGAACGTGGTTTCTCCCCGGAACGGATTGGGCTGTACGTCAAAGGATTGCATAGCAACCGCTTCGACCGTACCACTGCTCGGCAAGGTGAATGGAACCGGCTGCTCGATGCTGCCCTGATGCAGATCCGGCGAGAAGTACATCAACTCGCTCAGGTCCTGCACGGCGCCCGTGCTGCTATCGAACAGTTTATACTTGATCTGTTCGCCGCTGGCGTTGGCATAAGCCGTCAGGAAAAACAGGTAGGAGTCCAGTGGCGGGATGTAAATAGCCTGGGCCGTTCCGCGGACCTGGCTACCCGAAAAAGCGCCAAGTTCCATCGTGGCGGTGGTTGCATTCAAATCATTGGCCTTCAACATGCCGATCAAAGTCATGCTGTATTCAAACTGGGTCGGGTCGATATTCCAGAAGCTGCTCAGTTCGCCCGGGCCGCGTGCTTCTACCCGGTTTTCAGTGCCTCCACCCTGCACATTACTGGAAGGCGGCGGATAAATCAACGTGCCGGGGGATGCCAGTTTAACCTGGTAACCGTTCGGCGGACTCATGTATTTCAGGTTACCGATCCAGCCGAAGCTTGGATTGATGAACTGCGCAAAGGAGACCTGGCTCTTGATCAGATCACCCGTTTGGGCAGGCAAGGAGGAAAGCGCCTCATTGACCGGCAGGGAGTAATTAGGGATGTAGCCAATCCAGTTCCAGCCTGGAACCACCGCAATAGGCGTGGTCGCCGGATCGAGTATATTCCCGGTCATCATCAGGGTATCGGCCTGATCCGCCCGGTAGACGTACATGGAAGTGTTCCCCAGGGTGCTGAGCGAACCGAGCCAGCCGGAACCGTTGAAATAGGTGGAAAAGGCGTTCTGGCTTTTCATCAAATCGTTTTCCGGCACACGGAGCGAGGCCAGTGCTGCATTGATGGCCGGATCCGGGAAATCCAGATTGAAGGACAACCAGTTCCAGCCAAAACCGAAGGGTACTTCCCGCAGCACCAGGCTGTTGGTATGGATCACCTGCGGCGCCAGCGGGTCGCCGATCACGTCGTCGGGCTGGAAAAGGAAATCATCCTCCTGCACCGCGTAACGCAGGCAGGCCGAGGCATCCCATATTTCCAGTCGCAGCGGTTGCAAAACATGGTACGGATTGCCGTAGATGGTCAGATAAGCCAGGTATTTATTCACCTGGGGCACGTACTGAACATGCGCCCTGCCCACCAGCGTATCCCCGATAAAGGCGACTACCATATCTTCCACATCCGTGGATGGCTGTCCCTGAATGTTTAGCTGCAGCACCATGTTTTCGGAATTCTCGAATAAATTGGCGTTCAACTCCCAGCTTGGTGGACGGCAGATAACCCGTACACCCAGCGGCAGTCCCTCGTCGCCACCCATGAAAAATGGGTTTTGTCCCGTCTCGGTATGCAGAATAATGGAGTCGGACCATAAGCCGAAAGCCAGCGTGGAATCCACGGTAAAACTGACCGGCCGGATCTCATTTGGCGCTAACGTGCCCGTATTCGGTACTACATGTACCCAGGCCGGAATACCGGTCATGGTAAACGGTACCGGATAGCCCCCGCGGTTGTGAATATTAGCCGTAACCGTTTTGGTTTGATCCTCGTACTTGGTCAGACCCAGGCTATCGGTCAGCCAGGCCAGTTCGTTGCGATCCACGTAGAATTCCCACTGCGTGTACACCAGTCGATTGCCGGTCAGGTCCTCGATGCCGTGCAGCTCGGCGCGCAGAATTCGATTTTCGAAGAATTTGTTATCGAAATTCGGCACCAGGATGATCTTGTTCTCATAGCAGGTGATCTGAATATCGATCGGCAAGTTGGTGGTTGCATCAAATAACTGCACATTATCCACCGGATTGATCTTGCTGCAATTGATCAGCTTATTAAAGCTGAAAGAGATTTCATCGCCCACATTATACACGCCGTCGGAAGGTTCCGGTGTGCCGATCAGACTAGGCGGCTGCCGTTCAATTTTTCCTTTGATAACGTGGGAATAACCGTTTCTATCCCCACCACCCGTACAAATGCTCACGGCGCGGATCTCATAGGGTCCATCGGCCAGGGCCGGGCTACCGCCGGTATTCCAGGGGAAAGTGGTAAACACCGGGCCCAGTGCGGATTTTGGAATATCCGTCGGCGGTGTGATGTTGATCCAGGCGCCGTCCCCGTTTTCCGGGCGGTACTGCAGGCGAACGGCTTCAAAATCCGCATTGCTCAGGTCATATCCGGAAATCGTAATGGGCAGCACATCCTGCTCCGCCGGGTTGACTGCATCCGGTTTCACCACCCAGCCCTGGAATGGGCCGGTGATATCCACCTCGCTGCAGGGCTTGAGAAACTGGACTTTTAAATAGTTGGCCGAATACAAAAACGGTTCTAAGTCTGGTGCTATGCCCAATGCAGTACAACGCTCGTCGTGACAAAGTGAGTAAGCCACGACCTCACAACCTGATCCGGAAGTTACCCCATAATCATATTCATCCGGACCACGCTCCACTGTAATGGTCACCGGCAGGACAGTCCCCCAGGGGATGGCATACAATACAGGCTGATCCAAAATGCCCCCGTTCAGGCGGATCACCAGGCCATCCGGATTACTTTCCGGGCCGGTATTGATAACGCAGCTCCAGGTTTCTCCCGAAGAAGAATTATTCGATAAAATGAAGTGGTAGGAAGCCGCTTCATTGGAAGGCACGTTCGTACGCACCACCCCATCTATGGAGGTAAGGGCCAGGCCCTGGCGGTGCGCGGTACCCACTTCCCAGGGGCAGGAACTTTGACCGGCAACGATGTCAAAAACGGGCGTATGGAAGAGTGGATCTTTTTTAACATCCACGGTCCAGGTGTCCCCCGGGTCGTCATCTTTCAGTACATAGCCAGTGGTCACCGAATTTGTTTCGCTGTTTCCTGCCGTCTGCATGTTGGTGGTTTGTAATTGAAAGCCAAGCTCATCCATCACCTCGGCAGTGGCGGGCGATACAGCGCCCAGGGTTGCAATTATGGATAATCTGTTGATTATTTCTTCCGTAGCCGTCCCTTCCCATTGGGTTGTATTATCTGTGGTACTGCTGGCTTCATAGGCTACTCCGGCATCGAACGAGATGTTTTGTTCGAAAATGGCTGCCTTTTTGGCTGCCTTATTCATGGCTATAAAAGCCAGCCAACTCGCTTTTGAGCGGGTATTGACACTATCCTGGTCTATTCCATGGGCGATCAGGGTGTCTAAATAGCGGATCACGTTATTTTCAATATTCCATTCTGAATATTTATAGTTGGTTGGAAAAGAATCCGGAGCGGCGGTGACTATATTATTCACGTTTACCACACAGGCCAGCGTATCGAAAATGACGTCCCGGCTATCCGAAAAAATGAGATTGAACCCGGTTCCGATGTAGACATCACCGCCCGCCAGTGTATCATTTTCGGGCTCATTCGTGATTTGCAGCATGGTGGACCCGCCTACCACTATATCCCCATCGTCCGTGGCAATACGCTCCTTGTTCGTCAGGCAGTATTCCATCGCGTTTCTGTTTTTAAACAGGAACGATGACTCCAATCCTTCATTTACCGTAGCCGTGAAAACACCTTCTACGGTCGTTCCTACAAATGGAATGACTATTTTAGGGGTAAAACCTACAATTTCCTGCAATTCAAAAAACACGCCGCCCCCCACTTCATTTTCCAGGACCAGGGTGTTACACATTTTTGTATTGGCTTCCAGATAGGAATAACTGCCGTCTCCAGGTGGATCACGCAGTACGTAACTGGGCAACACGGGTAATTGAGTCGTAAACTTGGCCTCTCCCGGAACTGCTCCGGTAATGATGGCCGAATTGAGGTAAGGCTCACTCTTTCTGCCCATATCGTCCGCCACGATCTCAATGATCCGTTTGTAGGGGAAATCCGGATTGGGATGATCGGCAGCAAACCGGTAATGGAACTGTCCACCCGTATACAGGGTATCCAGGGGTGCCAGAAAATCGTAGTAGTAATCGAAGGTGTTGTTGATGGACAAGGAAGCGCTGTCCAGGTAACAACGATCGGCCGGATCCTGGTCACTGCCATATTGTTCGTACGCGCTTACATACAGGTCGACTATATCCATCTTTCCAATGACGATCACACTATCCGGCGGACAGGACCGGGTAAATTGATCGAATCCCAGTACCTGGACCCGCGGCGGCGCGACATAAATAAAATCCACCCCTGTAGAGTCCTTTTTCAACAGGTCAATGGTGCGACCTCCCTGGGTCTGAAAATCAGTATAAATGATCGGATTATTATGTTTTGTAACGGCGATCGTCATTTCCAGCGGTGGAAGATTGGCAAACTCGAACAGCCCCTCCGCATTATCAACCAACAGGACTTTCTCATAACACTTATCCTTGGTGCTCACCGTAATCCGGCAGTCCGTCGGAAATGGGGACCCGGTGGGGGCGATAATAGGCAGTTTGCACTGCCCTCCGGCCACCTGGCCTTTGATCTTGCGGGTCGTGAGGTCATTGAACAGGATGCCGGCGATGGGCGTGCTCACGTTGACCACCTGCCGGGACTGCGGGGAAAACACGTGGTCTTCCAATTTCGGAGTCAGCACCGCCGTAGTACCCGGATCCAGTTCCACTACAAATTTGCCGGTAGAGTCCGTGTAGATGTTGGGAAAATAAGATTCCCCATTAACCAAAATCTCCACGCTTTTCGCAAAACAGTCGGTATTTGCGTAGCGCACATAACCCGATATAGCAATGGTGGACCGGTCGGTAAAGTCCACCTGGTCCACAGAGGTCACACTCGGGTTCAGCGTCACCTGACGGGTAGACGGGGTGAATATATGCGGCTTCGTCTCTTGTTTGGCAGCCAGTGGCGACCACTCGGCGCCAAACTTTGTACCAGGCTGGAGCAGCGCAGAACCACTGTTGTTCAACTGGCTGCCACTGCCTTCGTCGAGCGAAAAGTAGACCCGCAGCCCTTTTTCCTGGGCGTCCCTTGACGTCTGCACGTGCTGGAGTATTTTAGAAACGGCCAGCGTCGTATCGTACAGCGCAACCTCATCGATCAGGCCGCCATAATAATCGATCTGTCCGCCGCCACTCGAACGGGCGCCCAGTACCCAGACCTGGCTCGAATCGGACCAGTTGCCGGTAACCCCGGCGAAGGTAACCGGCGTGCCGAACGAAACGCCATTTTTATAGGCATTTACGACCTGGCCCGCAGCGGTGCTGTCGATGGTAAAAGCCAGGTGCTGATAACCCGTGCCCAGGGGACCAAACGTCTTCTGCACCCCATTGAGATAGAATTTCACGTCATTCGTATTCCCGTTGGGCGTCAGCAGGAGCCGGAAGTCATTATTTCCCCATTTTTTAGATAATAAACACTGGGTACCATCCGGACCGGAACTGTATACCCATAGTTCGAGGGTGGACTTAGGCGTCAGGGAGAAATTGGGCAAGGTAGCATATTGATTTTCCCCGCGCATGAAGCGCAGCGCCCGGTGCAGATAGAAGTCTTTCATCGGCTTGGCCAGAAAGGTCGTACCCGTACCATAACTGGCCGATTCTATGCGGTAATACCCTTCGGCATTGGTCTTCCCGGACGTGTGCACGCTGGGGCGATCCGCATCAAAAGTTGCGCCGCAGAAATACAATCGCTGCCGGTGAAGCACGTCGAATGACCGGGTACCCTGCTCTTCGTCCATTTTCCAGTAGTGCGTAAGGCCGGGGGTCAGCGATGAAGCCGTACCCATCATGACCTCCGCAAAGTCAAGTTCATCCAGTTGCAGGTGGTACATCCGGAGTTCATCTATCCGACCGGTCCAGGCGCCGGTTCCACCCGTTTGGCTACCAATGTTCAGGGTATCTGCCAGGGGAATGACATCCAGGTGGGATAGGGAAGCCAGGGCGCCATCGATGTATAACCGGCCCTGCTCGGCACTGCCATCAAAAGTGAGGGCCACGTGGTGCCAGCCGTTTTTGGTACTGTCCGGGAAGGCGCCGCTCATGATGGGCGCACCATTGGCCGTCAAAGCAATATGCACGCCTTCGTGCCCGCCGGCACTGTTTTGCGCCCGGATATAGAGCGGGAAAGGCGCCAGTTGAATAATCCCCGCATTGGCGGTCGCCAGGTCCGTTTTGATCCAGAAAGCCATCGTCCAGTCCTCCCCTACATCCGGCATAAAACGCGTCGTGTCGGCATAGTCGTTGTACATGGAAACGGCGCCGTCCAGTGGACCGAACTTGGCCGAGAAACCCTGCATAGGCGTCAGCATAACCAGTGCATCGGGCACCGGACTACCATTAGCGGTCTGCACCCAGCCGGTCACGACCCCATTGGGCACCTGAAAGCCCAGCGCCGTACTCGAAGCGCCTTCTCCATACACATTCAGGCCCCTGACCGTGTAGTTGTAAGGAATGCCGGGAATGACGTTGAAGTCATTGTAGTTGCGAATATTGCTGCCTACCGTAGCCAGGAAAATATTATCGCGGTAGATATTAAAACCCTCATTCGGCGTTGGCCCCAGCGCGTCAATTTCCCAGCTTAACTGGATACGGTCCAGCAGGTCGCCCTGCGTGGCGGTCACTTTCAAGGGGAAAGGCGCCAGCAGGAAACGGGAATAAAAACCCAGGGTCGTATTGTTTAGTAGTCCGTCCATGTAACCGACAAAGGTCTGGCCGACCGCAAAGGCGGAGCCATACTTCTGGTTTTTGGCGCGGGCGGTGCTGCCAAAATTGAAAAAAGCCGTTCCGGTAAAGCCGCTGGTATCTATCGCCGGCTCCGGACCGCAGGGGATGCTCTGGGCCTGCAAATCTCCCATGGAGCTGCAGCCTAACATCGCCAGCAAAAAGAGTATATGGGTGTAGCGCATGATTTTTGTTTTTTGAAAAATTGAAAAAATCATGTGGACTTACTTCACCCATATTTCGACGGCACCAACAGCATAGCGTTCGTCGGCAGCATCCATGTCCACGGCAGCCCCGATGAATACCCAAAAGGAAGTACCGTTGGCTTGAGCGCTCATTTCTACATCAATCCAACTGTCCGGAATATCGTTTTGGCCGTAGAAACTGGCATTCGTTCTGAAACTGGTACTGCCATTGTTAAAGTCACTGTTGGCATCCGAAACGAAGGAGGGAATTAGTTGCCAGCCAACCCGCAGACCATTTCCTGCTGCGTCGGGTGAAAAAGCTGCCCAGGCGCGGTCATTGGGGCCATAGCCCCAGGTGTCGATCATATAGTACCGAAATTTAATCTTGATCTGGGTGAAGGTGCCGGGGACGGTGAAATTCTTTTTCAACACATGGTCATTACTGGTAGGCAGCAATACATCACCGATAAAACTGCCCATATCCGTGGTCGGAGATGCGCCCAGGCTGGAGGGATTGTTCCAGCCCATGGACTGGCCGGAGTTGGTAATCTTATCATACACTTGCCAGCCGTCGCTGCCACTTGTAAAATTATCCACATCCACCAGCCGCCAGTCATTTAGGCCGGCGCCATAGGAAACAGTACCATTGTTATTAATTACAACGCCATTGGTGGTCACAGTACCCGTTACGGCCAGGTTGGTATTGGATTGCACCGCCGTGGGCGTTACGGCCAAGACCTCCGTGTTGTTGGCATACAAAGACACCTTCCCGTCGCCGGTGGAAAATACCCCGCTGTCTTTGTCCCCGCTGTTGCCGCTGAAAGCATAGCCGTTTTTACTCACCCCGTTCAAACCCGGCGCGCCGCCCCTGGCCAGCACGCCGCCGGCCACCACGATGCTATCGGCCTTGACGATCCCGCTGCTGGGGAATTTATTGCTCTGCCCGATCAACGACAACGCGTAGGGCGCCGAGGTCAGCAGAACGCGCGGTGTCAGCTCGGCGGAACCAACAGTTATGCCCAGGTAGTAGAGTTGGTCGAAAGGAATGGTGAGCGGCATGATCACGCCCAGCGTGGCGCTGTAAATACCACTGCTTACTTCCACATCCGGCTGCGTTTCCATCCAGATCGCCGAACCACCCGCGGCTACCGTATAAATTTTGAAAACAATATTATACGACCCGTCATCGACCGCGACGCCATTGGACTTTTTAAGAATACCCTGAACGCTGAGGGTGGGATTGACCTGGGCGTGGAGTTGCGTGAATTGTGTGCCGAGCAACATACACACTGCCAGACAAACCAGGCTTTTCACCCGGACTAGAATAAAGAACGCTTTCATCGTGAAAAATGTTTGAAGATGGAACATTGATGCCCAATGGTTTGACCAGCTCCGAAAATGTTACACGACGTTTTTATTTTTTTTAAAAAAGCGGCTATTGCACCAGCACGAACCCTGCCGAATGGTAGGCGTCGCCCGGATATTTGGTCTGCATATATTGCTGGGCATTTTGGAAGGCCCGGGGGATGTCCAGGCCTTTTTGCATCCATTGGCCGTAAAACCGGGTCATGAATTCGGCGGTGGCCTGATCGTTGACTTTCCACAAACTTATGATCAGGTATTTTGCTCCGGCAATTTTAAACGCGCGTTGCAAGCCATATACGCCTTCGTTGCCATCGATATCGCCCAACCCGGTTTCGCAGGCCGAGAGTACCGCCAGTTCCGTGCCCGATAAATCCAGCAAACTGATTTCCTGGGCCGTCAGCACCCCGTCTTCCCGGCCGGCCGGGGGCAGATTGGATCTCCAGATTTGTTGTGCCCCTGCGAAGAGCAGCCCCGAACGGAGCAGCGGATTTTTGGAAACTTTAAAAACCGGCTCTTTACCGGCCTGGGCAGGCGTCCAGCTGTTTTTGGGGTCCGGGAAAAAATAACCGTGGGTAGCAAAATGCACTATTCTGGGGGACAGCCGGCCCACCATGTTGCCGCAAAATTTGACGGCTTCTTCGGTCGCGGCATAGCCTGTATCGAGGGTAACCTGAAACCGGGCGGATTGCAGAAT
The DNA here is from genome assembly GCA_031425035.1 of Saprospirales bacterium. Classification (GTDB taxonomy): domain Bacteria; phylum Bacteroidota; class Bacteroidia; order Chitinophagales; family Saprospiraceae; genus M3007. Next base: position 11,523 of record JANPIN010000116.1, on the reverse strand, counting down.
GCGTTGCAGATTCAGGACCTCCGCGACGGTGGCGGGTAAGAACGCCCAGGAATCGTCCCGGGCCAGGGAGTCTATTTCAAAAGGGGCTTGTTCCGGATTCGTCCGCCCGCGAGTCCCCTGGAACGGTTGATTGGCGGCGGCAATGGCAGCATCGTTTTCCGCATAATGGACCCCGCCCACCAGTAAGGCCTCGCGGTTGTAAGTTTTTATGGCACTGGCAACCGCTAATTGCCGGGTGCTGCCCAACACCACCCATTGGTAGCGGTCGGCAAATGTTTGTTTGGCGTTGAGTGGAATGGCCCCCAGATTGATCCGGTGCAGCAAACCGGAAAGAGCGCCATAGACGGTATGTATGCCGGATAAATGCGGCGTTATTTTGCTCCAGATCAATTCATTCAGCGTTTTTTGCCCCTGGGCGCCGGCAGCATACAGGCGGTTGATCTTGCGATAATTCCCACCTGAAACGCCTTGCAGCAACGATGTTAGATCCTGCTCCTCGAAGAGCGCAACAAAACGCGGGGCTTTCTCCTCCGGGCGCAACACCAGCGCCGCATATTGCATGCTGCCCGTGGGCTTGCCCTGCGCATTATAACCCGGATATTGAATGAATTCGATGGCGGCCTCCCCCGGTTTCAATGCGGCTTTCACTTCCTGCCAATGCCCTTGCCGGAGTGCTTCGCTATAGCCGACCACGGTTCGGGCCAGTTCTTTTTCCAGCCAGTTGACCCGGGTTTCCAGGTCGGCCATCAGGTTGCTGTCCCGGCCGGCCAGTGGGAGGGAATATTGTCCGGACAGCCGCAGGCGATAACCCCGCAGGGTTTCAAATAACCGGGTGGTGGCCGTATCGGCATTGGCGCGGTTTCTTATCTGGATAGATGTATTGAGCAGAAAACCTTTGTAGAATAGGGCATCATCAAAGGCTTCTCCGGCCGTTTCGGCGGTCGGGTGGGCTTGTGCAAAAGCGTAAAATTCGGCCGTGTTTTGCTGGAACTTCTGCAGATAACGGTTCATCTCTGGTTCGGAAGAATACCCGGCGGCCCGCTCGATATTGAGGCGTTGGATGGCGGCCGATTCCAGGAAATAATGGCTCGCTTCGGGAAAACGTTTGGTCGCCAGATACAAATGCGCCAATAAATCTGCCGTCAGGGCGCAACTCGGGTGATCGTTCTCCAACACCATTTTGTTGATGCGGTGTGCTTGTAAGTAATACCGTTCAGCGGCCGCATAGTCGCCTTTTGCCGAATAAAACAGCCCGATGTTTTTCAATGCCCAGGCATATTCGGGGTGCTGATCGCCAAACACTTTGGCGCAAACGGATTCCGCCTCTACCACCAGCGGCTCTACTTTATCCAGTTCGACCCGATCCAGATAGATGGCCGCAAGATTGTTCAGTACCAGGGCGTATTCGCCGCTCGCCTTACTCAATCCCTGGTTATAAATGGCTTGCACCTCCAGATTTAGCAACTCCGCCTGTCCGGCATCTCCCATTTGGGCATACACAGCGGCTAAATTGAGCGCAGCTTTGACATACAGGGGATGTTGCTTACCATATACGGTTGCATAGATTTCTTTTACCTCCAGTAAAAACTGCTCGGCATGGGTGTAGTTTCCCATTATGATATACGTGCTGGCCAGATTGGCCAGTACCAGCACGTATTCCGGATGCTTTTTACCCAGCGTTTTTTCAAAAATGGATAAGGCATCCAGGTAGCTCAACTCCGCCTGCCCAAAATGGCCTTTTTGAAAATTCAGCGACCCGAGTGTACCGAGCGTTCGGGCATAGTCAGGGTGTTGTTTACCCACCAGTTTTTCACGGATGCTCAGGGTTTCCTGAATAAGTGGCTCGGCCTTCCCATATTCCCCCATGGCCAGATAAATGGTGGAGAGGGTACTCAGGCTGATCACAAATTGCGGACTTACCCGTCCGAACCGCTTTTCCTGGAGCGCCATGGCTTCCAGGTACCAGGCCTCGGCTGCTTTAAACTGCTCTTTTTTCTGGGCAATTTTTCCGCGATAAGCCAGGCAGATAGCATAGGCGGGGTGATTTTTCCCGAAGGCCGCTACGGTCTTTTGTTCCGCAATCGCTACGGTGGCCAGCGCTTCTTCCAGTTTTTGCTGCTCGATCAGCGGGCGAAGGCTACGCAACAAGCTATCCACCTGCTGGACAACCACCATACTGTCAGGCGTTTGAGCGGCAGTGAAAAGCGGGAGGGCCAGAACGAGGAACGCAAGGGTGGTCTTCATGTTTCTGTAATGTCTGTAGACTGCCAAGGTACTTTGGCATTCAGTAACACCGCGCAAAACAGGAAAAATTTAACGGCCCGGCTACTGCCCGATCAGTAACTTGCCCGCATACAAAATTTCCCCTTTATCCGCATCTTCCAGGGTGAAATAGTACAGGCCGGGCGAGAATTTCAGGCGCTGATGCAGCCCGATTTTCAAACTGTCCGTGGCCGCTGCGGGTACATTGATCGGGACTTCGAGCAGCGGCTGGTCGGTATTTTTGTTGTTAAAAAACAATACGGAGAACCGGCTCGGCCGCATTTCGCCGGACCAGTGGGCACTTCCTTCGAAACGGACCCATACCACGCCATTTTCATCCGGCATAAAGCGCCGGCCATTCACCGGCTTCCGCAGCGTTACCTCGATGCTTTGGCTGCGCACACTGCTTTTGACCAAGGCTTCCATGCCCGGATTGGGCGCAAATCGCGCAGGATCGACTTGGGCGATCGGACTATTCTCTTTTTGTGGCCCCGGATCGGCAGGGGTCGGCGGGAGGGCGGCGGGCGGTGCGGGCGGCAGAACCGGGGCGATCTTATGCTCCGGCCAGAAGCGCCAGACGAGGAATAATGCCAGCCCCAGTATCGCGAGCCAAAGCCCCCAACGCAGTTTTCCACCCGCTGCCGGCGGAGGATCCGGGGGCAGCGGTTCCTGCATGATGTTACGCAAATTGGCCCGCAGTTGAAGCCGCCCGGTATTATAGTCTTCGTGCAGACTGCGGTGCAATTCGACCGCTTTTCGCAATTCGGGATCGTCGGCCAGTTCCTGATCGAAGGCCCGTCGCTCTTCCGGGGAAAGCGTCTGATTCAGGTAGTTTTCTATTCGTTCAAATAATTCTTGCTTCTGCATGCTTCATTCGTGGATTAGTTCCTGGTATTCTGGTTGATTTCTGACCAACTCTACGAGAAAGTGCTTGCACTGGAATTTGCGCCGCCGGGCGTAACCTTCGCTGGCGAAACCCATCAGCAGGGCAATTTCGGACATCGGTGTTTTTTCAAAAAAGAGCTGCAAAAGTTTTTGACAGTCTGCGCCCAGTTGGACAAAGGCGGCATCAAATACCCGCTGACGTTCCATGGTCAGGTAATCCAGTTCCAAATTATCCGACCCTGCCAATAGTTTGACGTCGTCGGTAATTGTTACATGCGAAGCGGATTTTTTAGTCTGCCGGTTGCGCCATAGATTGCGGCATACCGCTGTAAAATAGGTGTTGAATTGAAACTGGATGCTGAAATCGGGTGATTGTGCTTTGCTGTAAATCACTACAATCGCTTCCTGGAACACATCCCGGGCATCTTCCTCCGAACCGCCTTGCTCCCGGATCGTTTTTGAAATCAAGGGAAAAGTGGTTTTGAATATATGCCGCAACACGTCGGCGTCACCCTGTAGAATACCGGTTAAATAATCTGTCGTTGTCATGTTATTATGCAGGATTTGAATTCCGGATGTTCCATCCTGCAATTACCGAAAAGCTTACGAAAAAACTGAAACAAGTGTTGGGGAAACCCAGAACAGGGCGAGAATTACATAGATTTAGCATGTTCCCGCTGCTTCAGGTCTTCCTTCTTTTGTTCCCTTTCGTTTAATTTAAAAACAACCAGCCGCTCATTTTTCAATACAACCCGGCCTTCCGCCTGCAAATAAGCCGCCCATTCTTTATAATGGTCCAGCCACCAGAAAGCCGGCCAGGCAATGGCGACCAGGTTTGCCCCGAGGCTGCTTAATTTTTTCAGCTCCATGATGGCCGCCTGGTCATCCGCCGGCGGTCCGCCGTATAGCTGCCTGTTTTCCGGAAATGGCAGTACTTCCTGCTTGGAATTCATAGCGTACCGCAGCTGATCTTCATCGACCAAAATGATTTTTTCTCCGGGAGCAGATAGTCCGGCCAACTCCCGGCCCATTTGTTCGACCCGTTCCTGCCAGCGTTTGCGATCGCGTTCTTGTGGAGTCTCCCAATCCGTGTTCGAGCCCAGGCTTGCTTTCAGCGCTGTAATGACCCTTTCCAGTGCCGCTTGATTTTCCGGCGGCAAAACGGAACGAAGTTTTTGGGCATCCAGGGCCAGGGTAACGGCTTCTTCAGGCGTTTTTGCCCAGACCGTCAGCGGATTACCGGCCGTCCAGGCATCATAAAAGCCCCGCACTTTCCCATAGCTGTTGTCCAGCAGTACGTGCGGAATACCCAGCAGCAGGCAGACAATGTGGCCGTGCAGGCGATCGGTGATCACGATTCTACCCTGGTTCAAAATACGGCAGCCGCGACGTAAACGCTGCACGGCCAACAGGTTATACGTACGGATCAAACTTTCATAAATCGGGTGGCCACTATCCGCAAAGCCCTTGGCCTCCCGCTGGAGCTGCTGATGGCGGGCATAAATATCGGTCGGCTCTTCTTCCAGCCAGTCGGTACACCACACCCCGGGCAGGTTATGCGGTAAGGCCTGATTGCGACTTTCCTTATCCGCGCGGGCCAGCCACATGATCTCGTATGCAGGCTGTACCGGATGCTGCTGATTCCCGAGGGCAAAGGCCATATCCGGACAAAGTGCAGCATTTACCTGCAGTTCCTGACGAGCCAGCCCGAAACTGGCCTGGTCACGGCAGAGCAGGGTGAAATCCGGGTGGCCCCGAAGAATAGACCTGCTGCGTTGCAACTGCATTTCCTGATCAAAATGGATGCTTTGCGGCAACTGAATGATCTTGTGGTTAGGAAAATCCAAGACAACCTGCTCCCGGAAACGCTGGTGCTTGACCCATAAATCGCCAAAATTTCCGCCGCCGGATAACAGAATTATACCCGCCCCCAGCCGCTCCGCCAAAGCATTGCGGTCATACGATTCTATATCGCAGACATAGGGGACCGGATTTCCATTCCGTTGCAGCCAGACCCACTCGCCCATCCAAATGGCGCTGTCGCCCGCATTGGTGTAGCTGGGAAAATCGACCAGCGCACAAGGCATGCCGGGTGGAATGCGTGTTCCGAGTACCTCGTCGATCCTGGCCGACAAGGTGGTGATCAGGTTTGCAGCGCTGTTCATAACTTCAGGGTTTTAATGGTTTGCAGATCAAAGACAAGGAGGCGGTCATGCCCGAGCACACAGGGATAAGCAGACCGGAGGTGGTGATCAAATTCGCGGTAAAAGTCGAGGTACCAAAAGGTGGTCCAGGCGATGAATAAGTGGCCGGCGCCGTTGCGTCGTTGCCGTTCGATCTCCTGAATAGCCGCCGCGTTATTTTTTCCGGCGCTCCCCAGTGGGCGCCGTCTTTTTCCATAAAAGGAATGCAGGGCCGGCCGGCAATCTGCTCGCGAATGCCAGTGCGGATCGGGATAGGCATCGTCGTCCAGGTAAGCGATGATCTCGCCTCTGGCCAGGCGGTGTTACGGGCCGAACTGAGGCCGCGGTTCGGGGTAGAAATCAACTGGACCGGGTAACTCCGAACGATGTCGGCCAGGTTATCCCGCGAGCCGTCGTCGATCACGATCACCTCGTAATTCGGATAATCTAACCGGGTCACCGCCTCCATATTTTCCCGGATAGTGCCCGATCCGTTATAGGAACAAACCACGATGGAAATGAAAGGCAGGTCGGCAAGTACCAGCGGACGGTCGCCAGCCAGGTTATGCAGTCCGACCATGACTTTCAAGCCATGGCTCAAAGCACTATCGAGCAGATAGGCCGGCGGAACGGTGTAAGTCCGGACGCAGTTAAAACCGTGTCGGGCCATGAGGGCAAAATCGGTCTCCACGACCTCTGCCGGCGGAAATTGAAAACCATCCGCCTGGGGAGCAAAGGTTCCATAGGTTACGCCTTTAATATAAAGCTTTTCATTTCCACAGTAAAGGAATTTTCCTTTTACCCAAACCCGACTATGATCGGGCTTGGAAACGTACGAAGGAGTTCGAGCATCCATCGGCTGGTGTTAAAAAATGAGTCGTTTGGTGAAGGGCAGTTGGTGGGCCCTGGAGTAAAACTGTTTTGAAAACAGCGAGCTCCGGTCGGGCCTCGATCATCTGCTTGCCGGCAGCAGAAAAACCAAAAGCACAACCAAGTACGTAAATTTAAACAGCCCTGCAACAGGCATCGTCATGCCCTTGGTATACGCTGTTTCAGTTCCAATTTTTTGTTGATAGAGATGGCCAGGAAATGTTTACCTGCAAAATTAATGTGCCAGGCCATAGACTTAGTCAAGGCTCAATTGCTTCCATATTTACCCTAAATACTGGAAAACGCGGTGTTTTTAAACCTAAACGTACTTTTTACACTATGTAAAGTCGGCACCTGAAATTTTTAAAATTCTATTTTTACCCGAGCATTCCGCACGTTTTAAGGTCTATAAAATTTCCCCAAATAACAAAATTATTGCACATCTTGTGTAAAACCTGCCACTCGCGCCCAGCTGCTACAGGCAGGTTGGAGTGGTTTGGGTGGATTGAATAGCTGATTATCAGATACTTGAAATCCAGCTTTCTTCAAAACCACTTTGTAGTGGTTATAGGTAGGCAGGCTTTACTGCTGTAATCTTGCCTGTAAGGCCTTCGCTTTTGCATTAAATGTATGTCCGGGCCGGGCCGTAATATTTTGCAGCACCTGATTCAGGGCGCCACTGCGGCGCGGCATCTGGTGCAGGTAGGTGAGGGCGAGGGCCCAATCCGCCCGATCGGCATAGGGCTGCTTCCCGGACCTGGCAATTTCCTGAAATGCAGTGACGGCCGCATCGTACTTACGGCTTTTCAGCAGGGAATGTGCGAGCAGTTCCTTGACCACCAGGCTTTTCCCGACGCCGCTGCCACGCGCCTGCCGGCCGGATAAAAAATCGCCTTCCCGGTAAAATTCATCGGCCAGTGACGCATAGTCCGTGGGTGGTTTTGCCGGCGGCTTCACCGGCGGGGGCGTACTGGTTTTCGGCGCTTCCACGATCACGTCCTGTGGCGATTTGCCCGTTGGATTCGACCGGCGTTCCGGGCGCGCCGGCGTCGTTTTAGGTTTAGTCTTCGGAACGGTCGTCGTCGGGGGTTTCGTCACCGGAGTTTCAGGCTGCACGGCAATGGGTGCTTCGCCCGGTTTTTCCCGGGGTTGCAGGAACCACCAGCCGGCGGCGAGCACCAGCATCGCGGCGACCGCCCAGCGCATCCAGTCCAGGCGGCGGTAGCGGCCACCAGCGGGCGTCATCGTGACCGGCCGCTGACGTTCCCAGGTGTTCATCCGCACACGCAGGTGGCGTTCCGCCAGCACTTCGAGGGCCTGGTTTTCCTGCTGCTGCCGGCGGACGAGAGTAGCCAGCTCCGCATCGCCGGCCATTTCTGACTCGAAGGCAGCGCGTTCTGCGGCGGACATGCGGCCGCGCAAATAGTCTTCAATTTTATAAAAAGTAATTTCGTCCGGTAGCATGATCAAGTCAGATTAAGCAGGTCTTTCCAGGCAGGGTAGTCTTCCAGTAATTCCCGGAACCGCATCCGGCACCGGTAAGCTTCTTTTTTAGCGACATCCGCATTGGCGTAGTGCATGGTTTTGGTAATTTCTTCCATGGAATAATCCAATTGGTACAATTGCAGCAACTGGCGGCAACGCTCTCCGATCTGGCCCAGCGCTTTCTCCAGCCAGTCGCGGTGTTCCGCACGCAGCACCTCGTGTTCCGGACTTTCCACCTGGCCATCATAATCGCCGGGCGAAAGTTCCGTCATGCGCCCCTGCTGACGACGGAGGGCCAGCCAGCGCCATTTGGCAATGCCGACAAAATAAGTCGCCAGCGTACTGCGGCCCTCGAAACGACCTTCACGCAGGTTACGATCAAAGAGCAGCAGGGTTTCCTGAAACACGTCCAGCGCATCGTCCCGCTGCCCCCCATAGTCGAGCACCAGCCGAATGACCGTTTCCCGCAGTCCGGGTTTCTCATACATGGTCTGCAACGCAACCTCGCGCTGCGGTCCGCCGCTGCGGATAGCCTGCACGAGTGCCTCGTCCGTCCATGCCTGGTTTTGTGTATTAGTGTCGGTCATAGTGAAAAAGTAACCTGGCTACCGCCCAGCGTTTTAATTTTTTTTATTCGGCCACCTAGCCGACTGTAGTCGGGTATATCCCAACCCCCAAACCAACAAACCAGCAAACCTTTCAAACCCTCCTCCTCCCCCTTCTTAACGGAATAACAGTATAAAAGTCCGAATAGTGTTAGGCTTTTCTTAAAAAAACAGATAGGTGGTTACCTCAACGAGCGCTTGGTGACTAAGCATCAAACCCAGCGAAACAGTGGCTGGGAAAGAAAAGCGTCTTACAAAATAAAATCCATCACTATGAAAAAGTTGTTTTTGTTGCCCGTATTCCTTGTTTTGGCCTCCGCCTTATCGGCCCAGATCAGCGGCGCCGGCCTGCGTGCCGGCGCCAGCTTGTCTTCCTTCAAACTCACCCGCGACTGGGGGGATTCTTACGACCAGAGTCTGAAACCGGGCGCGCATGTCGCCGGTTTTGTCGAGTTCAATCTCGGCAACCGTTTCACCATACAGCCGGAAGTGGCTTTCACCCAGCGCGGCGCTTCCCTGAAAAGCGAAAGCCAGTTGTACTGGGACGGCCCCGAGTTTGGCTACCCGGCCAATTATAACGTGATCGACTACCGCTTCAAAGAAACGCTCAACTACCTGGACGTACCGGTGATGTTCGAGAAAAATTTCGGTGGCGGACATATAGGCGCCTACGTGGCTGCGGGTCCCGGATTGAGTATCGGCTTCGGCGGTAAAGGCCGCGAAGAGATCACCGTGGAATACCCGACCGACAGCGAAACGGTGGAAACCCAAACCGACCGCAGCGTCTACGAAATCGAAATGGGCAAAGGCCGCTATGATACCTACCAGGGTTTCGATATCAACCTCAATGCCGGGGGCGGCCTGCTGTGGATCATGGATGCCGGCGAGATCGGACTGGACCTGCGCTACACCCACGGATTGAAGTACCTGAGCGCCGATGGACTGAAAAACCGCAACCTGATGATCGGCCTGTCCTATATGCACTACCTGGGACAGTAATTTTCCACCTATTAACGACCGAATTATGGACTGCCCGAACTGCGGCCAAACGGCCCGCCCGGAAGCGGCGCGCTGCGGCCATTGCAACTTTAAACTGCCCGAAAATGCCCCGCCGGCCGCCGGCCCCGTGTCGGAACTGGTCAACTGCTGGAATTGCGCGCAGACCAACCCACCGGACCTCGTTCGCTGCGCCCACTGCAACGCGAAACTCGACAGCCCGGCCGGCAAACCGCAGGCCGGGAGCCGGTTAACTTTCACCCAACAAGCTGTAAGTCATGACGAATAAAGGCATTAATCCACTCTATGTGTCGGCGCTCGACGTGCTGATCGGTACGCTGGGGGTATTTATCGTGCTCAATTTTCTGCACTCCCGGCTCCTGAACGCCCAGCCGGCCAGCCCCCAGCAACCGATGGCGCAAATGGTCAAACCAGCGCCTGCCACGACCAAAACAGCGACCACCAAACCAGTAACCGGGAATAACGGCTCCTGGTGGCGGCGCACCTTCGGCTCCACGGAAACACCACCCACGACACCCGCTACTAATCCTGCGAACCCCGCGCCATCGCAGCCGACCGAAACCAATAACCAAGCCCCGTCGCCCAAACAGGACCCGGTCGCCGTGGACCTCATGAAACAAACCCAGGGGGCCGTAGTCATTCTGCTCCAGCAAAGCGACATGGCCAAGAATACCCTGGAAATGATGCTGCAACAGGGCGGACGGACCTGGAAACCCAGCCGCGCCAGCAAGTACCAGGACGCCACTTTCGCCTATCAGAAAGGACTCAACTACTTCTACCAGAAGGAAATACAACCGGGGACTTATGACGTCATGGTGCGCGTTCGCCGCGGTGGCAAAAGTGCCGTACTGCAGCCTTTCGCGCTGTTCGGCAAGATCGTGCCGCCGGGGCAACGGACCCTGACCTATGCCTTCGGGCGTTATGCCATCGGCGGCAGCCAGGATGACTGGTCGATGGCCGGACAACTGATCATTTCAAACAGCGGCCTGGTGTTCCGGGCGAGTATGCAGAAAGCATCAGAAATCGCACCGTCCACGCCGGTCAGCCAGCCATCGGCCGAACCAACCGTACCGGCAGCCGCCACGCCGCCACCAAATGCACCGAAAAAACGGGCCGGTAAATGGGGCTGATCACTACCCTATTACTTAAGTTCCGTTACCTCACTTTCAAAACTTATCAACCATGTTTGCTACTAAAAATAGTCAGATTTTCGCTGGATTAGCCGCCGCCGTGGTGGTCGCCATCATCGTCAGCATCGGTTACCAGTTGGCCCCGGCCGGCTCCTCCCTGCAGACGTTTTTCTTCGCCCTCGGCGGAAAACTGCCCAACGGTTTTATCCAGTTCATCGCTTTTGCCGGGTTCTTTACCGCCCTGTTCAGCCTGTACGCCATAAGCAAGCGCCTGGACTATGAGCAAGGCGCTTATGCCGCGAAACTGCTGCCGGAATCCGAGCAGTTCGTGCTCTACCCCGAAGATGTGAACCGCATTAAACTCGAAACCATCGAAGCCGAGCGTCACATGGGCCCGCACATGCTGACCGACCTGATCAAACAAACCACCACCAAGTTCCGCTCGAACAACTCGCCGGCCGACGCTTTGGCCATTACCGAAACGGTAAGCGCCCTACAGTATAAGATGCTGGAAAAGGAGTTCTGGCTGGTGGGTATTTGCCAGACGCTGATCCCGACCTTCGGTTTCCTGGGCACGGTATGGGGACTGGCCTCGGCTATCCTGAGCCTGGGCAGCATTCAACCGGTGAGTTTATCCGGCAAAACCGCTACTGCCGCCGCAGCGGCGCCTGGTCAGGTGGCCCTCTCCGCCTCCGACATTGAAACGCTGGTGGATCACATGGGGATGGCCTTTTTCGCTACCATGCTGGCCATCGCGCTGAGCCTGATTATTGTCATGTTATCCAAACGGCTGGAGGCGCAGGTGGAGGATTTCCACTTAGGCATGAAACGCTATGTAGTGGAGAATCTGGTGAACCGGATTCACTTGTAAAGCAGCGAAGTTTATTAGTTATATGTGTGGCTGTCTCACAAGTACAATTTAGAGGGGTTTAGGTGGTTTAGAGAGCTAACGATTACCCACAAAACCGACATATTGTTCATTGAAAGGTTAAGTAAGCATCAACAAGGGTATCCAAACGTTCTCTGGCTCTAGTCAAGATGAGGAGGCCAGGAATGGTTTGTTTTTTGGAAGGGAAGAAGCCGGCG
>JANPIN010000115.1:0-5255 GCA_031425035.1 Saprospirales bacterium | reverse complement strand
ACGCACCCATTTGCGGCCCAATTTTTCGCTCCATTTCGTTATTCGTCGGTTAAAATGTCCCGCATTTCGCCCTTCTCTTGCCTAATGGAGCAAAAAATAGGTCTCGCCAATCGGCACGTCATTCCCTGGACGCGGCACTAGCTCCCTGGGGTATGCGGGCTGGCGGCTCGCGTATGGGAAGTACGTATTATTGTATGCACAATCATTCCCGCTTCCTCCTTCGTCATTCCCCACATTTTCCGGACCTTCGCGCCGTGCTTGCTTTATTTCGAAATAATCAGCTTTCAACGGTCGTCCTCCTGGCGATATACGTGGCGCTTATGCATGCCTCGGCTTTGCTGGGGTATGTGCAGCCCGTGTACGGCATTGGTTCCGAGGGCGGGGTACTGTACCGCGACTGGTTCGGCTGGGTAGCGCAGCATCCGCAGTTTTCGGCGGTAGGTGCGGCGGTGCTGGTGCTCGTGCAGGCCCTGCTGATCAATAACCTGGCCGATCGCTTCCGGCTGCTGAACGACCGCAACTGGCTGCCGGGTTTGTTTTACGTCCTGGCGGCCTCCTGTTTGCCCGACTTCCTGTTTTTATCGCCGCCTTTAATTGCGGCCACGTTCATTCCCCTGGCTTTGCGGCGTATTTTTCAGGCCTATAAAGTGCCGCACGCCCATGCGCTGGTTTTCGATGCCGGCTTTTGGGCCACGCTCGGCAGCTTGTTTTATCCCCCGACCCTCTTTTTACTGCTGGCCGCTTACGTGGGGGTGAACATCATGCGTTCCTTCAACGTCCGCGAACAACTGGTGTACTTATCCGGCGTTTTTGTGGCGCTGTTCCTGGCCTGGTTATGGTATTTCTGGAGCGATCGGGGCGGTATTTTCTGGACTGTCCAGTTCAGCGGACTGTTCGGCTTCTACAATTTCAAACCTACGCTCGATACGGTTTTTATTCTGAAAGCGCTGGTCATCGCCATCCTGCTCTGTATGGTGGTGCTGAGTATCAACACTTATTTTCACCGCAAACTCATACAGGCCCAGAAAGCCGTGACCATCCTGTACTGGTTCATGTTTGTCGGTGGCGCCGGGGTGTTGCTGCAGGATGATCCCCTGCCGGCCCACCTGCTCCTGATCATGCCTTCCATCGGTATTTTCATGGCCCTGTCATTTTTCGCTTTGCGCAATCGTTTTATCGCCGAAATACTCCACGTAGCCCTGCTGGGCGTCGTACTTTTCATCCAGTTCATGCCGCTCGCCAGCCGCTAACCAACAAACCCTTAAAACCAACAAACCCCACCTTCTCAAACTCTTACCCTTTCTGCTTATGAAATTCGGTGTTATTGTTTTTCCCGGCTCCAATTGCGACGACGATATGGTACACGTACTGGGCGATGTCATGGGCCAGGAAGTCGTCAAGCTCTGGCATAAAGAGACGGAACTGCCCGGTTTTGGTCCCGGCGACTGTATTGTCCTGCCCGGCGGCTTCTCTTACGGCGACTACGTGCGGGCCGGCGCCATTGCCCGGTTTTCGCCCATTATGCAGGCTGTAAAGGTCTTTGCCGAAAATGGCGGTTACGTCTTTGGCGTCTGCAACGGTTTCCAGATCCTGTGCGAAGCGGGTCTGTTACCGGGTGTATTGCTGCGTAACGCGAACCAGCAGTTCATTTGTAAAAACGTGTGGCTGCGTCCGGTAACCCAGGATTCGCCCATCACGTCCGGTCTGGATCTGCAGACGGCGCTGAAAATTCCGATTGCCCATGCGGAAGGCCGGTTTTATGCAGACGAGCAAACCCTGGACGCGCTGGAGCAAAATAACCAGGTGCTGTTTCGCTACTGCACGTCGGAAGGAGAAATTACGGCTGAAGCCAATCCCAACGGCGCGGCGCGCAACATTGCCGGTATTTGTAATGCGAAGCGCAATGTATTCGGCATGATGCCGCACCCGGAACGCGCCAGCGAAGCCATTCTGGCGAATGACGACGGATATGGGTTATTTGAATCGCTGCTGCAGGTAGTGCACGCGTAGAGTGATGGATACGCGGATTGTACGGATGCTACGGATTCTCACAGATTAAAATCCGTTTTAATCCGCCCAATCCGTTTCGTCCGTTTATCCAACCCGCTACGTGTGCATCAAAAGTATGTACTGACGCCGAAGGGTGTGGTGAATAGAAGATCGCGCACGTAGAGTGATTGGAACGCGGATGAAACGGATTTTCCGGATTAGAACGGATTTTTTAAATTCGTTCTAATCCATAGCACCTGTTTATCCGCGTATACAACCCGCTACGTGTGCATCAAAACAAGCTAAAAAACGAAGGGGGAAGAATGCATTACGCATTCTTCCCCCTTCCTATTAAGGAGCAATCAGATTTGAAATTAGCTTTCCTTCGTCCTCCCTTCAAACAGGGCCAGAATAATATTCCCCATATAAACGCCCACTGCCGATTCGACGAGGGTCAGGAACATAGTCATATCCTGGAAGTTCAGTACGTTGGGCGCCAGGGCTTTGAGGCTTATGAGGACCAGCACCGTAATAAAGTGGCCGTTGACCAGCCATTTTACCAGGCCCGAGATTGGCAGCGCGCTTTGTCCGTTGAGGTTTGGTTCGGTAATGCTGCGTCCGAGAAAGCGGAAAACAGCGCCGCCGTAGAGAGCGGTAACCGGCGCCAGAACCCCCATGAGCGAGGTGAATTCTTCAAAATCGAAGCCACGAAGCAGATAGTAAACGCTCGAAACGCCGATCAGGGCGAAGTGATACACCAGGATCAGCCGCGCGATGCGGACGCGTGGTGAGAGTGGAGCAGTTTGCGTTGCCGGGTCACTGCTTTGTATTTCCGTATCGGTATCAGCCCTAGGCGAAACCATGGTCGTTGAGTTGGTCGTTGTCATCAGCGAAGGTAATCCAATAATTTTTTAAAAAGATGCCGTTGATATTCTTCCAGATTGTTCTTGTAACGTAGATCCATGTCTTTGTAGTCGTTTTTGCGGGGCGGAAAAATAATGCCGGAGCCGTATTTTCCCTGAAATTCCCACGAAAGTTCCACATCGTCGCCTTTTTGCAGGCCTTTAACATAAATGCGATGGTATTCAAAGTAACCATCGGGACAAATTTCATTATTTAAGTGGGTAATTTCCAACACAAATTCGTCAAAAGTCGTGTAAGAAGTATCTACCCGGGCCTTCCATATTACCGGTGTGCCCTTGGCTTTATACAGGTTAACGAGGTAACGTCGCGCTTTGGCGCATGTGGGCCCAACTTTTTTTCCATAAAAAGTTGCGGTGTTGTCACCGGTGTTGATGCCATTGAGGGAAGGCGGGAGGTTGACCTGCACGATTTCGCCCGAACGTATGTTGCGTCCTTCGACGGGCATGTGCCCGTTTTTGCTGTTTACTTTGGCCAGGAAATGCGCCGGTGAGTGGCAGCGGACCACCACTTCCGCCTGGTCTTCGCGTATTTCCGCCAGGAAGGCCCACTTATGCAGCAGCCGTTCGTGGAAATACTGGCCGTTGACGCGGCGGTTGCCTTTCTCCAGCAGATCCCAGGCGGTTTGAATCGAGTCGCATGCATGGGGGCTGTCGTAGGCGGGGCGTAGAAAAAGCGTTACCTTCTGGTTGGACACCGCCACGCTGTCCGCCCGAAAGATGCGGTCCAGTTTGTTTTGACGGAGCCACTGACCAAATTCGACCCGTTTTTTCTGAAAGAATGCTTTGTCTTGTCTTAAATCGGCTGACTGGCCCCAAACTCCGGTATGGGGGCTAAAAGCTAGCAGGCAGAGCAAAAAGATTAACCGGAAAAGGCGTGTTGCCATTGCGGAGGTTTTGGAATGTGCGCAGGATATACGGAAGGTTTAGCATGCTTATTTTCAGTTAATTGCGGTTTAACTTATTTTAAACATTAAATGGCCTGACGGCCCTCATTTGCAGGGTTGACCTACATCATTATGGTCATATATAACCCCCTGTTTATCCAACCTTCCGCGCCAGCTGCTCATAGCACATTAGCCAATTGTTCCTTTACTTTTTCCAGTTCGTCTTTCATTTGCACGACCAGTTTTTGCAGGTCCGCATCATAGGCTTTAGCGCCCAGCGTGTTGATTTCGCGGCCTATTTCCTGGGAGATGAAGTTAAGCGTACGGCCGGCCGATTCATTTTTGGCGTCGATCTGTTCGAGGAAATACCGGCAATGTTGCGCCAGGCGGACCTTCTCTTCGGTGATGTCCATTTTTTCGAGGTAGTAGAGAATTTCCTGCTCGAAACGGTTGTTGTCGAGGTTTTCTTTGCCAATACTTTCTTCGAGGTTGTTCCGCAGGCGCTCGCGCATCCGGACGAAGCGGTCCTGCTCAAAGGTGCCGACCTGCTCCAGGAGTTCTAGAATGGTGCCGACACGCATCCGCAAGTCGGCTTCGAGCACCAGGCCTTCCTGTTTTCGAAAAGCCTTGAACGAGTTGAGGGCGCGGTTCACCGTTTCGACAATGGCCTGCCACTCTTCCTCGTCCACTTCGCCGCTGGTAGCCGCCACCACGTTTGGAATGCGCAGAATAGCTTGTAGCAGATCGGTCTGGGCCATGCCGAGTTCGGAAGTCAGGCGGCTCAAGGCTTTGTGGTAGCCCCGGAACAGGCCTTCATTGAGGCTGACGGAAGCGGCGCCGTCGGCGTTTTGCACATCGACGATCATGTCTATTTTACCTCTTTCGGCATGGTCGGTCACGATCTTCCGCATTTCGACCTCCTTTTCTCTATAATCTCCGGGCAGCCGCATTTTCAGGTCGGTCATTTTAGAGTTGAGCGCCCGTATTTCTACTGCAATGGATTTATCGCCGAAGCTGCCATTTGCGCGGCCGTAACCGGTCATGGATAAAAGCATAGATGATCTTGTTGGTATGGTGGATAAATAAAGCCGGTCATTGGGTCGACAGCTTCGGGCAAATGTAGAAAAATACTACGGGGCGGGCGGCGATGAATAAAATTTGTCCGTCCTGTTTGTAAACTGCTGAATTCGTGCGAGTTTGTGCCGTCAAAACGAAGGCCGCTGAAAATGGCCGTATTTAGCATACTCCTTGATTTACAACCACATGCGGCAAGTAAATTTTTGGAGAAATGCTTGTATAGGTCGAAAATAGTGCGATCTTTGCCTCTCGTTTTTGAAAACACCCTCTTTTTGTTCATAACATATTCAAAATCAACGCATTAAAACATGAGAAAGGCTGACTTGGTGAACGCTATTTCCGAGAAAACCGGCGTTGCAAAAGTGGATGTCCTGGTCTCCCT
>JANPIN010000114.1:0-7393 GCA_031425035.1 Saprospirales bacterium | reverse complement strand
GGCGTCACGTCGAGCAGCAGCATACCGCTGGTGCCGGCGTTACCCGACAGAATAGCGCCTTGTACGGCTGCACCGATGGCTACCACCTCATCCGGGTTCACCGAACGGTTGGGTTTTTTGCCGAAGAATTTTTCCACTTCTTCCTGAATCCGCGGGATCCGGGTGGAACCACCGACCAGAATGATTTCGTCGATGTCGGCAGGTTTCAAACCGGCGTCTTTCAGGGCTTTGCGGCAGGGTTCCAGGGTGCGTTGTACCAGGGAGTCGGTCATCTGCTCGAATTTCGAGCGGCTGAGTTTGATCACCAGGTGTTTTGGCACACCGTCCACGGCCGTGATATACGGCAAATTTACTTCCGTTTCGGCGCCGCTGGACAGCTCGATCTTGGCTTTTTCCGCCGCTTCTTTCAGGCGTTGCAGCGCCATCGGATCTTTACGGAGGTCCATATTTTCCTGGCGCTGGAATTCACCGGCCAGCCATTCGATAATGGTGTGGTCAAAGTCATCACCACCGAGGTGGGTATCACCATTGGTGGATTTTACTTCAAATACACCGCCGCCGAGTTCCAGAATGGAGATATCGAAGGTACCGCCGCCCAGATCGTACACGGCGATTTTCATGTCCCGATCGCGTTTGTCGAGGCCATAAGCCAGGGCTGCTGCGGTTGGTTCGTTCACAATACGCTTCACGTCCAGACCGGCAATAGCGCCGGCTTCTTTGGTGGCTTGACGTTGTGAGTCGTTGAAGTAAGCCGGTACCGTGATCACGGCTTCGGTTACTGTTTCGCCGAGATAGTCTTCGGCGACTTTTTTCATTTTTTGCAGAATAATAGCCGAGATCTCCTGGGGCGTATACATGCGGGTGTCGATATCGACACGGATCGTATCGTTGTCGCCTTTTATCACTTGATAAGGCATCCGGCTGATTTCGGAAGTGGCTTCCGAGTGGCGCATACCCATAAAACGCTTGATACTGGCGACCGTACGTTTCGGGTTGGTGATGGCCTGGCGTTTGGCCGGCGCGCCGACTTTACGTTCGCCATTATCCAGAAAACCGACGACGGAGGGCGTAGTGCGGGCTCCTTCGTCATTGGCAATGACTACCGGTTCATTGCCGACCATGACGGCCACGCAGGAGTTGGTAGTTCCTAAGTCAATACCGATGATTTTTCCCATAGTTTATATGTCTTGTTAATTGGATTTGTGAATGATAGATTCGTTGGTATCTGGGTTTAATCAATCGGTATGCCAGCCGGGTAAATCTGACGGATTGGCAGACAAGCGTGGATAGGATGGATGATTTTGACAGAGCCGGCGCCCGGCAGGTGACATTTTTTCCTGTAAAAAGCGCGTAAAGATCATCAACTTCAAAAAACCAGGCCATCCGTCGTCGTATAGTTATACTACTTTGCTTTGACGGATTAGGAACAAAACCCGGAATTGAGCGGGTGGAACGGTGCCTGCTGGCTACCTTTGGCTTTCTTCATTCTCATCCCGAATTCATCCCATGCAACGATTTATCCGCCTTCGCCCGCTTCTGGCGTTTCTGTTTGCGCTTTTAGGCGCCCTCCCTACCGGCTTCGCTCAACTTTCCAAACACGGCCAGATCTGGCATTTCGGCAACCATGCCGGCCTCGATTTCAGTAGCGGTGCGCCGGTGAAAATCATAGGCAGCGCCATGGATTCCTACGAAGGCTGCTCGTCGTACTGCGATGCCAATGGGCAGTTACTGTTTTACAGCAATGGCGGCGGCATTATTAGCGCCGGAATTAATGGGGTACGCAGGGGCTACATCTGGAATCGGAACAACGAGGTGATATACGATATGGGGCAGTCCGAAGGCGGTGGATACAGCGCTTCCCAGAGTGCGCTGGTGCTGCCAAAACCCGGCAGCCCGAATCATTACTACCAATTTACCATGGATCATGCGCCCAGTCCAATTTTGGATAATCGAGGGCTCTCTTTTTTCGAGATCGATATGACGTTGAATGGGGGACTGGGGAGTGTGGTGCAGGCAAATGTGCCCGTTTTTAAGCCGGCGAGCGAAACCATTACGGCCGTACCGCATGCGAACGGGCAGGATTTCTGGGTCATTACCGTGAATAAAAATACTCAGGCATTTGTCGTGGTTCCGGTCACGGCCAGTGGGGTAGGGCAGCCCCAGCAGCAAATTCCCAACGGGCAAGCAGCCAACACGGCGACCCTGGTGATGAAAATTTCACCCGATGGACATTTCCTTTGTGCGGGCAGCCAAATCTTCGCTTTTGATGCCGCTACGGGAACGCTCACCTTTTTATATTCCATCGCTATTTCCAACTACAGCTTTACTTTTTCTCCCAACAGCCGGTACCTGTATGGTTTTAAATCGGATGTTTCTTCTGAAATCGTCCGCTACGATCTGCTGGCTAATCCGATCGTGGAAAAATCCCTGGCCGGCGCCTCCGAGTTCACTTTCGCCGGCCTTATGCAGATCGGACCGGACGGCAATATTTACTTCATCGAGCAATTATTTGAAGATTTTCTGGAGTTAATTCCGCTGGTCAGCCTGTCCGTAATTCATTGTGCCGACGTTGCTGCACCCATGCTGGAACGGGCCATCATGAAATTTCCAACGGATGTTGAAAACGCCGGCGGGCTGTTCACTTCGCTGCCCAATTTCGCCGACTATATTTTTGCTCCCGACCCTCCGCACGATACGATCCAGCTTTCGGTCTGCAACGGCCCGGTCACCCTGAAAGCCACCCAGACCGGACTGCATTACAGCTGGTCCACCGGCGACACCACGGCGCACATCACCGTACAGACGGCGGGAACGTATACCGTAGAGGTAGAAAGCGCCTGCAGTATATCCAGTACCACTTTCGAGGTGCAGGGCGGGCTGGCTATTGTGCAGATAACGACCGATCCGATCATCGATACCTGCCGGGCCTTACCGCTCACCCTGCGCGCCACGGGTAACCAGGCTGGCACCTTTAAATGGTCGGATGGCAGCGTTGCCGATTCCCTGGTCATTAAAGATTTCGGTACGTATATCGTGCGGCTAACCACTTCCTGCGGGGTAGCGGCCGATACTTTCCAACTATTGAAACCGCAGGCCGACTGTTGCCGGCCATTATACCCCAATGCTTTTACCCCCAATGGCGACGGGGTGAACGACCGTTTTTCCGCTATTTTCGATCAATGCGACATCGAGCTGGTCGATTTTCTGGTTTATGACCGCTGGGGTGAGCTGGTTTTTCAGGGGTATGAAACGACGCAGCAGTGGGATGGACTAACGCTCAATGGTACCGACGCCCAATCGGATGTGTATGTGTACACGCTCCGCTATAAACGCCGGGATCAGAGCCAGGTGCAATTTGAAAAAGGCGAGGTCGTTCTGCTTCGTTAGGACCGGTCTGTCGTTATAGTTTTGGGTTTTCATCGAAAAAACCGGTATGCCTGCTGGGTGGACCGGTTTTTTTGCAGAAAAGGTCAACCCTGTCCGGCTTATAGCGGTTTAATAAGTTGATGCTACCATTCGTTTTGTGAAAAAGAAAAAGAAAATGCGCATTCTGCTGAGTTTTTTCATGTTATTGATCACCCTTTCCACTTTTGTCGTGGGCATCATCTGGGTCATTGCAAAGGCCATTGGCCAAAGTGCTTTTAACCCCGATAGCAAGGCCTGGCGCAGCGCCGTGGATGGCCTGCGTGGTCGTTTGCAGCAGTCCAAATCGGGCGCACTGGTGCCCTGGGACGACGAAATGCTGTCACTGCTTTCGTTGAATCAGCGGGTGGGCCGGAAGCCGGGCTGGCTGGACTCTACCTCCGAAGGCGTATTCACGAGCATTTATCAGGAGCCTATTCTGGCGTATGCCGAACGGAAAAGCGGCAAAAATGCCCTGATGCTGGCGCGTACCAGTGATCGCGAATTTGTGTTCCGGCGTAAAGGCAAGGAAACCGAAATATGGGTAAACGACCAGCCGCTTGGCACCTATGTGGACGGCGTGCTGCTTTCTCCGGATAGTAAGAGTCGTCTGCTGGCCCGTGTGGAAATTGAACCCGGCGAGAGCCAGTATCCCGTGCTGCTGGGTGCCGGTACTGCCGCTTCTATCAATAACCCGGCGCTGCCCGGTCGCAGTCCCAATCCACGGGCACTGACTTTACTGCGGGATTTAAAACCCGAAGAAGAAAGCGCTTTGCTGGCGCTGACGGTACTGCAAATGACGAAGTAAGGGGGGAGGTTTATAAAGTTGATAAGGGTTTATACGGTTGATTGTAACCGTATAAACCCTTATTCATGAATGCCCAGCCCAACCAGTAGGAACTTTTTCATGGAAATTGGGTTTGGTTCGCCTGATAACCGGGGGAAAATATGCGGTAAAGTTTTGATGATGATAAAAGATAGAAACTATCGGCGCGCGCAGCGGGAAGCGTTCAATAATGGCACCATGTCGGTCAAAAAAGAAAAAAAGAATTTCTTCGCTCAATTTTCCTCCCTGCGTAACGTCCCGCGTTTTTTTCGGATGATCTGGGAAGTTTCCCCCCGGCTGGCGATGTGGAACATTATGCTGCGACTGGCCCAATCGGTCATTCCGCTTTTAATGCTGTACGTGGGCAAGGAGATCATCGACACGGTGATCGCGACCATCAAAGTTTCCCAGACCAATACCGCTCTTTCCGATCTGCCGACTTCCCTGTGGTGGTGGGTTGGTGCGGAACTGCTGCTGGCCATCTTTTCCAGCCTTTTCAGCCGGGCGATTACACTGACCGATAGTCTGCTGGGCGATCTGGTCAATAACGATTCTTCGGTGCGCATTATCCGCCACGCGGCGACGCTGGATTTATACCAGTTTGAAGACGCTACTTTTTACGATAAACTCGAACGCGCCCGCACGCAAACGGCCGGTCGTACCGCGCTGATGAGCATGGTGCTGGCCCAGGCCCAGGATTTTATCACCATCGTTTTCCTGATGGGCGGCCTGATCGCGTTCAATCCCTGGCTGCTGCTGATCCTGGTGGTGGCGGTCATTCCGTCTTTTGTCGGTGAATCCAAATTCAACCAGGAAAGCTATTCCATTTCGCGCTCCTGGACGCCTGAACGCCGCGAGATCGACTACCTGCGCTATATCGGCGCGAGTAATGAAACGGCGAAAGAGATCAAGATTTTCGGTCTGGAAAACTTCATTGCCGACCGTTTTAAATTCATTTCGGATAAATACTTCCTGGCCAACCAGAAACTGGCGCTCAAACGCGCGGCCTGGGGCAGTCTGTTCAGCACGCTCGGCACGGTGAGTTACTATGCCGCCTACGTGTTTGTGATCTGGCAAACCGTCATTGGCCAGATCACCGTGGGTACCCTGACCTTCCTGGCCGGTTCGTTCCGGCAGTTGCAGGGTTTGCTACAGGGTATTGTGAGCCGTTTTTCGCGCATTGCCGAGACTTCGCTGTATTTGCAGGATCTTTTTGATTTCCTGGAGTTGAAGCCGCTTTCCACCAACCACACCGCTTCGCGTAAAGTGCCGCGGCCGATGAAACAGGGTTTTGTGTTTGAAAACGTGGGTTTTAAATACCCGGAAACGGAAATCTGGGCGCTGCGGCACCTCAGTTTTACGCTGCATCCCGGCGAGAAACTGGCGCTGGTGGGCGAAAATGGCGCCGGCAAAACCACGTTGGTCAAACTGCTTGCCCACCTCTACGAACCCTCCGAAGGCCGTATTCTGCTCGACGGCGTGGACCTCTGCGAATATGATCCGGAAGACTTGCGCAGCGAGATCGGGGTCATTTTCCAGGACTTTGTCCGCTTCATGTTTACGGCGGCCGAAAACATCGCCATCGGCAGCGTGGAAGAGCGCACGAACCGCCCGCAGATCGAAGACGCGGCGCATAAGAGTCTGGCGAACACCGTGGTCGAGCAACTGCCCAACGGCTACGAACAAATGCTCGGCAAACGCTTCACCGGCGGCGTCGATCTGTCCGGCGGTCAGTGGCAGAAGGTGGCGCTGGCCCGGGCCTATATGCGCGAGGCGCAGCTCATTATTCTCGATGAGCCGACGGCGGCGCTCGATGCCCGCGCGGAACACGAGGTGTTTATTCGTTTCGCCGAACTGATGAAAGGCAAAGCGGCCGTACTGATCTCGCACCGTTTCAGTACCGTGCGCATGGCCGACCGGATCCTCTTCCTCGAACACGGCGAACTGCTGGAACTGGGCAGCCACGAGGAACTGCTGGCGCAGGGCGGTAAATATGCGGAACTGTTTCGGTTGCAGGCGAAGGGGTATGTGTAGGGCCTGCGGTCTGACGAATTTTTTGTCGTCCGACCGCTAAGGGGATTGTGGATGGGGATAAATTGGTCCGACGACCAAAAAGTCGTCGGACCAAGGGGCTCGCGGTCTGACGACTTTTTTGTTGTCCGACCGCTAAGGGGATGGTGGGTGATAATTTGGTCCGACGACAAAAAAGTCGTCGGACCAAGGAGCTGCGGTCTGACGACTTTTTTGTCGTCCGACCGCTTGGGGTGTAATAGGGTGATGATTAAGCCAGTATTAAATTACCTGTTTTTTAAGGCATTTCGGTTCAATTCGGCTCATTACAGCTCACCTGATCGGTTGCAAAAGAAGTCAGCATATCTTGGCCTTCTCCAACCTACCTTTTCATGCAACTTCTTGAAAATCAGCTTTTCCACGTTTACAATCGCGGCAATGGTAAACAACCCATATTTTTTGACCGCAAAAATTATCTGTTCTTCCTGGATAAAATTCGCACGCATCTTTTGCCCGTTTGCGATCTGCTGGCATACTGTCTTATGCCTAACCACTTCCATTTATTGATCAAGGCCGATGCTCGTTCATTGGGATCTCCCGATCCGGATAATGCACGTACGTATGTTCAACCATTTAGTAAGGGCACGCAGGTTATGCTCAGTAGTTATACACGTGCCATTCAAAAGCAGGAAAATATAACCGGTTCGTTATTCCAGCAAAAAACAAAGGCTAAACAGGTGAGCAGTGAATGGAGCTGGGAAGATTATTCGCTTCTATGTTTCCGCTATATTCTTTACAATCCTGTTTCGGCAGGTCTGGTGACCAATCCACTTGATTGGGAGTTTTCTTCCTGCCGGGATCTTGCAGGCCTGCGAAATGGAACTTTGTGCAATCAAAGTCTTATTCGCCAGGAACTACAACTGGAGTGGAACGGATTGGAGGGGCTGGTCAATAAAAACCTGACGGAAATTGAAATTAGAAAGTTGTTCTAAATGCTCGCTCGCGGTCTGACGACTTTTTTGTCGTCCGACCGCTAAGGGGGGATGTGAGTGGTGATGAATTGGTCAGACGACCTAAAAAGTCGTCGGACCAAGGATCTCGCGGTGGGGCGACTTTTTTTTGGGGCGACCGCGAAGGGGGGGTATTAGTGGTGTT
>JANPIN010000113.1:0-25437 GCA_031425035.1 Saprospirales bacterium | reverse complement strand
TTTTGAATCATGGCATCCACCAATTTCCCGTGAGGACGCTCCAAGCGCTTGTCCCCTAATATACTTCTAGTTTTTGACATCAAACAAAGATCGCAATAGATCAACAAACGCCTAAATGAGTATATACCGTAGCTTTTTTTTAAGTTGACAAATCTGAAAGGCCTATACCCACCTCCTTGCTCACATTTTGATTTTTGTTTTGGGTTGTAGAGTGGATACAGCTTCGCAGCAGCGCAGTACAGGTTTTACTTAAGGTCCAGTAACCCAAACGTTGTACTATAAGGATCCCGAATATTTATAATCTCGAATTGCAAAGGGGTATATTGTCGGATAAGGGCCGCCATGTTTAGACTTTCCGCATCCGAGGTGACAAATTTGTGAATTTGCTCTTCGCGGTCCGCCTGGGCGAATAATTTAGTATCGTTGGGGATGATGCGCCGATCTGGAAGTTGCAGCGCATTTCTATGCTGAAAGATCAAATTGGCCAACTTGCCCGCCCGGACGGCATGATTGATATTAAAAGGCAGAATCTGCAAATCCTGTAGTGGCAGTTCCTCTAACTCACCGCGCACACAGTATTCAGCGACGGAGATCGTGGAGATTTTTAAGACAAATTCTTTTTCAAGGAAGTAGCGGTAGTAACCCAGCGCATTTTCATGCAGTGGGTCCTGCTCGTTCAACAGGCGAATGAAAAAACTGGTATCCAGTAGTACGCCACTATGCCCCATAACCCCGCAGGTCTTGCAGCCATTGATCAGCATCAGGCACATCGGCCCAACTTTTCCTGGCTTTGGCAATGAGTGACTGAATATAGTCTTCTTTATAAGCCGGATGGTAACTGATGATTTCCAGCAGCCGTAAAGAATCTTTGTCTACTTCCCCTGACCGGATATTTTGCTTACCCAGCGCCCGAACACCATAGGTCTTATAGAGCGGATTGCTTTCATAGCTTGCCAGCGCCACTTTCTCCGCTTCTATTTTAAGCATACCATAATCTTTTGTTTCCAGATGAACATTGGCTTTGCCTTTCCCCCCGGCGTCTATAATCGTACCGTAGAAATAGAACTCGGCATCCGCCCAAACTTCTTCCGACCGGATAAACCGCGTGTCTTTATTAATGACCACTTTGGAACTGTCAGCAACGGAAGTACTTATTTCGTATTCGTAATTATGCTTCTGGGCTAATTGCTGAAAAAATTCAAAGGCCCGCGCCGTTGGCAATTCCAGAAAGTCCACGGAGTAATGCTCCGTATTGATCTGGGCAAGCAGCGCATTGAAACCAATTACCGCCTGCAAGGTAGTTTTCATTATATGCCGCACCGAGCCTTCGGCTATTTCGTAGGAAATGACGGGCCTGTTCCGTTTTGTACCTGGGAACAGCATGTTTTCTGCATTTTGCAGCACATCGATGATTTCCCTGATGTCATATTGATCAGGGGAAAGATCCAGGTTGCCCTTTCGACCTTTTACCTTTATCTCAATTTGACCCGTTTTTTCCATGGTTATAGTTGTTTCTTACAAAGATAGGAATTTCAAAAATCACCCGGCTATTTACTTTAGAGCGGCCACCGTTATGGGGCGGCGGGAATAGTCGGCAGGATCGGACAGGCGAGGCAAATGGCCTTTGGGTGAGCACTTTCATTTTGTTTAGGGTTGGTCGGGTCGGGACAGCCGCGCAGCGGCGGGGTGGTAAAAAGGTGTTGCGTTTGGAGATGGTAGATTACGAAAGTGGCTATTTGGAGAACTGTTGTTTAGCCGACAAACATAGCCCAACTACTTGCCTGGCGAAAGGTCTATGTTTGAGCTAAAATGAATAACATGACCCTGCCAGCCAGCACTTCCCTGTTCAACGAAGGGTACTCCGGTATTACAACCATGACCCAACAGCCACGCTATACTACCTGACCCTCTAAGCTTCTTCGCAGCATGCCTTTGCTTTAGCCTGTTCATTATCAGGCAAATGAAAATATGGTGGCCATGATTGAGAATTTGAGCGGTAGATTTACCTTTGCTAGGAGAGCGTATGGTAGGTGCGCATATTTGCGAGTTGGTGGCAAGCGTAGCGAGACACACTAAAAATTGACAACTATGGGACTAATGGTTCACAGTTTAGAAGGAATTCCTGACGACCATCATCGGGACTATTTTATTTATTTACTTGACTATGGGTGGGACGAACCATTGAGTGAAGCATTACGCAAAAACTTCGGCAAAATGGCGACACTTGCATCCGAGCAAAAAAATGCGGTAGTTGTTATGCGGACAGACCCAGGAGTTCATTTTAGTGACGAAGTTTTATCGTGGCACAGCATAAATGGCGACAACGTTGACAGCGAGCAATTATTACCAGCCATCCTAGTTACTAACCGACATCCAGCAGACTTTAGACGTAGGGCAATGGGAACCGCAGACCAACACGTTGAAGATAATTTAAAGCTAATATTATTCCCTCTGAAAAAATATTGTAAGGACACAACGCAAGTAGTTGAACTTATCCAAAAAATATTCTCAAAAATTAAGCAAGGACAAGACCTTGACGATTTTGCCATTAAAAGTGAAAAGAAAAAAGGCATTGGTGGAGCATTTGCAAATTCCGTAATTCTTGAACCGAACATTGCAGGAATGGGATTTAGTTTCAACAAATTCATTAACTATTTGCAGGGTGACGAATAACGCCAGCCACCAACACGGTTTTGCCAAAATGGGGCTGACGAGCAAAGGCTCAAGTTCAGTTTTTCAATTTAACTTTAGTACAAGGGTTGGCCGGAAGTGCCTTGATTTCCCCCACTTCGGCAAGCCCTAAACCGTTACGGGTAATTGCAAAGACAGACATATACATATAAACAGTCAACAATTAAACAAAATGCGAATATTAAAATTTCAAGGCACTAAAGTTCACGACTATTTAAACATAGACGTTGAGTTTAATACCGATTTGTCAATTGTGACAGGAGTTAATGGTTCTGGCAAAACAACCGCAATACTTTTGCTCCAAGCTATCCTTTGCCCCAATATTAAGGACTTGATATCAATACCCTTCGAGAAACTTGAACTTGATATAACTTACTTGAATAAAGATTATAAGATTATAGCCCAGACAGAAAAAAATATACTATTAGTCAGTGTAAATCACATTCAAGAACCTTTAAAAATCGATAAACGAAAATTAGAGGAGCTAGAATTTATTCAATTCAAACAAAAAGAAGGAATTGAAACAAATGATTATATTATTAAAAATATTTCACCTCATCCAGTTTTAGACTTTATTCAAGAGTTACCATCACCAATTTTCATTGGACTTGAAAGAAGAATGGATGATTCTCAATCCGAGAAAGACGACTATCTATTAGAGCGAAGAATGTTTATGAACAAATCAAGGCACGAAATTTCTCAATATAGGCGACAATACAAAGGAACTCTAGGCGTAAGTTTATTAGAAACTGAATTTCTTGTTCAAGCAATGTATAAAAAACTTAAACAAATAGAGGACGGGTATACGGCTGCAATTCAAAGACAAATTTTACTTAGCTATTTTGACTATATAACATTTGACCCTAAAAAAGATCTTGCCGATTTAAATAACTACAATGAAAAGAGGAATCTCTTATCAAGACAGCAGGAAATCGAAGATGCATTAAAAAAAATTGGATATGATAGTGAAACATTTGTTCAGAAACTAAAACCTTTGTTTGAAAAACTTGAAACTTTGATCGACAGTATTAAACCTCAAGAAGAAGAAAAGACAACAAGTGTAAGTATTGAATGGCTAATTAACCGTGCACAAGTTGATAAGTTAGCTAGGCTTGTAGAAATAATTGATGATTACAATAACAAAACGAACAAAGCCTTTAAACCAATAAATAAGTTTATCCAGATAATAAATTCCTTCATAAAAGATACTGGGAAGAAAATCTATATTGATCAAGTGGGCCACTTATTTATTAAAAGACCAAATGGGCGGGATGTTTCTATTGACGCATTGTCATCAGGAGAAAGACAAATTGTAATTCTATTTGCTAATGTTATGTTTAATAGATTTACTTCTGAATCGCATGAAAATATATTGATTATTGATGAACCAGAGTTATCCCTTCATATTAAATGGCAAGAAATATTTATTGAAACCCTTTTAATTGCAAGTGAAAAAACTCAATTTATTCTTGCAACTCATTCACCAGACATAGTTGGTGATTATAAAAGTAAAGGTGTAAAGATTAGTAAACATAAAGGCAATGCATAACAGAGGAACCGCAGCAAAATCAGCATCATCCCTCTTTTATGAAGAATATAATGATGTTGACATCTATATTGAAGATACCGCAGAGGGATATCGCAAAATATTTAAAGAACTCCTGAATAAAGCTTTGGGAACAAAGTTTAAAATTGAACAAGTTTTTCCTCTTGGTAATCGAGAACAAGTGATAGAAGAATGTAGGAAAAGTCAGGAAAGTAATGGGCGAAAAAAAGTTTTTATCATTGACGGTGATTTTCATATTTTAAATGATACACTAGAGCCAGCACTTAACGGACTTTATGTACTACCAAGATACTGTGTTGAAAATTATCTTTTTTGTGAAAACGCAATATGTCAAACAGCAGACGAAGAGGAATGTGAAATGGAATTAGAACAAATAAAAGATAAAATTGATTTTAATTCATGGCTTACGGAAAATGAAAGCTTATTGTTAGAATTATTCATAGTTTATGCCATATGCTTCAAACACATTCCACAAGAGCAGACGATAGGCTATAAAGTATCTAAATTATGTAATTCAAATTCTGGAATTGTTAATCCTGGTAAAGTAAAAGCAAGAAAAGACGAATTGATAGGTAAACTTATTGCATTTTTCGGAGAGGAAAGACTGAATACTGAAATTGAAATTATCAAAGAGCGAATTAAAGCAAAGGACAAAAAGCTTCTTCGCTTTGTTTCAGGAAAAGATTATTTGTTGCCACTACTTATTACTAGACTGCAATCGTTTTTACGTTTTCCATCAAACAGCATTGCTGTCCGACTAAGACTAGCAAAGAAAGCAAACGCTGACGAGTTGACGGAAATTGAGGAATACATTTATGAATAAAGCAACTACCGGTAAAATGGGGTTTGCCAAAATGGGGGCGGACGGAAGCCGGGTTTCAACTTTTTGTTTTTTAATTTGGATTTATACTGGGCAGGACGTTATTGATTCAGCAACTTTTATTTATGAATTATAGCTTCAGTTAGCCGGTGTCTATTTCGCTCAAACTGGTTCTTCGTCACTTTCGGTGGTGACTGCCTTGTGCAAAACAACATCCGGCCCCAATGTTTACCAAACAGCTAGTACACAGGCGCTTAACTTGGAAGGGAGGGGCGATCAAATATTGGCATCACCAAAAGTGACGAAGAACGAGACAAAATCGGTACGAGAGGGTCAAACCGACCGGAATATACAATTATCCTAAGAAAGTCTTTTACCTTTTTGCAGTACGTCTTTTTGAGTTGCTTCATCGCAATTCTTAGCATTCAGGAATTAATTAAGTATCCGCTCATAGAACAGTCGGGGAAGTAAATACCTTTATTGTATACTTTTTTATGGATTTTCAAGGGTTTAATAGGAATGAGTATAAATCTGATACGGACATTAGAGAGGCTTATTTACTATTTTTTTTCAATTCTGTTCTAGCGAGATTAAGCGTTTCTGGATCATCATACTTTTGCGAAGATTTTATACTTGCAAGTAGGTATTTCTTACAAGAATCTATTTGAGATAATTCTCTGTAATTGATGGCAATTGTATACTCAGTGATTGGCACTCTGAAGTCCAACTCAAGTTCGTTGAGTAATTTCAGACACTTATGCAAAAAAGAAATAGATAATTTATGATCTTTTCTTTTCCTATATATAGAAGATAATTGCCAATATATTCTTGCGCAGTCCTCCTTAAAATTAGAATTTTCAGCAATCATTAAAGCCTGTGTTGCGTATTTTAAGGCTAAATCAAGACTATCCAGATAACTATATGCCTGAGAAATATTTGCCAATGATGTAACTTCTCCTGATAGATCATTTGTATTTCTATAAAGTTTAGTTGCTTGAGAGAAAAATTCTATAGATTCAAAATATTTTTTCTCGATTAGGCGTGTCATACCTAGGCCATTAGTTATTTTAGCCAAGGTATTAGAATCTACATATACTTTGTTTTCTAATGCCTTATCATAATAGTATTTAGCAGAATCAATTGGGTCAGAGTGTATAAGCAATGAACCCATCATATTATAGGACTTTACTAAGTCAAAAGTATCGAAGCTCATCTTACTATAAAGTATTGCCTTATTAATACTTTCTTTTGCTAATACAAATTCGTCCATATTAGTATAAATATCACCTAATTGCATATAAACTAGTGCTTTTTCGTCTTCTTTAACTAATTTATTGCTGAGCAGTTTAGTGTAGATCGTTATAGCCTCGCTTGACTTTCCTATTTGCTGTAACACATAAAAGTATGTGCTTGCTACCCAAACATCGAATCTTTTATTCGTTTCAATGCTATACGACTTTTTAAGTAATGCCTCAGCAAGGGAGAAATCTCTTAATTCCTTTGCTGTACATTTATCTAAACCTGAGACGATTGTTCCTGCCAAGTAATATATTATTTTTTCCGACTCTTTTCCTATTAATTCTGTCAAATTAAAATCAAATATATCATTTTGTCTTAAGGTTGCATTGGAGGCAGATTTATATTCTTGAGTAAAATCCGCATCCATAAATATATTTGTATAAAATTTACTCGTGTCTTCAATAGGATTAACATAGGTGCCATAAAAAATTATATCTGCATTGTATTTTTTAAGAATAGAGGCATAGTTGTTCTTGTTGACCTTTTCATGTACGCTAGTAATTTGGTTTATATATTTTTCTACTTCAGGAAATGAATCAGTTAGTCTTTCTAGTTTGGCTTCAATTTCCGAAGCAATAACTTTTCCAAAGGCGCCATTCTTACCATCTTCATCAATATAATCAGATACTAAGATATGCACCTTACAGGTGTCAATCTGTGGTATAACAAAACCTGTATCTTCTTTACAATTATCAAAATATTCACAAAATCGTTTCGGCCAATCAAAAAAAACTGACGAAGCTAAAAAACAAGCACATAAAATGAAAAGGAATGGTACTACAACTATTAAAGCGCGGCCAGAATTTTTTACAAATATATCTGAAGAAGTACTGAATTTTGACGCAACAAGGATTAAGATTGAAAAGGCAAATACTGCTCCAAAAGCCAGGTAATTGAATTTAAAATTATCTAGCTTTAATGCACTAATTATGGCAATAACAATAGCAAATGATAGTACTGAAACGACATATTTACCGAAAGGAATGATATTTATTAGCCGTGTTACGTAGGCAATATCTGTTTGAAAATTATGAACTACCCTACCACGTATATTACTCTGATTACCTCCATTAAAAGTGGTTATTATCCCAATAGTAGATGCTAAAAGAGCTAACAATGGTTCATAATCAAAATTTGTTTTCAATGACCACGCAAGAGCAACTGGAAAAGCTACCCAAGAAATTATGTTGATTAGTGTTTTCATTTTAATTAAAAATTTAATCTTGTTTACTCAAAGAGGAAGAATAAAGTTATGTTTCGGTCTTGCAAAGGTAATGTTTTATGTAAAATCAGTACCTAATTCCTCACTAAACAGCAAAATTTTCTTCAATTTTTCGAGATTCACTTCACTCCATTGGATTGGTATCGTTCCTCTCACTCATTCTGCATTCTGCTTTTGCAAATATTCCCGCCTCTCAGTGTATATTTCTGAGCAAACTTACCTACCTAATTTGATTGAAACTTTCCCACCCGTTTCGGTCCAAACTTACCCACATGGCGGAAGGGTAAACGTTCACCCACCTGGCGCGTTCATTTCTGGAAAGACCTGTACACTAAACAACATCTATAAAGCTGACGGCAAAAAGGGGCGGCGCACATAGTAGGCAGGATCGGACAGGCGGTTTTGTTTAAGGTTGTAGAGTGGATACAGCCTCACACCAGCGCGGTGGGCCGGGCAGGGATTTGTGTGAGATTTGGGATTTCAGGACAAGAACACAGCCTATTGGTTACTGAGAATGAAATTAAGCGCGGCAATCTCACTAGTTTTTAACAGTTCCAGTTTTTTCTGATTAAGCGAGGCGCGAAAGGGTTTTTCAAGTTGAAAAAGGTGTGAATAAAGGTCTTGTAATTTTCTTTCAAGGGTTTTAATCCGATTAAATAATAATGAAAGGGAATCATTGTCGTAAACCGAATTGTCGCTTTCAACCCAGTCTTTTCCATGCATTGCGCTATTTCGCAAAATCCGAATTTCTTGATATTCATCTTCAGATAATGAAAAAGGATAAGTATTCCCAAGCTTCACAAAGCGCATCAAGTCTGTAAGAAGAAAAATTTGGAATGGATGCAGGCGCACATCGATTTTGGCAGGCTTATCCCGAATACTATTGATGTCGGATTCTGTCTTTCCACTTGCAGTCAAATATCGGCGCAATGAATGCTCAAATTCAAGTACCCAGTTTTGTATGGTTTCCGTTACCAAAGGGCGGTTATAGTCTGAGATATGTACCACACCAATGAGCGTCCCATGTTGCCGAACGAATAACACGTTATGACCCTGTGATTGGAAAAGAGCAGGTACATTCTGATGAAAAATTGCGCCTTCAATATCAACCCATTGGCTGTTGTCAATGGCTGAGCACTGAAAGACATTTCCTTTAAATTCATATTTGTTCAGACCATCCAAGGCTGGCAAATAATCAATTTTTAAGGTGTGACACAAATGGGCACAAGCTTCTTGTTGTTGCTCATCATAGTAAAGCACATTGCGCTCCATGATGTCTCCAAAAGTAAGTGCATATAATTTCATAGGTTCGGTATTTAAATTATTTGTCAATTTATCCCTTCTTACCCTCCCGCCAACTAACACGGCACACCTCCAGGCCAAAGGCTAAAACTATTATTCAATCTTCCTCCATGCAAGCGGAATGATCCTCCCCCCAGTACCTCCCCCAACTCCACCTCCCGCAAAAACTGATCATGCACATCCATCACCTGCGCCGCCCGCTTCCGTTTAACTGAGTGTCTCACTCAAAGTGAGACGCTCAGTTAAAGCGACCCCCCCTCACGCCACCCGCTCATACAAATGCTGTTGAAAATCCACAAACAAGGCCCGGATATTCGCCACATCGCCCAGTACTTGCTTCGCGTCTTCCAGCGACTGGTACTTATTAGTTAACAAAATGGGCAGTTTCTCCTGGTCGAGTTCCCCGACGCCGGTTTCGACGTACTTGCTGAGCACAAAATCAATGAACTCCTTTTGCCGGTCGTCGAGCAGGGCAAAGATGTTCGCCTGGGCGGCGGCGACCCGGGCTTCGCGGGTGATGGGCTGCACGTCGCTGTTGAATACGTATTCCAGGACGTCAAACAGATCGCTTTTTTCGGCCTGGATGAGGTGCTGCAACATCGTCAGATCGTCCAGGCCGAAACCGGCGTCGGCGAGTTTGTCCAGCAGGCTGCGGCGGGTCAGGGGATTACTCCACAGACTGCGCAGTTCGGCTTCGTTCTGGAAAAGCTTCGGCAACTCGCCAAACAGGTTATGCAGAAACTCTTCGGCGGAAATGGGCTGGCCGTCCGCACTCCAGAAGGAGGTGGACATCATATGCTGTATTTCCCGCTCCTTGCCGTCCCGCAGTTTCACCTTGATCCGCCTGCGCTTTTCACCGCCGTCCGGACCCGGTTCTTTTGGCTCTTTGGGTAGAT
Source organism: Saprospirales bacterium (assembly GCA_031425035.1). Lineage (GTDB taxonomy): Bacteria > Bacteroidota > Bacteroidia > Chitinophagales > Saprospiraceae > M3007. The sequence goes on along the minus strand of JANPIN010000113.1, from coordinate 15,640 downwards.
AGGGAATGGGTGCTTCGTTCACCACGTTTACTTCCGGCTCTAAGGGCTCCCCGTCCCATTCGGGATCTTGGAAGTGATGGAAGGCGTCGACAAAGTCGTAAATGGTGAAGAACTCCTTGCCGTCGAACAATCGCGTACACCGCCCGACGATCTGCTTGAACTCGATCATGGAGTTGACCGGACGCATCAGCACGATGTTGCGGATGTTCCGGGCATCGACGCCCGTGGAAAGTTTCTGGGAAGTGGTCAGGATGGTCGGAATGGTTTTCTCATTGTCCTGGAATTCCCGCAGGAACTGTTCGCCAATTTCTCCGTCATTCGCCGTGACGCGCACGCAGTAAAAAGGGTCCGCGTTTTTCTTATACTGATTGACCAGGTCGCGAACCGCAGCGGCATGGTCCTGAGTGGCGCAAAAGATGATGGCTTTCTCCTGCTGATTCGCTTCCTCCATGTACACCCGGACGCGCTTGGCTTCCCGTTCCTTGATTTCGATGATGCGGTTGAAATCGACTTCCTTATACAGTTTGCCGGATTCAATTTCGCCCTCGACCACCTGATCATCGGAGGTGTAGATATAATCGTCCAGGGTGGTGCGGATGCGTTTGACCTTGAAGGGCGTGAGGAACCCGTCGCTGATGCCTTCCTTGAGGGAATAGATGTAGACCGGCTCGCCGAAGTACTTATAGGTGTCCACATTGTCCTTGCGCCGGGGCGTAGCGGTCAGCCCCAGTTGTACGGCGGGGGAGAAATAGTCGAGAATGCCCCGCCAGTTGCCCTCGTCATTGGCGCCGCCCCGGTGGCATTCGTCGATGATGATGAAATCGAAGTAATCGGGCGGATAAGCCCCGAAATAGGGCGCCGGTTTGCCCTCGGCATCCGTGCCGCTCATGAAGGTCTGGAAAATGGTGAAGAAGATGCTGCCATTGGTGGGCACCGATCCTTTCTTCGTGATCTCTTTCGGACTGATGCGCACCAGGGCATCTTCGGGGAAAGCGGAAAAGGAGTTAAAGGCCTGGTTGGCCAGGATGTTGCGGTCGGCCAGGAACAGGATGCGGGGTCGGCGGCTGCCGTCGCGTTTTAAGTTCCAGCGGCTCTGGAACAGTTTCCAGGCGATCTGAAAGGCGATGGCGGTTTTGCCGGTGCCGGTGGCCAGGGTCAGCAGAATGCGGTTTTGTTGTTGGGCCACGGCTTCGAGGGTGTTTTTCACCGCGATCTCCTGGTAGTAGCGGAGTTGCCAGGTGCCGCTTTTATCTTCGTAGGGAATGGCGGCAAACTTCTCGCGCCAGTCGTTTTGCAGGGCGAAGGTCTTGTTCCAGAGGGCTTCCGGCGGCAGAAAGTCCTCCACCAGGCCCTCTACCCCGGTTTTCATACAAATGCTGTAGATCTCTTTGCCGTTGGTGGCATAGGTAGTGTCCAGGGCGAGTTTCTGCGCGTACTGTTTGGCCTGGGCCACGCCCTCGCCGACGCCCTGCCCGGCACTTTTGGCCTCGATGACGGCCAGTTTGATGCCTTTGTACACCAGCACATAGTCGGCGGTGAGTTTCTTGCCCTTGCCGCCGCCGGACTGTATACGACCGGCGGTAATGTTATGCTCGCGCAGGATTTTAGAGTCTTCGACCACGCCCCAGCCGCAGGCCTTTAAGCGGGGATCGATGAGTTCGGCGCGGGTTTCGGCTTCGTTCATTTGTCTGAACTATGATTTTTATGATTTTTTTGATTATTTTGATGGCACTGTGGGTATTTCTTTGAATTTCTTATTGGTCAGACGCTTGAAATTCAAACTCATTTCACCAAAGTTTATGAGCAAGCCAATTTCTAAGTTGTACGCCTCTAAATAGTTGATCGCTTGTGCAAAATGGACATCTTCCAATTTTGTAAGGGCTTTCAATTCTACTGAAATAACGCCTTCCACTAAAAAATCAACTCGCCTTGTTCCAATCTGTGCTTCCCGGTAAAATATGGGCATCTCAAATTCTCGGCTAAAGTTCATGCCCGCCAAACGCAACTCAATTTCCAGGGCTCGCTGATAGATCACCTCCTGAAATCCATTGCCCAAAACTTTGTGCACGGTCATAGCGCAGCCAATTATGGCCGAGGTAAGTGCTGAATATTTGTATTGCTCGTTAATCATTAGTCTTCACGGTGATTTTTGGGTTAAGGTGATTGTTGGGATTCTGGGAGGTTGTCTGAACTGTGATTTTTTTGATTAATGTGAATTTGATTGCCCGCAAAAATGATTATCACACCGAAAGTATCAAAAAATTCACAAAAATCATAAATTCACAAAAATCATAAAATCACAAATTCACAAAAATCACAAATTCACAAATTCACAAATTCACAAAAATCACAAAAATCACAAAAATCATAGTTCAGACATCATACCCCCGCTAAACGCCTTTTGCAGGATAGACTTTTTCATTTCTTCTAAGGAATTTATTTTCTGTTGGTAAATGGATTCTAGTTTTTTGGTTTCGACGGAGAGGGTGTCGAGTTGTTGAATTATTTCCTGCTGTTGCGCAACACTTGGCACTGGAATTCTAACATTTTTAGCGGCTGTAACATTAAAATGCTTTTGTGCAGCTCCAACAAGGTTGCCAAGAACAAGAAGTTTGCCAAATGTTGAATTAAAAAAATAACACAAATAATATGGGTCAATTAGGTTTCCAACTCTTACAATCACAAGGTCACTACAATTTGACACTTTAAGACTATCGGGAATTACTGCGGCTGTTCCTGGATAACCTGTCCGCACAATTGCTAAATCGCCCGGCTTTAACTGTGACTTCTTTAACTCTTTATTAAAAATCTCATCTATAAATACAACGTCTACTAAAGAAATTCTATGTGGTTTTATATTTTGAGAACGAAGAAATGGTATGCCCGTTTCTTTATATTTATTTGCCATTGTACCAACATGACCAACAGTTATCTGAGTACATAAATCTGCCAGCCTTTTCTCTTCCCAACCTCTTCCCTTATTCTCAAACACCCCCTGCAAATAACTCTCAAAAAGCTCCTTCGCATTCCGAAGGTTCTGCTCGGCATTGGCTTTCGCCTTGGCTATGGCCGCAAAGGCTTCCTCTAAGATAGAGACGATGCGTTGTTGTTCGAGGAGGGATTTAGGAAACTCAATACTGAAAGATTTTAATTGAGCCTGCGTAATTGCTTGTCGTGTTGCACCCTGCTCACCTGTAAACAAAAGTTGGTCTTTATAGTATTTTGAAGTTAACAATAAATTCAAAAATAAGGGGTCAATTATTCCTTTTTTAGCTCTAATTATTGCAACATGTTGATTAACTCTAGCTGGCAAGTATGCTTTAGGAATAACACAGCATCTTGCCACAGAAGCGCCCGTAATATTTAACAATACATCGTTTTCTTCTAATGTAACATTATTTAATTCTTTTGCCTGTTGGTCATCAATAAAAGCAAGGTTTTTATCTCTGAATTCAAAGTCATGAACATTCATACTTCTGACTAGGGAAATACCCTCGCTCTTATAACTTTCATTTCCACCCCGAGGAGTTGAGCCACTGCCAATTTTGGTAGTTACCTCCCCCAATTTCTTCATTTCCCACCCTTGTTTCATATCAGTTCCAACATAGCGTTTAAAATTTCCGCGCTTTCTTCATCCAGCGCCTTCATTTCTTCCAGAATATCCTGCGGTGTACGCAGGGCGGTTTCTTCCTTTTTATGCGGGTTCTTGGCGCTGAGGTCGAAGGTCTGCGGGTCGATGTTAGCGATCTGCACTGTCCAGGAGTTTTCGCTGTCGGCTTTGGTTTTCTGCAAGGTTACAAACTCGGCCAGGTCCTTTTCATTCAGGGCATTGGTCTTGCCCAGGTTGCGGTCCAGCTTCAGCTGGTAAAACCAGACCTGCCGGGTGGGCGCACCTTTTTCAAAGAACAGCACCACCGTTTTTACCCCGGCGCCGGTGAAGGTACCACCGGGCAAGTCCAGCACCGTATGCAGGTTGCAGCTTTCCAGCAGCAGTTTGCGCAGGCTCACTGAGGCATTGTCGGTATTACTCAGGAAGGTGTTTTTAATGACGATGCCGGCTTTGCCCCCCGCTTTCAGGATCTTGATGAAATGCTGCAGGAAGAGGGAAGCCGTTTCGCCGGTTTTGATGGGAAAGTTCTGCTGCACTTCGGCGCGTTCCTTACCGCCGAAGGGCGGATTGGCCAGCACCACGTCGTAGCGGTCCTTTTCCTGGATGTCGGACAGGTTTTCGGCCAGCGTGTTCGTGTGGATGATGTTCGGCGCCTCCACCCCATGCAGGATCATGTTCATGATGCCGATGATGTAGGCCAGCGACTTTTTCTCCTTGCCGTAAAAGGACTTCTTCTGCAAGATTTCCTGGTCGGCCGTGGATAGTTTCCGGCTGTGTTTGAGGTACTCGAACGCTTCCACCAGGAACCCGGCGCTGCCCACGGCGCCGTCGTATATCTTGTTACCGATCTCGGGCGCCACCACCTGGACGATGGTTTTGATCAGCGGGCGCGGGGTGTAGTATTCGCCGCCGTTGCGCCCGGCATTGCCCATGTTTTTGATCTTATCCTCGTACAGGTGGCTCATTTCATGCTTTTCGGCATGGGTACGAAAACGCAGCTCATCGATGCGGTTGATCACTTCGCGCAGGTTATAACCGCTCTGGATGCGGTTTTTCAGTTCGCTGAAAATCTCCCCGATCTTGTATTCGATGGTGTCGGCACTCTGGGCCGAGGTCTTGAATTTTTTCAGGTAGGGAAACAGCTCGACGTTCACGAAGTCGGCCAGGTCATCGCCGGTCAGGGCTTTGTGGTGATCCAGTTTACCGTCGCTGCCTTTGGGCGCCGCCCACACCTGCCATTGGTATTCCGGAGCGATGATGGGGGTATAGGCTTTGCCGGTCAGTTCGGCGGCGGTGGCTTTGTCCCTTTCCAGGTCGTCCAGATACTTGAGGAACAGCACCCAGGAGGTCTGCTCCACGTAGTCCAGTTCGCTGCCGCAACCGGCGTCTTTATGCAGGATGTCGTCTATATTCTTGAAGGTTTGCTCGAACATGGAAGTACGCTATTGGGATTTAAAGGTGATAAAGGGAAGGCGTATAGCGGGCAAAAGTAGCAATAACAACCCCAGCCTTTGGTGCAGAGCAGGGGGGGGTAAGAAACTTTCGGAAAGTGAAAAAACTTTCCAAAAGGGGCGCTAAAAATTTGCGGGACCCAAGGTAGCGGCTTGGTGGTGTACGGTGGAAACATCGGTGGAACTAATTTTTATGGAGCCTACGTTGTACCCGGTAGCGATGTAATACAACTGGTTGATAATCAATATTTTTATAACACCTTATCCATCTCAGGTGGAATGTCATGTCGAACGAAGTTGAGACATCTGATTGAAAATCAGTTTTTTAAATAAAACACGCAGATGTCTCGGCTTCGCTCGACATGACACCACATCGTGCAGGGCTAATGAATAAATTGCTGATTATCATAGCACAAAAACGCTCGTATTTACGAATTCTGGAAACACAAGGCCGAAGTCAGCAACGAAGTCCCGATAATTTGACGTCGGGCACAGAAGATTTATATATGCAGACCATTGCAGCAAATGGCCACCTATTTCACCCATACCATTTGCCGTTGCTTCTCACCGCCGCCCAATAAATTCTTTTCCCCGCCCGCTGCTTTTCCGCACGACCAAATTGCAGCGCAGCAGCAACCATCCACGCGTTTTAGCTGCCCGCCCACTCTTTTAACCCGCCTTCCCCAGTATCGAAGGTGGTCATTAAAGTATCGACAGGGGGGCTTGTTGTTTCGACAGTGGTCATCGCAGTATCGAAGGTGGTCATTAAAGTATCGAAAGCCAGGCGCAAAGTATCGCCATAACCCCCCGGTCGATACTGCAGGACCCTGTGTTTCCGCTGCAGCCATAGCCGGCGATACTTTAATGACCACCTGCGTAAAAGCGAAGGGCATTGCAGTATCGCCAGGCGGATTATTTTTAAAATCGGAGCCCAGTTTCGATACTGCAGCGGGGCCTGTCGATACTTTGCCGGGGGGTGTCGATACTGCAATGGCCATTGTAATAGAATCGGTGGCCATCTTCTTACTGCAATGACCCCTTTCGATACAGTAATGACCGTCGCAGTATCGAAAAGCCGCTAAAAATTATGGAAGAACGGATGCAGGCGAATTTATTTTCGTTTTTTTATCGGTTTGACCATCCTTTTTTGAAATCCTCCCGTCTATAGTCCAGTGGCGGTTTACGCCGGCCCGGCAGTCCGCTCAACAAGGCAACTGCGGCCGGAAATAGCCCGGCAAAGCCACTGTATTTTCTTTCCCCATCCATCTGCATTACGTATAAGGTTATCGCCACCACGTTTCGCTTATTTAAGAAAGATCAACGCTTACCGGTCCGCAAAAATGGGTCGAGGAAAGCGTTTTTTTATGTTTTAAGTATTTCATTATCAGTGCATTATTTATTAAATTATTTTAAAAATATTTGTCCTTGACCCTTGACAAAACAATAAACCTCCCTATATATTTGTACCATCTCCGCAACGGATAGCCACCCCGGGCAGTGCACGGCCCACTTTTTCCACTCCTAACTTTTTTCTTCATGTCATCGATTAAAATTGCACGCCAGGACTACCGGCGCGCCACGCAGACCGATTTGTCTGCTTTTGCCGAAATCGTCATCAAACGCACGAACAACGTCCCCGCTTATCAGGGACTGCAAGCCCAGATCCAGACGCTGACGGAGGTACTGACCGACTTCCAGCAGAAACTGATTGCCGCCAGCAACCGGGGTATTTCCGAAGTACTGGCTAAAAAGAATGCCATGGCCGTTCTGGTCGATCAACTGGATATCGTGGCCACCAACCTGGAATGGCTGGCCCAACAAAATGAGCAGGTGATCGTCGACGCCGGTTTCCGGGCGCAGCAAAGCCGCCAGGTACGTTACGACCTGGAGTTACCGGTTCCCCAGCTGCTGAATGCTACTACGACCGGGGTAAAAGGACAGCTCCAGGTCGCCCTGGTCGACCTGGCGCCGGTCAAGATGATTGCCACCCACGCTTTCGAATATTCCACCGACCGGGAGCACTGGATCAACGGCACGTATAACAGCCACCGCAAATTCAAGGTGAATGGTCTGCCGCGTGCGCAGGATATATGGGTGCGGGTGCGTTCGCTGGGGTACGGCGAACGCCGCAGCGGGTGGACGGAGCCGATGCAGGTGGCGGTGTTATAGTGGGTGTAGCGTGGTTGAGCGGGGTTTAGAACGGGTTTAGTGGTTGACTGTCAGTCCTGTAGATCCTAGTTCTATCGCCGCTATTTGTGCTGCGTGTATAAAAAGGCCTTGAAAAACTGTTTGGCCGGAGCTGTGGAGACAGCACCGGCCTTTTTTTATGTCCATCAGCCGGTCGCGGCTGTTACACCGCTGGCGCCGGCGGCGGGTGGATGGCGACCTTGGTCAGACGACCTTGGTCGGAAGACTTTTTTGTCGTCCGACCAATATGTTCTGCACCATTGTCTGCGCATTTGGTCGGAAGACTTTTTTGTCGTCCGACCAATACCTTCTACACCATTATCTGCGCAGGGTGGATGGCGATGGCGTTTCCCGACTAAAGTCGGGGTTACAAAAGTCGCTTGGCTACTTTGGTCGGAAGACTTTTTTGTCGTCCGACCAATACCTGCTACACCATGGTCTGCGAAAAGGCCGACTGCGACGCCACACGGACTGAAAGTCCGTTGTACGCGGTAACTGTTAAACCGTTATTTATACAAGAGCAAGAATTGGTTTTCCGCCAAACCGCCAATCCAAACCCTCCATGTTTTGCCGAACGTCGCCATTTTCCTTATTTTTACCCGTTCAATCCACCGACCATGACCAACACGCTGCGTTATCCGCTTCGCAACATCAGTCCCACGACCATCCAGGAACTACAGGAAAAGTATCCCAATGCGTCCGTGCAGATCGAACTGAGCGATGAGCCCACACCGGGCAGTTTAAGTGAGCAGGGGTTTTGGGAATTGATTGCCCAACTGGACTGGAGCAAAACCGGCCAGGATGAAGCGGTCATCGAACCCGTAGTGGCGGCTCTGGCAGCCGGGCCGCTGCGCCACATCTACGATTTCAAGGATATTCTTTCCCATAAACTCTATCTACTGGATACGGAAGCGCATGCCCGGCACATTGGCGAGGCTTCTTATCAGGAAGAAGCAACTGACTTTTCGCCGGATATTTTTCTTTTTGCGCGGCTGGCAGCAGTCGCCAATGGGCAGGAAGTATTCGAACAGGCACGCCAAAACCCTGCTGCTATGCCCAGGGATGTTGAGTTCGCCCCTTTGCTGCGGGTGGCCAACGAAGCCTATCAGCGCCAAAATGGCAAACTGATGCATTTTGTGGCTGCCTATCCCATCGAGACTTTTAGTAACCGTTCCGGTTGGAAACTGGAGGCGGAATAACGCCATGTAAACCGCTGGAGCCAGGCTACTGCAAACCCACGAAACTACAACAACCTCACAAATATCAACTGCTCCCGTGAAGGCTATTTTGCCTCGCGTATCCAATTGCACGGTCTTTGCCCGTTTGTACTGCCCTACATGCATGACTCAACCTCGCTCGAGCGGGATTGGTTACATGGTGTCAGGGTTCCATTTCCCTTTCTAATCACGACAACGGCTCCGGCCTCGGCCCACTCCCTACCGGCCGCGACTTATCTTCCGGCAGCGGAATAAACACCTGATTATCGGTAGGCGGCAGCAGAATGCGGCCTTGTTTCCAGTCTTCCTTCGCCTGCTCAATGCGTTCTTTACGGGAAGAAACAAAGTTCCACCAGATAAACCTTTCGCCCAGGGGCTCACCGCCTAAAAGCATCAGGGTGGTTTGTTCTTTGGCCACAATCACGGGATCGACACCTGGGGAAAACACCAGCATTTGCCCGGCCCGGTACGTATGCCCGCCCACTTCCACACTGCCGTGGACCAGGTAAAAGCCGCGTTCTGCGTGTTCTGCCGGCAGCCCGAAATGGGCGCCCGGTTGCAGTACGACGTGCAGGTAAAAAAGCGGGGAGTCCGTTTTTACCGCGTTGTTCAATCCGTAGGCATTACCGGCAATGAGGCGCATCCAAACGCCCTTATCCGTAAAGATGGGTAGTTGTTCCGGTTTATAATTATGGAAAGAGGGAGCGGCTTCTTCTTCCTTTTCAGGCAGGGCGACCCAGGTTTGGATCATTTCCAGTTTTCCGCCGGCGAGGGCAGCCGGATCTTCAAAACGCTCCGAGTGCGCAATGCCGCTGCCGGCCGTCATCCAGTTGACTTCCCCCGGACGAATGATCTGCTCGACGCCCAGACTATCGCGGTGGGTAACCTGTCCGCCAAAAAGATAACTGACCGTGGACAGTCCGATGTGGGGATGGGGCAACACATCCAGCGAGGAGACGGAGGCCGGAATGTCCAGCACCGGTCCGGCATGATCCATGAAAATAAAGGGCCCCACCATACGCCTCGACCGGAAAGGCAGAATGCGTTTGACCTGCATGGACGGACTGATGGCGGCAGGACGGGCTTCAATAACGATATCGAGCATAATGTTGTAGTTTTAGTGCTGCAGAGGGTCATAATAATTCACCATGATTCCTGCACAGGGTTTTTAAAATCCGTTTTAATCCTTTTAAATCCGTTTCATCCGTTCAGCCATCCTCCTACGCGTGCACACTAAACAGGATTGGACAACGGATGAAACAGATTAGGACAAGAGGACATGTAGTAAAACCTTGCAAATTTCCTTTTTGCCCGACAATTTTGTAAAATCAATAAACCGTGGCTTCTTCCGTAGCCTTAAAACAACCCAAACATGAAGCATGTAACCCTTTCTATCCTGCTCGGAACTTTTCTGGTCCACCTGCTCCCGGCACAATGCCCCTTTGACCCAACCGTGCTCGGTGACACCCTCTTGTGCGGTACGGAACAAACCAGCCTGAGCACCCAAACCTACGATACTTACCAGTGGTACTCCCGCCCGTTCGGCTCGGGCAATCCGGCCGCACCAATCGCGGGTGCGACGGGTCAATCCCTGCCGGTCACCGAGGATCTGTATCTGACCTATGTTTCCGTGGAGGCCACCTTGAACGGCTGCACCGAGCGCAGCCCGGAGGTGTTGATCGATCTCTATGCTTTTTTGCCCGTGACCGTGCAAACCGCCGGTAATTTCCAGGTCGGACCAAACGGAGAAGCACTGCTTTGCCCCGGAGACACCCTGTACCTGATCATGCTCTTACCCTACACCATCAATATTCAATGGTCCAACAACGGTATGGATATTCCCGGCGCGACCGACGATACGCTGGTCGTCACCCAGCCCGGGTCCTATACCGTAGAAGGATCGCCCGAAGTATGCCCGGATATTGTCAATCAACTCGGTCTGTCGATCGATGTGGTGCCCGGCACGAACTGTGTGACCAGCACCAAGCAGCCGGGAGGACTCCCGGCGCTGGCAGTCAGCGCTACTTATTTGCCGCAGATGGAGGGTGTACGCCTGCAGTCCACCGAACCGGACATGATCCGGGCGTCTTTGTGGGACCTTGGGGGGCGCCTGATCGGCAGTACGGCCTTTCAACAGCAGGGTGATATACATACCGGTCGGTTATCAGGGGGCGTGTACATCGTTCGCCTGCAGGCTGGAAACCGGATGGCCACTATTAAAATGCTTGTGCCGGGCGGATGATGGGGTATGCCAGGTGCCAGCTTTTATTCGAAGCGGATAAGTGCAGGCTTGTCTTATGGTGATTTGCCGGAAAAAGAAAATGGCTTACGTCGGTTAGACGTAAGCCATTGATTCTCATTGTGTGCGGGAAAGGAGAGTCGAACTCCCACATCCTTACGGACGTACGCCCCTGAAACGTATGCGTCTACCAATTCCGCCATTCCCGCAGGGCTAACTTTCGAAAGCGGGTGCAAAAGTAAAACAGTTTTACATTTGCGCAACTCCTTGGTGAAAAAGTTGCTGAAAATATTTTTAATGACCTTCCTGATCGTTCAAACCGCCTTTATCGGCGACGTCGTGCTGGCCACGCCGCTGGTGGAAAAACTGCACCGGCATTTCCCGGAAGCCCGTATTGATTTCCTGCTGCGGAAAGGCAATGAAAAACTGCTGACTGGCCACCCCCATATCCGGCAGGTGTTGGTCTGGGATAAGAAGCAGGATAAATACCGGGGGCTCTGGCGTTTGATCCGCCAAATCCGCCGGCAACGCTATGATGTGGTCATCAACTGCCAGCGCTTCGCCGCCTCGGGTTTGCTCACCCTGCTTTCCGGCGCGGGGGAAACGGTGGGCTTCGCCAAAAATCCGCTGTCCCGGGCGTTCTCGCGCCGCCTGCCGCATACGTTCGGAACCGCAGAGCAGCCCATCCATGAGGTGGAACGTAATCTGCGCCTGATCGAACACCTGACCGGTCCCGCCTTCGAGCCGCTGCGCCTGTACCCTGCGGCGGCCGACTTCCAGAAAGCGCAGACGCTGGCCGCCGGGCGGCCCTATGTCTGCATAGCGCCGACCTCGGTGTGGTTTACGAAGCAATACCCGGCCCATAAATGGCTGGACCTGATTCAGCGGCTGCCGGCTACCCACCAGGTCTTCCTGCTGGGCGGCCCGCCGGATGCGCCCGCCTGCGCCGCCCTGTGTACCCGCTCCGGCGTCGTCAACCTGGCCGGCCAGTTATCCTTCCTGGAATCGGCGGCATTGATGCAGGGCGCAAAAATGAACTACGTGAACGACTCGGCGCCCATGCACATCGCCTCGGCCATGGACGCGCCGGTTACGGCCGTGTTTTGTTCCACGGTACCGGCTTTCGGATTTACGCCCCTGTCCACCGCGCACTGGATCGTGGAAACCAAACTGCCGCTGGCCTGTCGCCCCTGCGGACTACATGGCTATGCCGCCTGTCCACTCGGACATTTTGCCTGCGCGGAGTCTATTGAAGCGGAAGCGTTTCCACTGCCTTAAAGGTCATTTTTAAAAAGTAACGGTCGTTTTTGCGAGAAAACGGTTGTGTTATTAAAAAAAATTCATAGTATTAAAAAATTACACACTTCGCATTTAATGTTCGTGAATATCGTAATGTCAACAAACAGAGGTAGCATGTATTGACAGGTTTTCAAAAATAAGGGGGAGATTTTGCCAAGTCGGCAACGTATATTGTCATTTTTTTTGATTGGTTCGGGTCCGGGGCTTGCATGGAAGAAGAAACGCCCCCATCTTTGCAGCATCGAAAGCAACGCAGTTATAAAAAACAGCAGTTTTTGAAAATAGGGGTTGGTCAAACAACCTCAATTTTTTGAAACTCAACTTTGAATCACAAAGCGTTTTTGACCGTTCTTTTTGCCAGACGACCGCTTTTTAAAAATATTAATTAAAAAGCGCCGTTTAATTGTGACCAAATAGAACAGCTGATGTCATAAGGGCATCACTCAAAAAAAGAAAAACTCGTAAGAGTCAAGATAACCGAAGGCGGGGGCCCTCCGGTCCTTTCAAATGAGAAAGGGCGGAGGGCTATTTTTTTGCCCGGTCGTCAGGTTTCCTTCCAGAGCCGTCAGGCTAAACAAACCCCACCCCTCACCTCCCGACTTCATCGGGACAGGCTATCCCCTGAAAAGAAGGGGGGCTTGATTGGGGTATTTCCTATTCATGGCCAGTACCAGTACCTGTTTCTTTGGAACAAATGGACACAGCTGCGCGCTGTCCTCCCCCCTGCCCCCCTCCAAAGGGGGATAGGCTGCGAGCCTGGCATTAGAAGGGACTTTGGCCAAAATAATCGAGATGCTTGATCCATGTTCTACGTCAGAACAAGCACGCAGCGTATCCCCCTTTGGAGGGGGGCAGGGGGGAGGTAAACGGCGCAGCTGAATGCTAAAGCATCAGGGTATAACTTGGTGTCGTACGTCAGGGGGGCAGGGGGCAGGAAGGCTCGATGTTAAAGTGAAAATAGGACTTAGTCAAAAATACAGGTTACATCCTGGATAATTTAGGGTTTTAGAAGGGAGGTGGTATGGCACGTATTCATCGTTAAAATAAAAAACGGCCACCGGCAGCATGCCGATGACCGGGTTTTATCAGTAGCTGTTCAGGAACAGCCGTATAGATGCGGATTAATTTTCTTTGACCGAAACGGGCTCCTTAACCTGTTCCTTGACCGTCACCTTGGCACTTGCCCCGCCCCGGAGTCTCACGACCTTACGGGCGCTGCGATACACTTTATAGAAGGGCTTGTCCTGATGCTGCAGGAACAGGCGATCCAGCATTTCGAGCAAACCGTCCGTTTTCTGGAAGGTAGCGGCGAGGCTTTGGGTCGCTTCCCGGCGATGGTTGGCCGCGTTCCGGGGAGCGATTAAATTGGCGGTATATTCCTCGAGCAGCATTTGCAGGGCAGAGACATCCCCGGCGGTGATATAGTCGGTCATGTCCGGGAGCAAAGTCGTGGCGATCTGTATTAACTGTTCCGTGTATTCCCGCACTAAGTTGGGGCGGCAGCGCTGCCAGACAGAAATTTTATGGTCTACTTTTTGGGCCAGCAGCGGATTGCGGTTATCGTAGGCGTAGGCGACTACCGCTTGAGCCACCACGAAGGCCTTGTTAGCCAAGGCGGTCCGGGTTTGGTTTTTCGCCGTCGCAGCGCCGGTCATCCGGAGTTTTTGACGCCGGAGTCCCGTCTGGATGTGTTCAATACATTGCTGGAATTCCGAGTAAGTTCGGGTGGCCGGCACGGTTTGCCAGTCGGTAGGATTTTGTTGGCAGACTTGCTGCACTGCGAGGTACATGGACAATTTATTGTCCTGATGGGCATTCATAGTTTGAAAAAAATAATGGTGAAAATATCCCGCTTGTCCCGGTGGGAGCAAGCAGCTGAAAGAAACTCGAGTTTACCCGTTACGGTCGGTAGTGTGGAAATGACCAGGCAAAAACAGCGAACAGCGCGTATACTTTAGGGGATGTTTTTACCGGCTTAACCCTGCGCGAATATTGCTTCGTGCTCTATAAGTGGGTCTTTGCAGATATAGACGTGAAGAAGTTAGAAAGTGATAGGGTAAAACGAAAAATATTTTCGTTTTTTTTTGTTGAGCAAAAATAAGCCGGTCAACCAGGCCATACACGGTAAAATAGCGGGCTAATCGGGCATTTCACCAGCTTTCGGTGGAAATGAATACAGTGGATCAGGTGGCAAAAACAATACATGACGTGTAAAATTAATTTGTTGACGTGTTTTGCTTGATACATGATTTGTAAAATTAATTTGTTGGCGTGTAATGTCTGCTGTTGCTGTGTTTTGCTCCATACATGATTTGTAAAGTTAATTTGTTGACGTGTTTAGCCCGATACATGATTTGTAAAGTTAATTTGTTGGCGTGTAATGTCTGCTTTTGCTGTGTTTTGCTCCATACATGATTTGTAAAGTTAATTTGTTGACGTGTTTTGTACACTTTTGCTGTGTTTAGCTCGATACATGATTTGTAAAGTTAATTTGTTGACGTGTTTTGTATGATACATGATTTGTAAAGTTAATTTTTTAGCGTGTTTTGTATGTTTCGTGCTGTTTAATAGGTGTTAGATAATGTGTTATACTTATTTGTTGGTTCGTTTTCCTTTTTCACCTTTTTAATCCTTCCTCGCCCTTGCTAAAGATCTCCCTGCTCACGCCGACGTTTAATTCTGCCGCCACGATTCGCGATACGCTGGAGAGCGTGCGCGGGCAGGACCATCCGCAGATCGAGCACATTATCATCGACGGCGGTTCCCGGGATCATACCCTGGAGATCGTGGCCGAGTACCCGCATGTGCAGCGGGTCATATCCGAACCGGATCAGGGTTTGTATGATGCCATGAACAAGGGCATCGGCCTGGCCACCGGCGACGTGGTCGGCATCATCAATTCGGACGATTTTTATGTGCACAATCAGGTATTGAGCCAGGTAAGTCAGCTGTTAGAAACCACCGGCGCCGACGCATTATACGGCGATCTGGAGTATGTGGACGCGATCAATACGCAGCACGTAGTGCGCAAATGGCGGGCCGGGGCGTATAAACCCAATTTGTTTCTGCGCGGCTGGATGCCGCCCCACCCGACCTTCTTTGTGCGGCGGGAAATGTATGCCTTACATGGCCGTTTCAACACCGATCTGCGCTATTCCGCCGATTATGAACTGATGCTGCGTTTTTTGCATCAGCATCAGATCCCGGTCTGTTATTTACCGGAAGTCCTGGTCCGCATGCGGACGGGCGGGGTGAGTAACGCCAGTTTCAGCAACCGCCTGCGGGCGAATCGGGAGGATCGGCAGGCCTGGGCCCTGAATGGCTTGCAGCCGCCGTTTTATACCTTGTATTTGAAGCCGGTATCGAAGATCCTGCAGTTTTGGCGGCGCGCGCCCGCCCCTAACCCCGCCCCTAACCCCGCCCCTAACCCCTAAAGGGGGACTTGATGGAGTGGCCGCAAGCCGGAAAAACGCGCAGCTAACTGATTTACTTCCATCTAAATACCTGATTTCAGATTCGTATGTTTTTCGGAACATCGAGCCTTCCTCCCCCCTGCCCCCCTCCAAAGGGGGATACGCTGCGAGCCTGTTCTAACATAGAACATGGATCAAGTACTTCGGTTATTTTGGCTAAAGTC
>JANPIN010000112.1:0-32143 GCA_031425035.1 Saprospirales bacterium | reverse complement strand
TGGAGCGGAAAGTGCCGAATTTTGACAGTAGATGAAGATTTATTTTTAGGGCATAGCTGGGACTATTCGCTAAAAATAAAGCAAAATATAGTGGCAAAAGGCGGGGCTTTACGCCCAATGAGGGGTTTTAAAACAGCCTCTTAAAACCGTTGCCGCGGCGCGCCGTCCGTTGGTCGCGTGCCGTCCACCCCCGGTGGCGCCGGCGTAGCGCCCACTTCCGGCAGGTTACTATCCATAAAACGCCAGGCTATACCCAGCCGGATCGCGCCGAAAGGCTGCGGATGATAAGCCGTCTGGTAATACACCCGGGTTTTATCCACCAGGCTGGCCACGTTTTCATACCGGAAAAAGAAGCGGAACGACTGCACCTTGAAGGCCGCAAATACATCCAGTGCCGGATAGGGCTTCTGGGTAAATGAATCCTGCAAATGAAACTGCCAGCTCAGGGGCTGGTAGGCATCCGGGCGGAACTCGCTGTTGATCCGGAAGTCCGCGCCGATGGTCAGATACATCCGTTTTTTAAAAATCCGACCGGCATAGTACAGGCTGTTGCGGCTGAACCACTGCGGCAAACGCAGCACCTCGTCCAGGCGGTTACTCTGTTGCAGTGCGACCGTGTTATCGAAATGAAAGCGGCCGAAACGCAGGTTCTCCGTGACCAGCAGTTGTGCTACCTGCACCGGCGCCGTGGTCTGCTGCGGTAAAGCATTTTGATCGTAGTACAGGTAGTTAGAGACGAAATGGGCACGTCCCATCACCTCGAAGCCGATCAGCGGCAAGGCATAGGCACCGGAAATGGTGTTTTCGACCGGTTTCTCGAAATTATTCTGCCAGACCTGCCGCTTGCTGACGTATAACTGGTTGAATAACAGCCCCGATGGATAACGCTGACTGAGCAGACTTCCACGTAGTACCCCGACCCGGCCGAGGCCCAGCGTAAGGTCGCCCCGCAGTTGATATTCCCCCAGGTTGCTCAGTACCCCCAGGGCGCCCTGGGCCACGAAAGCAAATTTATCCGAAGGCGTAATGGCCAGTTTACCGGTCAGGAAGAGGTTTGAAAAGGCCGAATCGCGCGGTTCCTGGCGCAGGTGGAAATAAGAATGCATTACCCCCACGGTCAGTACATCGGAGGGGCGTCCTGCCTGTTTTTCTTTAAAAGTAGAAAGTCCCAGCGAATTATCGATCCGGTCGAGGTCGATAAAATGGCGCAAACCCCGCGTATCGGTCAGGAAGGGACCGGCAAAAAAAGCGGCATCGCCCTGTAGATCCTGGTCGTAAAACTTGAACTGCTGCTGCTGCCAGGCGAAGGTATGCGTAGCGCGTAAGGCCCGGCGGTGGCTGCTGCTGTCGCTGCCGCCCAGAAAACGCAGGTGCTGGGTGAGTTGCAGCGTCTGGTCAGCCAGCCGGGTAGTGGCGCGGGCATCGGGCAGGCGGATGGGGGCGGCAATCGGCCCCTGGAACTGGTCGCCGCCGAACACGGTATCGGTCACAATACCGCCGTTATCCTGCTGGCGGTTGATGTTTTTGGCAAAGATCAGGAAGCCTTCGTAGCGTTTACCCAGAGGCACCCAAACGCCGAAGGCCAGCGCCAGGTGTTTGGTACGCTGCGAACGGAACTGTCCGAGGTTGTTGATGGTACGGTAGTCCATCGAAAAGGTCGTACCGCCGGCAAAAGTGCGGGCCAGCCGCGCCTGGAGCATGCCGTCCTGCTGGGTCTGGCCCTGCGAAAAAAACACGTCGCTGTACGAGCGGGCATTGCGGTAAAAACGCAGGTCGTCAGGCCGTAAATTATACAGATCGAAGGTATGCACCCCCACGTCGAAGCCACGCCGGGGCATGGTTTCAAAGAACAGGGGCCGCACGGCAGAACCCAGATTTCCCAGGTTGCCGTAGTCGACCCGTTGTTGCCGGGCCGGGTTATAAATACGGAAATGGTAGTTGGGCAGGGTATCGTCTTCCGGTTCCAGCCGCTCGGGGCTCTGCGGCAGCGTATAAGCCAGCGGCGTGGTATCTACCGGCGCCGCTACCGGTCGCGGGGTGGCGGTTGGCGGAACACTGGATGGTACGGTGGGTTGGGCAAAAAGCGGCATCCACGTGGTGCCGGCGATCAGCAGCAGGGCGGGTAATAGCCGCCAAAAGCAAGATTTCCGCACCCGGTTGGGGAGCGGAAATCCAGTTCGAGGTGTATGTAGCGTTTTTTGTTTCAAGACATTTTAAACTATAAACTTACCGGCAAACGCCGCAATCTGCCACCACGTTGCCTGCGCGTCTATTCTTTTATGTCGATCAGCGCCGGATTCATGCCCATGTTGGAGAAACCGCCGTCATGAAACAGGTTCTGCATGGTCACGTAACGGGTCAGGTCGCTGAACAGGGCCACGCAGTAGTTGGCGCAGTCTTCCGCGGGGGCATTACCGAGCGGCGACATTTTATCGGCATAGCCGTAAAAGTCCATGAAACCTTTTACGCCCATACCGGCCGTGGTCATGGTCGGCGACTGCGAAATGGTGTTGACGCGCACATTTTTAGCCGTACCGTAGTGATAGCCGAAGCTGCGGGCGAAAGATTCCAGCAGCGCTTTGGACTCGGCCATTTCGGAATAGTCGGGAAATACGCGCTGCGCGGCGATATAGGTCAGACCGACGATACTGCCCCAGTCGCTGACGGCGTCCAGTTTCCACATCGTTTGCATGAGCTTATGGAAGGAAATAGCGCTCACGTCGAAGGTTTTCTGCATCCACTCGTAATTGAGGTCGGTGTAGCTCTTGCCTTTGCGCACGTTGACCGACATGCCGATGGAGTGCAGCACGAAGTCGACTTTGCCGCCGAAGTGTTCCATGCTTTGCTGCACGAGTTTCTCGAGGTCTTCGATGGAGGTGGCGTCCGCGCCAATGACCGGCGCTTTACAGATTTCGGCCAGTTTATTGATTTCGCCCATGCGCATAGCGACCGGTGCGTTGGTAAGCACAATTTGTGCGCCTTCTTGTACGCAGCGTTCGGCCACTTTCCAGGCAATGCTTTGCTGATCGAGGGCGCCGAATATGATGCCTTTTTTGCCGGCGAGGAGGTTGCTCATTCGTAGAGTTGATTTTTCAAAAATGTAAGAAAAATGAATTGGACGGCGGCAAAGATAGGAAAGCGCCAAAGGGCGGGAAACTTTCCCCTTCCTGTTTTTTGTCTGCTCATTGATTTACCTGTGATCGGTCTTTAACCTGTCTGTGACCGGGCGCCCCTGACCTTTGCTACAGATTCAGCAGGAAAGAGTTCTGTACAAAAAACCGGGTCAGCGCCCGGCGGCATCGAGGGAAGGAACACCTCAGTTGGATCGGATGCCGGTGACGCGCTACTCAAAACACCCAATAAAATGACAACTGCACCCATTATTTCCGAGGCTACCCTGGCCGGTTTTTTTGACTTCTCGGGCATTGCCAATGCCGGCAACCTCGTCGAATTTCCTGATCCGAACGCACCGCTGGGCGATTTAGTGAACAGCCGGCTCATCAAATGCGACCAAGCCGTAAATATCCGTTTCGACTGGACTGTGAGCGGCATGTTTGCGCATACCATGAACCCGAATTCGCTGTGGAAAATTCAACTTTTCCTGGAGCAGTACGGTCCGGGAGAGTTCAGTTTCACCCCGGGAGCAGGCGAAAAAACCCTGACCTACGGTAGTGGCGTTGTTAGTGGCGGCGGAATAAATGCTGCCATGACTTATCCGGGCGTAGCCGGTTCCACTACGGTGTCTATTCCGGCAAACACCATTCCGGAGGGCATTTACGACGTGGTTGCGGCCATCCGTTATCTGCACCCGGACGGTACGCCATGTTTCCTGGCCGCCTTCGTCGAGTTCGGTAAAATTGATTTTTACCAGGAACACTAAACGCTGCTGCCAATCTTAAGCAAACAGGCGTCTTCCCGAATTTCCGATGATTTTCCGCTGGAATGTCTATTCATGCAATAGCGGCTAGCGAGCGGGTGATCACTTACGCAGAGCGGTTGGGAACACGGATTTTACGGATGCGACGGATTTTTGCGGATTAAAATCCAGGAAAATCCGCCCCATCCGTTCAATTCGCGTATCAAACCGCTCTTAGTATGCATCAAAAATCAGGAATGACGCCTGTTTGCTTTTCTTTTCACTGCCAAAACACCCCATCATGCCCACCGTCAGCAAGGATAAACGCACCAAAGAGCAGCTCTTACAAATTCTCTCCAATGCCCTGACCCAGGAGGAACAACTGGGCGCTAAAATCAAAGCGCTGGAGCATGAACTTGCCGTTTGCCGCAAAGAGAATGAAGATTCACGCGCCGAAATCAGTCAGTACGGACTATCGTCTTCTAAAGTATCTTTTCGAATCGACTACTATAAAACGACGGAAAACGGCCGGTTAAAAGGCATTATTGAACACCTGGCCACCCGGCAAAAAAAATCTTTTAAAGGACTGGGATTCAAACTGCTGGCTCAGTTTATGGAACCGTTTTTACCCGAACAAACAGCGCCGGAAAAATCGGTGGCGGTTCGCGAAGCAGCACCTGCCGCCGTGCAGGAGGAAGTACCGGCTATACAAGCGGAAAAAACCGTTGGAATAGTCGCAGCGCAGGATTTTCCCAGGAACTCCGGACCAAGTCTGGCTGACCGGCTGCGTGCGCAGCTAAAAGATGACCTGGGAAAAGCAGGAATGTCGGTGCCGGTAAAGGATCAAACGCCGATTATACAGCCAATGGTCCGCCAACAAACGGTGTTGAATAAAGTGCCCATTCCAAATCCGGCGGGGCAAGAATTAAACAGTATGGGGTTAGCGGCAGCGCCCAAAATGGTCACTAAAAGTGCCTCCAGCTTACTGGAACGCTTACGTATAGAGTTTCAAAACAGAAACAAGGCTGTTCAACCGGAGCTTTTATAAGCGCTTTAATTAAGTGCTAAAACCTGTTGCAGCGCTTCCATATTTTCCGATTGGGTGCTTGCGCCGGTATGCTGAGCGGTAGCGCCACCTCTTTTCACGTGCATTTCACCGGTCACGAAGTTGAAACGACGTTCGTAGCCGGAACAGTGCGGGCAGCGCCAGGTAACCCAGTCGCCCTGGCGATGGCTGGTACATTGATGGATGTCGGACGGGAGGTATTCAAAATGAATAGACATAATAAGGAAGCTTTAAAAAGTACATATGGTGAAAAAGACGTGCCGCTTGTAACTATATTGGTGAAGAATTCCGGTTACGTCTTTACAAAAAGGGCTCATTTCATATAATTTTTTTTTAAATTATTTACATGTAAAGACTATATTTGTTCACGAATTGGCGCCCGTTCTCCATTATACAAATGAAAACTTATCCACATGCAACCTCCCAAAATTTTGCTCTGTGGTGCCCATTCTTCCCTTTTGCGCACCTTAAAAAGTAGTGGTGGCGACAACCTGAGGGTCGAGCAAATGTCTCCTCCTTTCGCTTTCCACGACTTTCCCGACCACCAGCATATTGGTCTGTTCGTGGTACTGCATCAGTCACAAAATGCCGATGCACCGGCCATTATCCGCAGTTTAAGACGCATAAATCCCGAAGTGCCGGTCATCGCCGCTACTGCCGATTATTCCGGCCCCACCACCCGCATGTTGTTCGTGGCTGGCGCTACCGATGTGCTGCCCCTGCCGGCTGAGCCCGAGCAGGTGCTGGCCTGTTATGAGGCCTATTTGCCAGGTTTCGGTCTGGCGCCCCGTCATAAAAAGTACAGTATTCATAGTAAAGCGCGGTATTTGCTGCTCTCGGCGATGTCGCCGGGCTTAGTGCTGGCTGGCACTGGCATGAACTCCGCGGCGCTACCGCAAGCTATGCCGCAGACGCCTGTGGTACAATTGCAGTCCAGCGACTGCCCCGGACTTCGCATGACGTATTTCGGTGCTTTTTCGGTGACGTTACACGGCAAAAAAGTAAACCTGCCGCAGCAGGCCAAACACCTGTTCGCTTATCTGGCCTATCACCGGGGCCGTTCGCTTTCCCGGGATCACCTGGCACGGGTTTTCTGGCCGGATAAGTACGAACACAGTCCGGAAGCCGCCCGCCATAGTCTCAAGGTGGAAATTAACCGTATTCGGACCGTTTTTACCCGGATATATGGTACCGAGAAGTGCGTGGTGGTCTTTGCGCAAAACTGTTACGGACTGGATGAGACGCAGGAAATGGACTCCGATGTACTGACTTTCAAAGCGCTGCACTACGCCTTGCAGGAGCAACTGCGCGTAGGCCGGGAGGTACCCGACAAGTTGTTCCAGCAGGCCATCAGTATATACTCCGGTAATTTCCTGGCTGATTTTCCGGAAGAAACCTTCAACTGGGTGGAAGTGGAACGCCAGCACCTGAGCTCGGTATTCGAGCAAATGGCCGACCTGTACAGCGAAATGTTGTGTCATAAAGGCGATCACTGGAAAGCGGCCGCGCTATGCAACGAAATTCTTTCCCGCGATGCGCGGATGGAGGCCATTCACCGCCGGCTGATGTCGTGTTATGCCCAGTTAGGTATGATGAATAAGGTGGAAGCACAATTCCGCTTATGCTGCCAGATGATGCGGCAGGAATTTGACACACAGCCGTCGCCGGAAACGCTGGCGGTCTATCAGCAGTTTAAAGGGAAGGGGTGAGCGTGATTCTATACAAGAAATTTAATAGAGCGCACCGGATGAACCCGCCATCCGGTGCGCTCTATGTTCAGGTAACTAGTCGACTATTCAAATGCCAGCAATTTATTAAAACTGATAGCCCAGCATTAAATTAAAATTATATCTGAAAATTGCATCGGTATCCTCTTTTGGAAAAATCAGTCCTGCCCCGCCTCCAATCTGCAAATGCAATGACTTGGCCAGCAAAAACTGATAGCCAGTGGTTAGGCCGGCACCGAATTCAGTATCACTATCATCCCCCGTGACCG
This sequence comes from Saprospirales bacterium, assembly GCA_031425035.1. GTDB lineage: Bacteria > Bacteroidota > Bacteroidia > Chitinophagales > Saprospiraceae > M3007. Next base: position 25,225 of record JANPIN010000112.1, on the reverse strand, counting down.
CTCCAGTGATTTTGTAATTCAGCAGATGTAGTGCTACCGCACCACCCACATAGAAACCATCGGTAGCCGCTTTCGGATAATATCGAAATTCGGGCTCGATGGTCGTTACGTTTAACCGGAAAGAATACTTATTTACTCCATCAGAAAGACTTTCCTCTTTAGTATTTAAATTAGCGTTTAGTACCAGAGAGGATTTAGTATTTATTTGATGTTCGATGGAAAGTCCGCCCCCCAAATAGGTTTCACTTTCGCCATCACTCGACAGACCCAGCAGACTGCCGCCGAGTTTAATAATGTTTACATTTTGTGCCTGTATCTGGGTAAAACCCAAAAGCAAAGCAAATAACATGGTGGTTTTGATGGTGTACATGATCAATTAATTTTAGTGAAGAATGTTTATTGGGTTACCTGACAGTGTAAAACAAAGCAAAATCTAACAAACCAAAGGCAAAAACGCAGTGATCAATCCGGCAGCACCGCATAGAAACCAAGACCCAAAAGGACGTATTTTTTCGTCCGAAAATACCAGGCAGCCAGTAAAGTGAGCAGGGTCACCAGCAAAGCCGGATAAAAAGCAGCCGGCACCACCGCAGCGGCGGGAAAAGGGTGAATGATGGACAGCGGGGAAGGCCAGAACAGGCGTTTAATATATTCGCCAAAACCGTACAGGCCAAACACCAGGCGCTGCCAAAGGGGATAGAAATCCGGCGGGGCAATGGCTCTCTGGGCCTGGATCTGCAAGGTCAACAGGCCAAATACCAGCGCCAAACCAAAAAAGGGTAGTTTTTCCAGCCATATTTTTCCACTTTTCATCGATCGTCCCTGGTACGGGTTGCATGCCGATGAATGCCCAAGACGATAAAGGAAAAGCCGGTTTACTGCACTGCCTGCTAATGAGAACGAAAGGTAAATCATCGCCCGTAAATATTATGCACAACCGCAGGGCCTCCGTGCATGATTTTTAATAGAGTAAAGTGAGGTCGCCATACACCGTTTTTACCGGATCATTGGAAAGCTTATAACTGAGCACATAAGCGTACACGTCCGACGGACAATCGCGGCTCCTGAATTTGCCGTCCCAGCTATCCGCCGGATCGACGCTGCTGTACACCAGTTCTCCCCAGCGATTATATACCGTAAGGGAATACTCCCGGAGGTCGCAGTTCGCCAGGGCCTGGAAACGATCGTTCAAACCATCATTATTCGGCGTAAATGCATTGGGGATGAATAAGTTACAGTTACAGCGTTCGATCTGTATGACCCGAACAAACGTCGTGATCCCACAGTCGGAACCGACCTCTGCCTGCACCGTATAGGCGCCCGGAGCGGAAAATAGGTGGCTCGTAACGGCGGAAGTAGCGCTGTTGGCCGCACCACTCAACGGATCGCCGAAATCCCAGAGAACCGAAGTGATATTATCCGTGCTGTTTATACTCAGCGCAACGCTGTTTTCCAGGCAGCTATCTATAACACGAATAGAATTACTACAGCATAAACCGATACTGAGCGTTCTACACACCGTGGTTGGCGGAAGGCCGGGCTCCGTAAAAGTGACGCATACGTTGTAAATACCCGGAGCGGAGAAAATATGCGTGGGGAAAGGCGACGGACTGCTGCCGACAATGGTCACCGTATCCTGCGTACCGCTGGCCGGATCATCGAAATTCCAGAAGAAATACGTGGAGCTGCTCGTGCCTTCCACCTGAAAATCAATACCCTGCGTACTACAAGTATCGCCGTTGATCTTAATGCCGTTTACGCCAGTGGTACAAGTAGAAATATCAACCGTTTCGGTCAGCGTATCAATCGAACAGTTCCGGTTAATAATTGCCTGGATTAAATAGCTGCCCGCCTGGGTAAAGGTATGCGTCGGATTAACCAACACGGAGGTATTACCGGTACTGAGTGGATCGCCAAAATTCCAGCTAATACTCGGCGCATCGCCACTATTGACTAAAGAAAAACGGGTCGTATCAGTCAGGCAGGTATTTTCAAAAACAATTGTACCGGCAGGTGCGGCAAGATCATAAATCCACTGCGGCAGGCCATAGCCGGTGATGCCATTTTGCAGCACAATAGCGTCCTGTTGAAATCCGCAGGCCGCACCGGCTTTATCGGGGAAATTGATCGCGTCTACGCCGCCGGTGGCTATATAAATACGCCCGTCAGGACCCAGTTGCAAACTCGCCGGGGCGTACAGGACTATACCCAGAGAAAGCTCAAACGCACTGGCCTGAATATTGGCTGCCGTAGACTGATTCAAGTCGTATTGTATTAGTTTTTCTAGATTAGAAACGTATAATTTAGAACCATCGGGTGAAAATTCGACGCCGTAAATCAGGGAATTCGGATAGGTAAAACTCCAGATCAGCGGGTTAGAAACCACCCCGGTCGTATTATCGAAATCGAATAATTCAATGGTCGCACTAAAGAAATCCCCCAGCGCCAGTTTATCGAATTGGCGGTTCACTTTCATATGCCCCGCCCCGTTGCCCTGCGTACCGCCGCCGCTGCTGCTTACCGGCGTGGTTTGAAAACCGCTATCCGTTAATTTAAAAGCAAAAAAGGTGTTCCCCGGGTTATCATGGGTCAGTAACCAGTAGCCGCAGCCGTCAGCGGTAGGCACGACATGCAGTTTTTCGGAGGTTGTACTGAATAAAAACACATTTTTCTGCCCGGAAATCACGTCGCCGAGGCCGCCGTTTAAGGCCATATCCACCACCGAGTACCGAACGCCGCGGTTGGAGGCTTGCTCATCGATGGTTACCACGTAGTAAATGGTCGGTGCCGCCGGCTTCGGAATGATGACGGCGGCCGTAGTAGAAGATAAAAAATTGGGCGTGCCGCCAAATAGTCCGGTCCCGTTTGGCATGGGCTGGTTATTCGCATTCCAGATGGTAACGCCGTCGGTATAAAAAAGCAGCGCGCCCGTCTGCCGGTCAGCAATGGAGGCACTGCCTTCGCTGGCTTGCATCACCGAGCCGGTCGGACTTGTGGGTGGCAGCGTGTTGAAATCGATAGCGCCGTTGCTGCCGAAGCGCCACTGGTTATTTTGATTTTGGCTGAAAGCAACTTGTATAAATGCTGTCCCTATAAGCAGCAGAAAGATGTATTTTTGGTTAATAAGCATGGTCAATGTTTTATCATTAGATTGGCTAGGACGATCTAATAAAAAACAAACTAATTACATGCAGGTTTACCCTACCGGTCGCTGATCACGGGTTTTGCTCAAATCCGGCAATTGCCTGTAGTTGGCATGAAGTGGCAGGTTCGCGCAGATTTTACACAGATTTATTTTGCGCAGATTTTACGCAGATTAAAAACAAAATGTGGCCACTGGGGAAACCTACTCTTTCGCTAGCCTACCCCCACGCCTTCCACAACACCCTCAAACTCCACAACACGACAATAATTCCCACCAGCACAAACATCAGACGGACGGGCAACTTACCCGCCAGCCGCGCACCCAGCGGAGCCGCAACCACGCCGCCTACGATCAGTCCGGCCACCACCAACCAATGCGACAGACCAATGAAGGAGAAAAACGTGACCGCACTGGCCAGCGTAATAAAAAACTCCGACAGGCTCACCGAACCGATGACATACTGCGGGGTTTTGCCTTTCGCAATGAGCGTGCTGGTCACTAAAGGGCCCCAGCCGCCACCCCCGAAAGAATCGAGAAAGCCCCCCGAGAAAGCCAGAACGCCAAGTTTTTTTACTTTTTTACGGGATTTACGCTTCACAAATCCCCGCGTCAGAATACGCACACCCAACAGCAGGGTGTAGACCGCCAGCAGGGGTTTGATGTAGCCCGCATACTCTTCGCCGAGCCATACCAGCAGCGCCGAACCGGCAATAGCGCCAATCATACCCGGCGCCAGCAATGCTTTGAATAAGCGCCGGTTGACGTTCCCAAACCGATAGTGCGAATACCCGGAAGCGCCCGCCGAAAACACCTCCGCGGTGTGAATACTGGAACTCACCGCCGCCAAAGGAACACCGACACTCATTAGAAAAATCTGGGTGACCACGCCGTAACCCATGCCCAGCAGCCCGTCCACCAGCTGTGCGCCAAAGCCCACGGCCACGAACATCCAGAACTGCGGATCAATTTGGGCCAGCAAACCCGGCCATTCATGTAAGGGAAAATAAAAACTTACTACGTTGATAATCAATGATAACACGAACGCCGCAAACGCGAAAGTGGCAATACGGCGCCATTTACGGTCACGGATCCGTTCCAGGTTCTGGTGCGGGATCACCGCCGTCAGCGCCTCTTCACCGGCGACCAGCGAAGCCGTCAGGGCATTCAGCGTGCGCACTTTTTCGGTGAAATCGCCGCTGAGTTTATGCCGGATCGCCGGCATGTGCTGCAAAAGGTCATTTATCTCCTCGGGCAGACTTTCGTGCAGGATTTCCTTGAGCCGTTTGGCAATGGTCGGCGATTTACCATTGGTCGAAATGGCCAGTTTCAGATCGCCTTTTTGTACCACGGAACCAAGATAGAAATCGCAAAGATCGGGTGTATCGGCCACGTTGACCAGCAGGCCCTGTTCATGGGCCAGCCGGCGGATTTCCACATGCAAAGCGCGGTCGTCCGTGGCGGCAATGACCAGCTGTTTATCCTGCAGGTCGGCCGTTTCAAACGACTTTTCGAGCAGGACCACCTGTGGAAAACGCGCCACCAGTTCATGGATTTCCGGCCGTATTTCACGCGCCACGAGCGTTATTCTGGCCGCCGGACTGTTATTCAGCAGGGCCGTCAGTTTTTCCAGTCCCACATTGCCGCCGCCCACCACCAGCACCTCGGCCTGGTCCAGTTTCAGGAAAATGGGAAATAAGGTGTTGCCGCTTGCGGAACTTTCCAGCAATGAAGGGTCCAGTCCGTTGGAAGATTGTAGTGTCGAATGCATAGTGTTTGTAGTGAGGCACTTACAAATCAATCATGAAAATTCGTTCCATGGGAAGTCGCCTGTATATAGCCCATCCGGATCACAAAATCACCAAATCGTTCTCCCCGGAACCGGTCCTGCGCATAAGCCGCCAGAAGCGGTTCAAGTTCCTGCAAAATACCGGTTTCATCCAGCATTTCCTTGTAAAGTTTGTTCAACCGCGAGCCATCATGCGCCGCTCCCAGGTAGAGATTATAGCGCCCGATGGACTTGGCGACCAGTCCGATTTCTGCCAGGTAGGGCCGGGCACAGCCATTCGGGCAACCGGTCATGCGCAGGTTAATGGCGTCTTTTTCCAAACGGCAGGCCTTTAACAACAGATCTATTTTATCAATCAGCGCCGGTAAATAGCGCTCGGCTTCCCCGAAAGCCTGGGAGCAGGTGTTCAGTGCCACGCAGGCCAGGGAGTTCTGTCGCAGCGCCGTTTGTCGGTGCGTCGCCGCCAGGATACCGTATTTTTCCAGCACTGCTTCCACCACCGGCCGTTTTTCAGCCGAAATATTGCCGATGACCAGGTTTTGGTTGCCGGTCAGCCGAAAATCGCCGTCGTGGACCGTAGCCAGTAGACGCAGCGCCGTTTTTAAAGGCAGATCCGGCAGGTCCTGAATGCGGCCACCCTCGACGAAAATGGTCAGGTGAAAACGTCCGTCGTGGGTTTTCGTCCAGCCGAAACGATCGCCCGTATGCTCGAAACGAAAGGGCGCTTCCGACTGAAATACCACACCCGAACGCCGTTCCACTTCCTGTTTAAAAGCGGCCAGGCCCATTTGTTCGATGGTATATTTCAGGCGGCTGAACTTGCGGTCGCCCCGGTTTCCAAAATCGCGCTGCGTGGTTAGAATGGCCTCGCAAACGGCTTCCACGTCTTTTTTCAGGATAAAACCGAGCATATCCGCCAGGCGTGGGAACGTAGCCGGCATGCCGAAAGTCATGCCCAGCCCGCCGCCCGCGACCACGTTGAAGCCGGCCAGTTCACCGTCTTTTTCGATGGCGATCAGGCCTACGTCATTGGCAAAAACGTCCATGTCGTTCTGTGGAGGCACAGCAATGGCGATTTTGAACTTACGCGGCAAATAGGTTTTACCGTAAATGGGCTCCAGATCGGCCGGCGGCGTGGCGGCGGAGGCAGCGGGTTTGGTCTGAAACGGCTGCGATTCATCCACCGGCTGACCATCCAGGAACACTTCATAATAGGATGTGGTCCGGGGCGTGAAGGCCGCGCTCAGTTCTTTGGCAAGTTCATAAGTGGCGGCATGCACGCGGCTTTCATCGGGGTTCGGACTGCACATGACGTTGCGGTTCACGTCGCCGCAACCGGCCAGGCTATCGAGCATTACCTCATTAAAACCCTGAATAGTGGCTTTCAGGTGGCGTTTGCGAATGCCGTGCAGCTGGAAAGCCTGGCGCGTGGTCAGTTTCATCGTGCCGTTGCCAAAGCGGTTGGACAGGTCGTCCATACGCAGCCATTGCGCGGCCGACGCTACCCCACCCGGCACCCGCACGCGGATCATCAGGGAGTATAAAGGCTCCAGTTTCTGGGTTTTACGTTCGCTTTCTATATCCCGATCCGTCTGCTGATACGCGCCGTGAAACTTGATCAGGTTGGTATCATCGGGATAAAGGGCGCCGGTAATGCGGTTCTCCAGGCTTTGTACGAGGGTACCGCGCAAATAGTCGCTTTTATCTTTGATGTGTTCGACTTCGGATAATTTCTTGTCTGCCATAGGTGTAGCGTACGGCGGACTTTTAATCCGCCTTTATTGTACGGCGGACTAAAAGTCCGTCCGCGTTATGATAATTAAGGGACTAAAAGCCCGTCGTACCCAGGTATTTCACCAGCCCCGCGCCCACACTCACGCCGATCCAGGCCAGTAAATTGACCTCCAAAACCTGTAAAGCCACCAGCGAAACCACTATCCAACTCAAAGCCAGCCACTCTATATCCGGGGGATGGGGCATGATAACGGCCTGACCAAGATACAGGCACAAACTCAAGATCACCCCCGCGACGGCGGCCGTGGCGTATTGTAAAACGGATTTCACCGCCGGGTTGGCCTGGCTGCGTTCGATCAGTGGCGCACCGGCAAAAATGAACAGGAACGACGGCAGGAAGGTGTACCAGACGGTCGCCGCCAGACCTGCCGTAGCGGCAACCAGCGAACCGCCCAGGCTATTATACCCGGCCATAAAACCCACAAAAGCCAGCACGATGATCAGCGGGCCGGGCGTCGTTTCCCCCAGTGCCAGTCCGTCGAGCATTTGACTGCGGGTCAGCCAGCCAAACTTTTCGACACTGACCTGGGCAACATACGGCAACACCGCGTAGGCCCCGCCGAATGTGACAAAAGCGGCCTGGGTAAAAAACCAGCTCAGTTTTTTCCAAAAATCAAACTGCGGCAGCCCGGCAAACAGCAGCAGCGGCAAGGCCCACAGCAGGGCCCCTACCCCAACCTGCCCGGCCAAACGCCGGGGCGACCAGCCGCTACCCGGCACTACGGTGTACCGGTTGATTAAATAGGCCCTTTCTTCCGCATCGGCAGCAACTTCCGGCGGACGGTTAAATTTCCGCAATCGCGTAAACGTCATCGCCAGCCCCAGCAAAAGCGCCGTACAGATGATCGCCGGAAAAGGCAGATGAAGCCAGTAAATTGCGACAAAAGCCAGCACCGCTACGGCGTAGTGTAAAGGCGTTTGCAGCGATTTTTTTCCGATTTTTAGAATGGCGCCCGCCACAATGGCCACCACTGCCGGTTTCAAAAACTCGAACCCCGCCTGCACCACCGGCACATGACCGTAACCGACATATAACGCGCTCAAAACCCATAAAATAACCGCCGAGGGCAGCACAAACAGGATGCCTGCCGCCAATCCGCCGCGGGTACCGTGCAGCATCCAGCCCGTATAGGTGGCCAGTTGCTGCGCTTCCGGACCGGGTAAAAGCATGCAGTAGTTCAGGGCGTGCAGGAATTTCGAGTTGCTGATCCAGCGTTTTTTATCCACCAGAAAATCATGCATAATCGCAATCTGGCCGGCCGGACCACCGAAACTGATAAAACCCAGCCGTAACCAGAACCCGAGGGCCTGGCGAAACGAAGGGGTGGGCGGCGGTGGCAAAATCTGCGACATGAAAAGTATTTTATCCTGCTTTCCTTAAATCAAAATTATGGAAGTAAAACACGCGTATTGTATGCTGATTCCGGAACTGATTCCCCGCCGGCAACTGCTGGTACAGGTTCATGTAGCCGGCATGGAGCTGGGCCTGTTTATTCACCTGATACACCAGTCCGCCGAAAAGACGATTCTGATCGAAGTGGTTGTACACGATTTTTTTTCCAAAATTCACGAACAGTTCGTTGTTCAGCAAAAACTGCAGACCATGCGGCGCAAACCCTTTTTTCGACAGCGGCAGGAACAACGCGAAGTTGTAGCGCATCCGCCAGCTGAAGTTGTAACCGTCGCCTAAAGCATTGTCATTCAACGTTTTCCTTCTAAATCGTTCCTCCAGCCGTACCCATTGCATCAACCGTGCTTTCGAACCGCGTGTGAACCACTGGACCTGTTGCCAGGGGCGGTGTTCGGGCAGTCCGATATTGGCATGTCCAGCCGCCGGAAAATTGTGCACATAGGCATAAGCGGCGGTCAAACGCAGGTCGTCATTGACATAATACGTCGGCCCGAAACGCAAAATACCCTGGGATAAGTCGCCGAAAAAATCATCTTTCAACCGTAAATGCGCATCGAACCAGAAGCCCCAATGATTAGTCAGCCGGGTTTGGTTCAGCACGGCAAACCAGGCCTGTTCTTCCGTGGTAACCGTTTTTTGCGCTGATAACCAAGGCGTTGTAAAAAGTAAAGCGAGGAGTAAAAAGTTGAATTTCAAGGTATAGTCGTTCGTTTAAAGTGGATAATCTCCTTCTCGCTAGCGGACCACCGTCCCGTCATACGTAATAGCCACGTAGTACAGTCCGCCGATGGTCGGGCCGGCCGCAAACTGGTAGTAACGCTGGTTGAACAGGTTGGTCGCTCCCACCTTCACTTTCGATTTCAGGGCGGGTACTGCCAAGCTCACCTGTGCGTCGATGGTGCAGTAGGCCGGCACCTGACCGTTCGCCAGCGTGCTTTCCCAATACACCGTATCCTGCCAGCGCCACACGATGTTGAAACCGATGTTTTTCACTATTTCCCGGTTCCCAAAAGTCAGATTGGTCACGTATTTCGGGGTGTTGAAACCCGTCAGGAATACATCCGAATTGGGGTTTTTGCTCAGTTCGTTGTAGTTTACGTTACCCGAAAGTAGAAATTTCCGCCAAAAGTTATAGCTGATTCCCAGAGAAGAACCATAACTCGTGTAGTCGTTTTTTGCGTTGGTGTATACGCGATAACGATCCTGTTTGGAGCGCATCAGCATGTCCTGCACGGAAGCGTCGGTGCCGACTTTATCCGTTTTGGGTACCGACACTTCGACCTGACCTAAAAAGCCGCTGTATTTATTGACGTAGGCATCAAAATCGATGGACAAGTGGTTGTTCAGCACCACGCTTTTATAACCGGCTTCCAAAGAATTAATGCTTTCCGGGCGCATGCTCTGCAAATTGGCCACTTTCAGCAAGTCGCGGTTTTTCAAAGCCGCTTCCGGGCGGGTGATGCTCAGCGCCGTAACATCCGCATTCACGGCCGCCGTAAAGACGTCCACTGAAGCCAGGGTGTAGGAATTTTCATTAAAACCAATGCCTTCGTTGACCCGCGCCAGTCCCCCGACCCGCCGTACGCTGGCGTTGTTCAGGAAGGAAAAAGCCTCGAACAGGGCCGGAAAACGGTAGCCATTCTGGAAACTTACCCGGAAATTATGGTTTTTAGCCACCGTATACACGGCCGCCAGGCGCGGGTTGAAGACCGGGCTGAATTCCGGATTATTATCGACCCGGGCCGAAGCGTTCAGTTTCAGGCGGTCGTCGAGTAGCAGTTTCGTGATTTGCGCGAAGCCGCCGTATTTAGTGTAAACCTGGTTTTTACCGAAACCACCCTCTTCGTCGGGCAGGGTTCGTTCCGCTACCGGGCGAGAAAAATCCACGAAGGTGTTGCCGTCGGGAATAACTTCGTAACGGCGGTAGTCGGCGCCCACCAGCACCGTGGCCCATTTAATTTTGCTGAAATTGTATTGAAAGTCAAAGTGGTAGGTATGGCTGCGCTGCCACAGAGCCGCTCCGCCGTTGGCCGTACCGGTCGGCACATTGGCCAGAATATCCCAGTTATTGGAACCGACGATGGTTTTTTTCAAGGCTTCAAATTCCGGCGTACCCGGTTCGGCCCGGCCGGCATCGGCGACCACGCGCGCCTGCTGCATGGCCGTCGCCAGGTCGGTACCGGCATCTACCTGCTTTTGCAGTTCGGTTTTGAAAACGCCGGCCCAGACCGTGTTGGTAGCGTGGTTCAGATCGAGGTTATAAGCTAAAGGATTGAGGTTGTAGGAGTTGCCCGTATCTTCGATCAGCACGTAAGTACGCAGCAGCAGGTTGCTGTTGCGCAGTTCCAGTTTGTGGTTCTGCACCACCACGTCTTTCAACTGGATGCGGTTGCCGCGCTGAAACACCCCGTCCATGGTGCCGTAGCGATAGTCGTAGGAGAGGATGGTGCGCGGGTTCAGTTTATAAAACAGGCCGGCGTCGAACTTGATGTTCTGCACGTTCGGGTACAGCAAATCCTTTTCCAAATAGCCGGTGCGGGCCACGTTGAACGTTTCGCTTTTGCCATTATAATTGACCGTAATGGCGGAGCGCGCCTGCCGGTCGTCGCCGTAGCGGCTCCATTGATCGCGGGCCGGGTTGTTGGCGCCGGAAAGTTCCGGGAAGCGCGGATTGGCCGTACCCAGGTTTTGCGGGTTCTGGTCGACGAGGCCGTTTGCCACCCAGTCCGTACCGTTCAAGATACTGAAATTTATTTTAAACGCCACCTTATCACGCCAGGCCTTGGCGTAGCGGATGGCGGTTTCATTGAGCAGACTGGGCTGGTGATCGATGCCGTCCACGTGGTTGACGCCTAGTTTCTGGTACACACTCAGGCCTTGATAGTTGAAGGGATTTTTGGTGGTCAGGTTAGCCATTCCGTTGATGGCGTTCATGCCGTAGAGGGCGGAAGCGGCGCCGGGCGTAATTTCCACGCTGGCTATATCCAGTTCGGTGGGTCCAATGGCGTTGCCGAGCGGTACCCCCAGCGTGGCGGCCTGCATGTCTACTCCGTCGACCAATTGCATGAAACGGAAGTTATTCGGTACGTTGAAACCGCGGGTATTCGGCACTTTGAAAGTAATGCTGGAAGTAAGCATTTGCACGCCTTTCACGTTTTCCAGGGCGTCGTAAAAACTGGAAGCCGGCGTTTCGCGAATCGCCCGGATATCCAGTTTTTCAATAGCGACGGGCGATTTCAGAATGCTCTCCTCCACCCGGGAAGCGGAGACGACCACTTCCGCACCGAGAATGGTTTGCGGTTCCAGCTGGATGGAAATCGGATCGCTGGCATTGGCAACATTAACCTCATACGGCTCGAAACCGACGATGTTAAAGGCCAGTACAAAGGGGAATTTCGTTTTTGTTTTTAAGGAAAAATTGCCGTTTGCATCGCTCAATGTGCCGGCATTACTGCCTTTTATGCTGATACTGACGCCGGTCAGGGGCTCCTGATTTCCGCGCTCCAGTATGGTACCGCTGATGACAACCAGGTCGGTTTGCGCTGTTACTGCGCTGGTGAAAGCCAGAAAAAATAGAAATACTGCAAGGCGGGTAAATGGCTTTTTCATGTTGGAAAAAGATGTAAATAAAGGCGATAAAATGTTTTGACAGTCAGGTATAGGTGGCTGGAAAACAACAGTTTGCGTCCCCGGCGGGACAATACATCAGGCGGGTGAAATAGTGATTTTGCATGTCTATAAATTGAGATGAATGTTATGGCCCTAATACACGTCTTCCAAAAAGCGACGCTCTTTTTTCAAAGCTTTCAAATACTCGGCAGCATACGCTTCTCCTTTGCCGCTTTCCTTGGCGACTATTTGTAACAAAGCGTTTTGCACGTCGGCGGCCATTCGTTCTCTATCCCCGCAGACATAGAAATGGGCGCCATTTTCCAGGCGGTCGTAGATTAGGCGGGATCGTTCGGCGAGGCGATGCTGCACATAGATTTTATCGGCCTGGTCGCGACTGAAAGCCACGTCGAGGCGATCGAGGGTGCCGCGTTTGAGGTGATTGAGCCACTCGGACTGATAGAGAAAATCCGTTTCAAAATGCGGATTGCCGAAAAACAGCCAGTTTTTACCGCTGCTGCCGCGTTCACTGCGCTCCTCGACAAAAGCGCGAAAAGGCGCCACGCCGGTGCCGGGACCGACCATAATGATGTCGGTCGACTCGTCTTCCGGCAGTTTGAAATATTCGTTGCGGTCAACAAATACCGGTACCGTTTCGCCGGCGGCCACCCGGTCGGCCAGGAAAGTGGAGGCCGAACCCAGGTGTGGCCGGCCATCGTACTGGTAGCGAACCGCCGCGACCGTCAGGTGCACTTCTTCCGGATGCGCTTCCAGACTGGAGGCAATCGAGTACAGGCGGGGCGGCATTTTTCGCAGGAAACTCAGCAGGGTTTCTTCGGACATAGCGGCCGGGTATTCGCGCAGCAGGTCCGCCAGATTACGGCCCCAAAGCAGTTTTTTCAACGCCGCCGGCTGAGTGATCAGTTCCTTGAGCCGGGCATTATTGGTCCAGTTGGCATACTTTTCCACCACCTCGCGGGTGAGCACGGTTATTTCCACGTCATGCTGCAGAATATGCTGCAGCGTATTTTCCTGATCGTTGAAAGTCAATACTTTATTCCCGTTCAGCATGGCCGCGTACAGCACTTCGCGCACCAGGGAAGGCGGATTTTGCGGATAAATACCCAGGGAATCGCCGGGCTCGTAAATCAATCCGGAACCTTCGAGCGATAGTTCCAAATGCCAGGTTTCCTTCTGCGAACCCCGGCCATTGAGCTGGATTTTTTCCAGCAGGGGCGCTGGGAAAGGGTGTTTGCGGTCACTGATCGGACGACTCAAAGTCGTCCGATCAGTAAGCAAGCCATTCCCACTGGTCGGACGACTCAAAGTCGTCCGACCAGTAAGCGAGCCGTAGCGGTCGGACGACTTGGAGTCGTCCGGCCGCAGGGAACGCAGTTGAGCGATCACACGTTCCGTCCACCCTTCCACTGCGTCTTCAAAATCAACGTCACAATCCACGCGTTCACCCAGGCGAGTGGCGCCCAATGCCTCCAGGCGGGCATCGAATTCCTTCCCGATCTGGCAGAATTGCAGGTAACTGCGGTCGCCCAGTGCGCAAACGGAAAATTGTACGCCTTCCAGTTTTGGAGCGCGCGGGCCATGCAGCCATGTATAAAACTCCTCGGCCGATACCGGTGGCTCGCCTTCGCCCTGGGTGCTCACTACCAGCAGCACGATCTTTTCGTCTTTCAACTGCTTGGTCGGATAGTCGTTCAAATCCGCGACCACGACTTCCCAGCCCTGTTCCCGCACGCGGGCCGCCACCTGTGTCGCCACTTTTTTGCTGTTGCCCGTTTGCGAGCCATACAGCAGGGTGACTTTTGGTTGGGCCGTTTCCAGTACCGGCTCGAAGGCCGCGGCAGGCTGTAGTTCCGCGAGTCCGTTCGGCGCCGGCTGCCCCTGCAAAGCCACCGCATAGAGGTAGCCGCTGAGCCACATTTGCTGCATAGCGGAATGTTGAGTCGCCAGTTTTTTTAGCAAATCTTCGTCGAAACCGGTTGGCAGTGGAGCAGTGAGGAGCTGTGACATAAGTCTGAAATTTTGTAACGTGCAGGTAAAGAGGGGTTTAGAGCGCAATGCCCTGGAGTGGTTTTTCTTTAAAAATCCTGAATCACGGCTTGTCTGGCCGGTACTGCGCGACCACTTACAATGCGCTGGCTAACGGTTTCCCCAATAATGATGACCGCCGGACTACCCACGCGCAACTGCTCCGTGCGTTCGACAATGTCGGCGACGGTGCCCAGCACTTCCTGCTGTTGGGGCAGGCTGGCGTTCTGGATCACCGCGACGGGCAGGGCTGATTTGCCGGCGGCGGTGAAGGCGGCGGTAATGTCCCGCAGTTTGGTCAGGCCCATCAGGATGACCACCGTCGCATTGGTTTGGGCCGCTACGTAGATTTCCGGGTTGAGTTCGCCAGTGTCCATCGTGGCCGTTAAAGTCCAGAAGCTCCGGCTGGCGCCCCGGGCAGTGACCGCAATGCCGGCCTCCCCCGCTGCCGCAATGGCGCTGGATACGCCCGGAATGTAAGCCACCGGCAGACCATGGCCCGCGGCATAGTGCATTTCCTCCAAACCGCGCCCGAACACGAAGGGATCGCCGCCTTTCAAGCGCACCACGTGGCCGCAGCAATGGGCATAAGCAACAATGCGCTCGTTTATTTCTTCCTGCGTGTAACTCTTTGCGCCCCGCCGTTTGCCCACGTAGACCCGCGAGGCCGTGGCCGGTGTGTAGTCCAGCAGTGTCTCGTTGACCAAGGCGTCGTAGAGCACCACATCGGCCGTACGCAGGGCATTCACGGCTTTCAGGGTGATGAGTTCCGGATCGCCGGGACCAGCGCCTACAACGGTGAGACGAGGGGTATGGGCGGGTTTAACTAATTGAAAATCAGGCAAGTTGGACATAGCAGAAAATAGTAGTTAGGCGTGGATTAGGCGTGGTGGTCAAATCAAAAAATCGGGTTGTGGCTCCTCGACGGGGGAAGCGTGGAGCATGCCGGCGGCGACCGTATCGAAGGTATTTTCGTTGATCAGGATCACGCCGCCGCTGGCGCGGTTATGCAAATAGGTATCGTAAACCAGGGGTTTGGCGGTGCGCAGCCGGATAAAAGCGATGTCGTTGAGATTCAGGTGCTCCGCGGGCTGCTGTTCCAGGCTGTGGACATCCACGCGGTAGTAAATTTCCTTGACGATGGCCTTTACCGTGGTCGCATTATGGCGAAGTAAAAAGCGGTCGCCGGGGTACAACGCCCGTTCGCTCATCCAGCAAATATCCAGGTCGAGGTCCTGGCTGACGGTGGGCGCCACATCTTCCAGCCGCACGATGGAATCGCCGCGGGAAACGTCGATGTCATCGGCCAGATGGAGCACCACGGGCTGCGGGGCAAAGGCTAATTCCACTTCCTGCTGGTGCACTTCGATGGCTTTTATCGTGGTTTCAATGCCGGCCGGCAACACCCGCACCCGGTCGCCTTTGCGAAATTGTCCGCTGCGCACCGCACCGGCATAGCCCCGGTAATCGTGCAGCGCTTCCGTGCGCGGACGGATCACGTACTGCACCTGAAAGCGGGTTTCAATGTCCGGCCGGGCAGGCTGGAGTTCGACGGTTTCCAGGTGATCGAGCAGGGTTTTACCGCTGTACCAGGGCATTTTCTCGGAAATAGTCACCACGTTATCGCCCGCTAAAGCGCTGATGGGGATGAACGTAACGTCCTGCAAACCCAGTTTTTGACTCAATTTCTGGTAGTCGGCGGCAATGCGGTAGAAGGTTTGCTCATCATAGCCCACCAGATCCATTTTATTCACCGCCGCCACCACGTGCGGAATGCCCATGAGCGCAGCGACCAGGCTGTGGCGATGAGTTTGCTCCACCACGCCCTGCCGGGCATCGATCAGGATGATGGCCAGGTCGGCATTGGAAGCGCCGGTAACCATGTTCCGGGTGTACTGCACGTGGCCGGGCGCGTCGGCAATGATGAATTTTCGGCGCGGCGTGTTGAAATATTTATAGGCCACATCGATGGTAATCCCCTGTTCCCGTTCGGCGCGCAGACCGTCGGTCAACAGCGAAAGATCCAGTTCACCATCCGGCTGCTGCCGGCTCTGCCGTTCAATGGCATGCAGAATATCGTGCGAAACCGCCTTGGAATCATATAAAAGCCGCCCAATGAGCGTGCTCTTGCCATCATCGACGGAACCAGCGGTTATGAATTTTAAAATGTTCACTTTTGTAAATTTAGGTGGCAGGAGTTAGGTGGCAGGAGTTAGGGGGCAGGAGACAGGAGACAGGAGACAGGAGACAGGAGACAGGGGGCAGGAGTTAGGAGACAGGAGTCAGGTGGCAGGTGACGGGAGTCAGGTGGGAGAGGTGTAATCGCCAGCGGCCCTGTCTCCTGCCTCCTAACCCCTGTCTCCTATCTCCTGTCCCCTAAAAATATCCGTTCTTCTTCCGGTCTTCCATGGCGGCTTCCGAGAGGCGATCGTCGAGGCGGGTGGCGCCGCGTTCGGAAATTTTGGTGGTCAGAATATCCTGAATAATGTCGTCGATGGTGTGGGCATGGCTTTCGACGGCGGCGGTACAGGTGGCATCGCCGACGGTCCGGAAGCGGACGTGTCGCACGGTGGTTTCATCTTCCGGGTCGAGGCGAATATGCGGGGTAATGGCCAGCAGCTGGCCGCCGGGGGTGACTACACAGTCGCGGGAATGGGAAAAGTAGATGTTCGGCAGGGTGATATTTTCGCGTCGGATATAGTTCCACACGTCGAGTTCGGTCCAGTTGGAAATGGGGAATACGCGCACGTTTTCGCCCTTGCGGATGCCGCCGTTATAGGTATCCCAAAGCTCGGGGCGCTGACGTTTCGGGTCCCAGGCGCCGAATTCGTCGCGGATGCTGAAAATACGTTCTTTCGCCCGGGCTTTCTCTTCGTCGCGGCGGGCGCCCCCGATGCAGGCGTCAAATTCAAACTCCTCGATGGTTTCGAGCAACGTATGCGTTTGCAGGGCGTTGCGGCTGGGATATTTACCCGTGCCGTCGGTCAGCCCCTGTTTGCGGATAGTGTCTTCTACCTGGCGAACGATGAGTTTTTCACCCAGTTGCTGCGCCAGTAAATCGCGGTAGGCAATGACTTCGGGGAAATTATGGCCGGTATCGATGTGCACCAGCGGGAAGGGGAATTTGCCGGGACGGAACGCTTTTTCCGCCAGTTTCGCCAGTACGATGGAATCTTTCCCCCCCGAAAACAACAGGGCAGGACGCTCGAACTGGCCGGCTACTTCGCGTAAAATATGTATGGACTGCGCCTCCAGATGATCGAGATAGTTGAACTTATTTTTCATGAATCCGTAATTGAATATGAATGAGTTAAGGGATTAGTACTACTCAGGCCGCCACTACTTTTTCCGCTATATGCAGCCCGCATTCTTTCTTGGAAGCATCTTCCCACCACCAGCGGCCGGCGCGAAAATCTTCGCCCGGACGAATGGCTCGGGTGCAGGGCGCACAGCCGATGCTGACGAAACCCATGTCGTGCAACACGTTATAGGGAATATTGAACTGCTGCGCGTAGTCGCGGACCTGCTCGAAGGTCCAGTCGAACAGGGGGTGGAATTTGATCAGTTGGTGGGCGGCGTCCCATTCCAGGGAGCGCATATCGAGCCGGTTGGGCGATTGTTCCGCACGAATACCGGTGATCCAAAGTTGCTGCCCCTGTAAGGCGCGC
Source organism: Saprospirales bacterium (assembly GCA_031425035.1). Taxonomy (GTDB): domain Bacteria; phylum Bacteroidota; class Bacteroidia; order Chitinophagales; family Saprospiraceae; genus M3007. Next base: position 7,766 of record JANPIN010000112.1, on the reverse strand, counting down.
CGCAGGGGTTCTACCTTACGGATATAGCAGCATTCTTTACGGTTCTCGACACTCCCGTAGAAACTGTTGGGGCCTTTGGTGGCCAGCAGTTGCTCCAGGGCGGCGGCCTGCGGGGCGTAGGTTTCGATCGGCTGGTCGTAGCGTTCGATAGTGCGCGACCAGGTGGAATAGGTTTCCTGAAAATTACGTCCGGTATCGAGGGTGAACACCCGGATGGGTAGCCGGTTGGTAAAAATGAGGTGGCTGATGACCTGATCTTCCAGCCCGAAACTGGTGGAAAAAACGGCCTGACCGGCAAAAATATTGGCCAGATAAGTCAGGTCCTGTAACGGACTTCGATCGGGCCGATCTTGTAGATCGGCTTCCAGTTCAGTGATGACTTGCGTAGAATCGGACATGAGCAACGGGAGTGGATAGGATGAAAAAGAAAAAGCCCTTCGGTGGTATACCGAAGGGCTTTTATGCTGAAAAACAATTTTTTAGCCTGCGTTTGAATTTCTTATTTCTCTCGCAAAAATTGTGATGCAGCCGCTTCGGTAGACCGGGCGGGACAGCAACAACAGCACATTGCGAAAGAAGAAGTAAGTATAAAATTCATGGGGCAAACATAAAGGCAAATGATTGGAGAAAAAAATAGGGCTTGCCAAATTTCTGTTGGCAAGGGCCAGGACGAGGCAAAAAAAGGGGGGATTGTTTTCAGCCAAAAAGAATTTTCCCCCGCTTTATGGAAGTTTTAAAACGACAATGCAAAGAAGGCGGTTTGTTAAGCCAAATTAGGTTTGGAAAATGAATTCTGGAATTCGCCAAAAAAAATTTTATTTTTTTTGTCGCCGTTAGCGGTGCAACTCCATTTATCGAGGCAACTCAAACCGCTGGCGAACCAAATCAAAATAAAACGCGGAGGCAGCGGGCAGGCTAAATTCAAACGAGACCTTGATTCAGATCCATCAGAATTCTTTCCTGTCCGCTACCTCCGCGCAGTCCTCAAAATCGTCTTTTTTTCAAGCCCGAATGATGTCCGGGATCAGCGATTTTTTGTCCTTTTGGGTCTCCTTACTAATTTTATTCATGGCCTTCGTCACGTCGTCCCAGTGTACTTTTCCCTTGATGGTCAACAGCACGAATGATTCGGGCGATTGGGTGAGCAGCACCACTTTACGGAGGATGTTGCGCCGTTCTTTAGCCAGGACGCGAACATGGGTCTTACCGTCCCGTACCATTAGCATTTCCTCCAGATGCCGGCGACTGGCCCGGCGGTTAAAACGTTTCAGATCGCGATTGGAGACCGGGTTGACCACGTCCTCGAACACCAGCACCCGTACTTTATTGACCCGTCGCAGCCAGACGCGGTCGTCGCGATCATCCAAAAACCAGGAGGCGATATCGATGCCGGCGCGGGGCAGGGTGAACGCCACCCCGTCATAGTCCTTATATTTCCAGTACAACCGGGCATCCTGGGCACTCAACTGGCTTAAAACCAGCATGAGCGCAATAGTGAAAATTGTTTTCGCGGTCATCATCAGTTCTTTTGCTTAATTTTTTCCAGTTGATCGGCGCCCTTAATGTCCAGCGTTTTGGAGAGACTGGAAATTTTATCCAGATCGATTTTGCCGGTAAAACTCAGCAGGGTGAATTCATCGGGCGAGCCGACCAGCAAAAGCAGTTCCTCGATGATATTGCCTTTGTCTTTGATCCAGATGCGCACGTTTTGCTGGCCGTCGCGCACCGTGAGCAGTTCGGAGTATTCGCCGACCGGCACCCGTGACAGGGCGTCTTTGTACATGGCCACCCCGTTGCTGATGCTGTCGGCGGTGAGTACCCGCAGGCCGCCGAGGTCTTTCACCACGTCGCGGAACTTGTTCCAGTCCTCATCGTCCGTTTCGATTTTAGCGACCATCTGGAACATTTTGGGGCTGACAAAGACGACGGTGAAGCGTTCGTCGTCGACATATTGGTTGAAAAAGCGGGTTACCCCGTCGTTTTGGGCCGTGAGCGACCCGGCTGCCAGCAGGAAGAGCGGCAGCATCATGAGCAAGTTTTTCATAATGCAGTAGGAATGTGAAGGTGAATGGCTGGTATTCGGCGTTTAACTATCGCTTTTGGGCTTTAGAAATTTATCCATGGTTTCCAGGCGGTTCAGGTCTTTCAAAGCGGCTTTTTTACCCTTGTTCAATTTGGCGCTCACCAACGACAAGGCGGCTTTTATTTCCTCCATGGCCTGCTCGGTTTCGGCATCGATGACCGGCGCGGTGTTTATTTTCTTCGTTCTGGTCATCCGCTTTTGAACGAGGACGGGTTTAGCGATGGCGACTATTTCCGGTGCTGGCAGGGCGGCCACGACCAGCGGTTGCGGTGCAGGTACGGCGATCGGCTGGAGGACCGGAATTTCGGCGACCACTTCCGGCGTGGCGTCCTGGTTTTGTAACCACCAGGCGCCGAGGCCCAGCAGCGCCACCACCGAAGCCGCGATGGCCCAGCGACTACGGTTGGAGACCGGAGCCCGCATCGGCACTATTTTAACATGCTTGAGGAGCACCGACTGTTCCTGCCGCAGCGTTTGAAACAGTGGCATAAACGGTTGAAAACGTTCGTGCACCTGTGGGCCGGCGAAGTAGGCTTTAAGCGAGCGTTCCTCCTCCAGGGTCGTGTCGCCCGACCAGTATTTATCGAGCAGGGTCTGTATTTCTTCCAGGTTACGCATAGTATATGGTGGTGGTCAATGGGCTTAAGTGGTCAGATCGATGCCAACCAGTTGTTCCCGGATGGCTTTACGGGCGCGGTGCAGGTTGACTTTTACCTGTTCCAGCGTGATATTCAGCGTGTTGGCAATTTCATCGTAGGTCAGTTCTTCGATGTCGCGCAGGTGCATTACCAGGCGCTGTTTTTCAGGCAGTTGTTGAATCAGCCGTTTCACCTGGTCGACACTATCGCTGCTTTCCACGTACTGTGCGGGGGTCGCCGCATCGGTGCGCTGGTCGTAAATGCCGTCTAACGGGGCCGTGCGGCGCATGGCCTGGCTGCGGGTTTTGTCCAGCGAGCGGTTACGGGTGAGGGTCATGCACCAGGCTTCCCAGTTCTGTACCGCTGCCGATTGGTCCGCCGACGATTTCCACACTTTTTCCAGTACTTCCTGCACCACATCCTCCGCTTCATGGACATTGCCGGTGATGCGCAATGCGAAGCGGTACAGCTTGTGCCGGACTGGAAAAACATGCTCGTGGAAAATTGCCCAATTCATACCGGCTGATCGCTTATTTAGAGGGGAGACGACTGATGGTTAGGGATGTTACAAAACGTGGAATTTTTTTCAAAAATAATATGGGTGGACCAATGTATGCGGATAAATAATGGGTTTAGCCGGGATTTCGAAGGTTTAGAGCGGGCTTAGGTTTAGAACGCTAACCATTACCCACAAAACCGTTAAGGAGTTAGCCGTTAGGCAATTGGAACGCGGATTGAACGGATGATGCGGATAAAAACGGATTTTTTAAAACTCAGCCCGGCACTTCCTGAAATTTACGGAACAAGGCCCAGCCGGCCAGGCTAAAAATAATGGCGGCCCAGGCCGTGAGCCGTACCCCTTGCGGATTATCCAGGCTTTTACCAAAGAGCAGCAAAGAGGGAAAAATTAAATTCGCCAGGGAAATACCGACTTTCATCACGAAGGCCCGCACGCCAAAAAACATACCCGCCATACGCCGCCCGGAACTGGTTTCTTCCTGTTGCACCACGTCGCCGATGAGCGCATTGGGTAAAATACCGAACACCGCCAGCGGAAAGGCGGCCGCTACACCGAGTCCGTACAGCAGCCCGACTTTGGGCAAAGGAATGGATTCCACCCCGGCCAGACCGGCAAACAGGCCGATAAAACAGAAAAACGCGATCAGCATCAGGCGTTTTTTGCCGAAACGGCGGGCCAGTATATTCACCGGCACGTAAAAAAGAAAACTGGTCAGAAAACTCACCAGGGAAAAACCGAAGGCATAACTTTTATCGAGGCCCAGCAGCAGCGTGGTGTAAAAGGCCATACCCAATTGAATGAAATTAAGGGCCAGCCAGTACATCAGATCGGAAGCCAGAAACCAGCGAAAATTCCGGTTCAGGCCCACTACACGCAGTGCCGACCAGATGCTCTCCTCCGATTCCGACTGCCGGGCATAGCGTTTCTCATCCAAAAACAAGGCAGGTAACCACATGAAAATCAAGGCCACAACGCTGAGCAAACCCACTGCCGTCTGGAAGGCCTCCACGGCGCCTTGGCCGCGTCCTTCGAACAGGCTCTGCAAAGCGAAGGCGCTGTTGCCGGCAATAAATCCGAGCGCCCAGGTCACCGACGTGAGCGTGCTGATAAGCAGCCGGTCTTGCGGCGTATGCCCCAGCTCGGCCATCAGCGCGGTGTAGGGAATGACGTAAAAGGCAAAAAAGAAGTAGTAAATGCCGATGGTGAACCCCAGCCACAGGAAATTGGCCATGCTCTCGCCCGACGCGACCGGGTAAAAAACCAGGAAGCCCGACAAAGCCAGCGGCAAAGCGCCCAGCAGCAGAAACCAGCGCCGCTTGCCGAGCCGCGACCGCTTGCGATCGCTCCAGTTGGCGACCAGCGGATCGATCAGGGCATCGAAGAAACGGCCGGCGGCGCTCAATATGCCGATCAGGGTAAAAACACCCAGCACCGCGCCCTGGTACAAAAAAGAAGGGAAAATGGGCTGGCCCTGCTCCGGCGGCATGTAGAAGTAAATCAGCAGGTTACCCACGCTATACGCCGCCAGCGACCAGCCCAGTTGGCCCATGGCGTATAAAACTAATACTTTGAGCGGCGGACGGACGGGCAGTAAATTTTGCATCCGGCAAATGTGCGAATTTAGAGCGTGTTTATACAACCTTTCGGCCCGGTAACAGCGTCTTTGCAGCGTACACCGTTTTTAACCCAAATTTTCAATCCTGCGTATGAAACAAATCTTTCTCCTCTGCCTCGCCTGCTGTTTTTCCGGACTGCTGGGCGCCCAGGAATCCAGTCCGGACACCCTGCATCAACGTTTTGAAGTGGGCCTCAACATTACCAACACCCTGGGCAATTTCGTCGGCTCTACCGGTGGCCTGACCAATGACCCCTATTTATTGAGTTTTCGTTTTGGCAGCGCTACCCGCCGCATTCGTACGGGGCTCAGTTTCAAGGTGCAGGATAAAACCGACCCGGATTTCAGTTTTTTATTCCAGCAGAAAGAAACGACCCTGCGCCTCCGGGCGGGTTATGAATGGGTCTACCCCATGTCCCGGCGCCTGGGTATGTACTGGGGACTGGACGGCATTTTCGAAAGCCAGACCGACGATATAAAAACTACGAACCAGGGCGGTACTGCCAGCCTGCAAAACCGGCAATGGGGCATTGGCGGCGGGCCGGTGCTGGGTCTGGTCTGGCGCGTACACCGCAGGGTGGCGCTGACGACCGAAAGTTCCATGTACGCCATCATGCGCCGGGGCACGGAACGCGTGGTTGCGCCGCCGGATTTCAGTACCGAATCGGTGCATGAATTCATCTGGCAGCCTTTGTTACCCACCTCTTTGTACGTCAATTTTTCTTTCTAAAAACCTATGAAGCAATATCTTATAGCATTTACCTGCCTGCTTTTTGCAGGCCGGGGCTTATACGGTCAGTCCCTTACGGATTCCCTGAAGGTGCCTAAACAGGCCGGTTATCACCGCATTGTCGGGCTGAACATGACGCCGCTCGTCACCCAGCTCATCCCTTTTAACCGCTCCAATCCCCGGGAAGCGGGTCCGTTTTTACTGCGTTTCAAACATTACGGGCCCAGAATGAAAAGCGCTTTCCGGTTTTCGATGGGCCTGCATCTTACCCCGGGGGAGTTCGATGATTTCGAGGATCCGCAAATCAGTCTGGCGCTGGGCTGGGAAAAACGCCGCAGCATCAGCCCGCACTGGAGCTATACGCGGGGTTTCGATTTTATGTTTCTCGGCGGTGATCTGAATATTCCGGGCAACAGCAATTCGGACAATGCGACGTTTGCGGTGGGGCCTTTATTCGGCATCGAATACTTCTTCGATAAACGCATGAGCATTGGTTGCGAGGCCGTGCTGGCGCTGGGTTTTTCCCCTTCCGCCGAAACGATCGTCATCGACATCCTGCCGCCGGTCGGAATTTTTCTGAACCATTATTTTTAAGCCCGGCCAACGTTTTCCAGCCGAACTGCGTCTGTTAAAAATAAGTGCAAAAATCTGCCGCAAATTTCCTTTACTTTTGAAGTAATAAGGCATACCAAATTTCAACGTCACTCTTCCACCAAATCGCATACCCATGAAAAACAACCTTCTCCTGACCGCTGCCGCCCTCGGCATATTTATTTGGTTTACCGCCTGCAAGCTAAACGATGAAACGGGTACTATCGGCACGAAACCAAACTTGCCAATCCAACCCTTTGATTATGCACTGAATGTGCCGCTCAATTTTATGGGCGGAGCGCCTATCGACTTCTTTGTTACGGAAAATGGCGACACGGTTGTTATTAATAATGGAGGTGGTATAGCTGTTGATTTTCATAACCAGTTCGGCTTTGGCTTTAACCCGCAAAACCCGCAGATCACCAATCCCGGCGCTACGCTGGGCCGGGTGCTTTTCTACGATCCGCAACTTTCGCTCAACAACAGCATTGCCTGCGCTTCCTGCCACAAACAGGAACTGGCGTTCAGCGACGGAGTAGCCAGCAGCAAAGGGTTTGCCGGCAAATCCACGCCCCGCAACTCGATGGCTATTCTTAATGCCGGTTTTAACAACAACCTGTTCTGGGATTCGCGCGAAAGCAGCGTAAAAGGCCTGGTGACCCGCCCCATCCAGAACCACATCGAAATGGGCGTGGAAGAAATGCAGCGCCTGGAGAAGAAACTGGCCAAAGTGGATTTCTATCCGGACCTTTTCCAGGCTGCTTTTGGCGACTCGCGAATTACGGAAGATCGTATTGCCAGCGCTTTATCGCAGTTCGTCTCTTCCATTACGACCACCAACTCGAAGTTCGATCAGGAAAGCGCCAACAACTTTGCCGGCTTCACTACGCTGGAAACTATGGGCAAAGACCTGTTTTTCAGCGCCCGGACCAATTGCAGCCGCTGCCATGCGGCGCCTAATTTCTCCGCACCGGATTTTGTCGGCGGCGAATACGGCTCGGGCGGCGGCTCATTTGAAGGCGGTTTCGGTAATGGCCAGGACTTAAAAGGAGGCGCCAACAACGGTTTGGACGTTAAATACAGCGACCCTGGCATTGGCCATGATAAGTTCCGTATTCCCAGCCTGCGCAACATCGCCCTGACCGGCCCTTATATGCACGACGGCCGTTTCAAAACGCTGGACGAGGTGATCGAGCACTACAGCACGGGCATTGCCGCAAACACCAATCTGGATAAAAACCTGCGCAATGCCGACGGCAGCCCCCTGCACCCCAACCTGAATGCACTGGAAAAGAAAGCCCTGATCGCTTTCCTGCACACGCTCACCGACGAGACGCTGCTGACGGAGGTAAAATATTCCAATCCGTTTAAATAAGGGGGGGATGGGATTTAGAAAGTTGATAAGGGTTGATGAGGTTGATAAAGGTTTATAAGGTTTATAAAAAAGGGTTGATAAGGGTTGATTGCTATTCCACTTAAGGGCTAAACAATGCCAAGTGGAATACTTATCAACCTTATCAACCCTTATCAACTTTATAAACCTTGTGGTGCGGCATAAACTTATGCCGCTATGATTGACAGATAGTTTT
>JANPIN010000111.1:0-83160 GCA_031425035.1 Saprospirales bacterium | reverse complement strand
TCACGCAGAAGGGTGACTTCGCCAAAGGTTACAACTCGATCGTTGTGGAGCGCGCACTGCTGAACACCAGCGGTCTGCTGTACTACAAACTGGAAACGGCTACGGACATGGCCACCAAGAAAATGATCCAAACGAAGTAATTAAGCAGGGATAGTGGTGCAAGCCACTGTTCATTGCAGAAGGATTTAGTAACAACGCTTCGGCCACCCTTGCAAAAGGGTGGCCGTCGTTGTTTTAAGGACAGTTGCATTTCAACAGGCTTGTCTACTTTTGTCCCAATGACGGGATGGAGATCTAGTATATTTTCTATTTACAAAAAAGCAAAACGCCTGAGCTGGCGCATTGCTCAACAAACCATAGCTTTTGCCCGACGCCGCCCATTCACAATGGCAGCTATATTCCTGGCACTGTGCGTGTGGATTTTTTGTTTGCCAAAACCCTTATTTGCCAAGCCGGTCTCCGTAGTGCTCGAAGATCGAAATGGTGATTTATTAGGCGCCCGCATTGCGCGGGACGGACAATGGCGTTTTCCAAAAACTGGACAGGTACCCACAAAATATGCCGACTGTGTCGTCATGTTCGAGGATAAGCGTTTCTGGTGGCACCCGGGAGTTGATCCTTTTGGGCTTGCCCGTGCCGTTTGGCAAAACCTCCGTCAAGGCAGAATCGTTGGCGGTGGCAGCACCCTCAGTATGCAGGTCATCCGGATGGCCCGCGATAACCCGGACCGAACCGTCTGGGAAAAAATGATCGAAGTTTTCATGGCGACCCGCCTGGAGCTGACGTATTCCAAACATGCTATATTAGATCTTTACGCTTCCAACGCACCTTTTGGTGGCAATGTGGTGGGCTTGGAAGCTGCTGCCTGGCGCTATTATGGCAAACGTCCTGAACTGCTCACCTGGGCCGAATCAGCTACTCTGGCCGTATTACCCAACAGCCCGGCACTCATTCACCCCGGTCGAAACCGAAATTCGTTGCTGGCCAAGCGCAACCGCCTGTTGGAGCGCATGCGTGACGCCGGGTACTTCAGCGCTTCAGCCTGTGATCTGGCCGGCTCAGAACCCCTCCCGGACGATCCTTTACCCCTGCCACAGTTGGCGCCACACTTACTTGATCGCCTCCATGCGGCGAACAAAGCCCAGCGTTTTTCATCCACCATTGACCGGGATCTACAGCGTCGCATTACGGAGATCGTAGTACGCCGGCACGAAATATACCAGGGCAATGACATCCATAACCTGGCGGCCGTGGTGATCGACGTACCCACCGGAGAAGTGCTGGCTTATGTTGGGAATGTACCCGGCGCCGGCAAGGAACATGGAGAAGCGGTTGACATTATTGCTGCGCCACGTAGTACAGGCAGCATTTTAAAGCCTTATTTATACGCCCTGGCCCTGGAAAGTGGCGATATACTACCCCGAAGTTTGCTGCATGATGTACCAACGCAACTGGGTGAGTACAAACCCGAAAATTTCTATGAGTCCTATGACGGCGCCGTACCCGCAAAGAGGGCGCTCATTCGTTCCCTCAATGTCCCTTTTGTTTTATTACTGCAGCAGTATGGTTTGGAGAAATTTCATTTCAACCTGCGTCGGCTGGGATTGAGTACGGTAAATAAGCCCCCGGAACACTATGGATTATCCCTAATTCTGGGAGGCGCCGAGGCTAATTTGCTCGATATTACCAATACGTACGCATGTATGGCCCGGGAATTAGGGAGTTTTTATGACCGCGACGGCCGCTATGATGCCAGTGATTTTCACACACCGGTTTTTATCCAAAGCAAGAAAAACCTGAAGCGTAACCTCCAGAAAACGACGGATTTACTGAGTGCGGGCGCTATCTGGCATACATTCGAGGCTATGCGGGAAGTAGAACGCCCCAACAGTGCGGGCGAATGGGAGCTTTTTCGGGCCGGGCGACCCATTGCCTGGAAAACAGGGACCAGTTTCGGTTTTCGGGATGCCTGGGCAGCCGGTGTAACCCCGCACTATGCCGTAGGGGTGTGGGTAGGAAATGCGGATGGAGAGGGACGACCCGGACTGGTCGGCGTTGAAATGGCCGCCCCGGTGCTGTTTGAAATTTTTGCCCAGTTACCAGGCAATGACGGCTGGTTCGATCCACCCTACGATGATATGGTGCAGGCGGCGGTATGTCGCCAAAGCGGGTTTCGGGCGGGGCAATATTGTGAAACAGATACTGTATGGATACCTAAAAGCGGCTTAAAAGCTGGAATTTGCCCCAACCACCAGTTACTCCACCTCGATATGACGGGCCAGTGGCAGGTGAATAGCGATTGCGAATCGCCCGCCGCCATGTTACATATGCCCTGGTTTATATTACCCCCGTTGGAAGAGTTTTATTTTAAAAGTAAAAACCCGGGCTACCGCAGTCCCCCACCCTACCGACCAGATTGCCTGGGTTCCCAAACGGCGCAAACTCATTCGCCGATGCAGCTGATCTATCCAAAGCATCCGACCAAAATATACGTGCCCATCGACTTGAATGGTCAGCTCAGCAGCACCATTTTTCAGGTGGCCCACCGCAACCCGGATACGGAAATATTCTGGCACCTGGACGGCACGTACCTGGGTAGCACCCGTACTTTCCATCAAATGGCCTTGCAACCACCCGTTGGCATGCATCGGCTAACGCTGGTCGATAAAGCCGGCTATCGGCTGGAACAGTCATTTGAAATTATTGGCAAGGGGAAGTGAAGGGGGAATTTGTTGGTTTGAGGGTTTGAGGGTTTGTTGGTTTAGTTGCCTGGTTGTTGGTCGGTTGCATAAAAATAAACGAGCCATTCCGCCTGCCTGGCGAAATGGCTCGAAATTGCAGCAAAGGTCAAATTCAAAGGTTCATTCTTCCTCCTCCTCCTCGACTACTGCCCGCAGGCGGTATTTGACCTTTTCTACGGGCTTGAGTTTCTTTTTTTTGTGGTCGTGTGCCGTTTGAAGATGAATAGGTTCCTCGACGCGGCGAGGGTCTTTTTTAGTCTTTTCCCAATGTTTCATGGCAAAAGTAAGGTGGGTTGGTCCTTCTGCAGTTGTTCCATGGAAGGCATATTCAGAAGGATTGTTAAAAAAAATGGTTACCGTTTATTTGGCCAATGCGACAGAATACCCTTTAAAACATCCTGTGAACGCCGTCTAAACAAATACAAAAATAACCCCTTCAGCCAATCTGTCAATAGGTTCCATGTTAATTTTTTGCCGCTCCCCTTTCATTTAGGCAAAAAATTAAATCGGCAGCTGGAATGGCATATTCAGACAAAAGATAAAAATCAATTTATAATCTGCTGGAAGCTGTTTTACATTTGGGCAAGTAATTCTATCCACGTCGATAACCTGCCTTTTACATGAATAAATTTTATCCGGTTCTGTTTGCTGCAGTCTGCTCGCTGCTGTCTTCTTCGGCTTTTAGCCAGCAAGTTTATACCGTACATTTTGTCTGGGGACCGGAGCATTTCCCCGCCAACTATGCTGAAGTGCGCCAAAATCCGGCAATTTCGGCCGATGAACTGGTGGAAGGACGTTTTGTGCGCTACATTCAATGCACGCAAATACCCACTACTACTGAACGCGCTGCTCTACAAAGCGCAGGTGTACAGTTCATTACTTATATCAATTTTGGAGCATATCTCGTGAGTTTACCGCAGGGGTTTGATTTCTCCTTACTGGATAAAATCCACGTGCGAAGTGTGGTGCCGGTAGCGGATCGCTGGAAAATAGCGCGTTCCCTGCTGGAAAAACCGTATGGCGCCTGGGCAGTACACGGCGATCAGATTGACGTAAACCTGCAGCTATATCCGCATGTTTCCATTGCCCGCGGTGCTGCGCTTTGCCGCCAATATGGACTGCACGTGCTGCTCGAAGGCCGGGAGAATGGTTTCCTGCAAGTTCGTTTTCCAGAAACCAACCTGGCTGCTGTGGCCGCTTTGCCATTTATTCAATACCTGGAGCTAAAGTCGGAACCTGGCCAACCGGAAGATACTAAGGGGCGTAGCCTGCACCGCTCTAACCTGCTCGACGGGGATCAAAGCGGGGGCAAACACTATAATGGCTCGGGGGTGAACGTACTGGTGCGCGATGATGGAAAACTGGGACCGCATATTGACTTCCAGGGGCGTTTATTCAATCGTGCCGACGGTGCGGAAAATGCCGGTACGCACGGGGACGGCGTCGGTGGCATTATTTGCGGCAGTGGCAACCTGGACCCCACCAAAAAAGGCATGGCGGCCGGAGCCAAACTGTTTACCGTGGATTACACGGCGGAATTTCAGGACGAGACCCTGCCGCTGCACGTAGACGATAACGTAACCATCACCAACACCTCCTACTCCAATGGTTGTAACGCCGGTTACACAATTATTGCCCAAACCATTGATGAACAATTGTTTAGTCACCCTACCCTGATGCACGTATTTTCTGCGGGTAATAATAATGGGGTGTCCGACTGTGGTTATGGCGCAGGTGCGCAGTGGGGCAACATTACAGGCGGGCATAAAATGGGCAAAAATGCTATTGCCACGGCAAACCTCACGGCCGACGGTACGCTCGACGCTACTTCCAGCCGCGGCCCGGCCCATGACGGGCGCCTTAAACCGGATATTTCCGCTAACGGTACCGCCCAGAATTCATGTAGCCCGTTCAATACCTACCAGGTGTTTGGCGGCACCTCCGGCGCAGCGCCGGGGATCGCCGGCTGTCTGGCCCAGCTCACCCAGGCGTATAAGGAAATGCATGCCGGAACACAGCCGGAGGCAGCCTTATTGAAAGCCACTATATTGAATACGGCCAATGAGCTCGGCAATGTTGGCCCGGATTTTAAATTTGGCTGGGGCCAGATAAATGCCTACCGGGCCCTGCGCTCCCTGGAAGAAGGACGCTGGCTGACCGGCAGCACTGACCAGGGGGGCAACAATACCCATGTGCTGGAAATTCCGGCCGGCACTAAACTGGCGAAGATCATGGTGTATTGGCTGGAGCCGTCAGCTGCGGAAAATGCGGCCAAAACCCTGCTAAACGACCTCGATTTGACGGTAACGGCGCCCAACGGCGAAATTAGCCAGCCCTGGCTGCTGGATGCTACGCCCATCCCCGCTACGCTTGATCTGCCGGCCGGGAAAGGACGTGACTCCCTGAACAACGTGGAGCAGGTCGCGCTCGACAACCCAACCGCAGGCACTTATACGATTAAAATTACCGGCACCGAAGTTCCATTCGGCCCACAACAGTATGTGCTGGTCTGGGAATTTCTGACTGATGAAATAAAACTCACCTACCCGTCCGGCGGCGAAGGATTTGTCCCCGGCGAAAGCCAACGCCTGCACTGGGATGCCTATGGGAACTCTGGTAACACCACCCTTCGTTATTCTACCGACAATGGTAACTCCTGGCTGCCCGTTACGACCGTAACCGATCCTGCAAAACGTTTTTTTGACTGGACGGTGCCCAACAGCATCAGTAGCCAGGTGCAGGTAATGGCCATTCGCGGCAGCAGCCGGGATACGACCGACTATGCCCTGACCATCGCCCGCATACCGCAAAACGTGGTGGTGACGAAGGTGTGTCCGGATTCAATTACTATAGGCTGGACCACTCCGGCGAACGATACGCTTTCGTACGGCGTATATCTGCTGGGGGAGAAGTATATGGAAATACGGGGCATTTCAGATACGAATTACCTGCAATTGCCCATTCAGAATGCCGGCGAGGAGCAGTGGGTAGCGGTCAGAACGAATTATTCCAATGGGCTGGGTGGACGTCGTTCGCTGGCTATTAACTGGCCGGGAGAATTGAAAAATTGCCAGCAAGGAGATGACCTTGGCGTACGTGAATTCATCGAGCCGGACGGAGCAGCCGTTTTTGCCTGCGGACCAGTCAATCAAAAGGTGACCGTACGGCTGAATAATGAAGGCCTGAATCCGGTGATCGGCGCCGTGCTTTATTATCAGGTGAATAATAACCCGCCGGTAAGTGCCGTGCTCGACACCGTCGCGCCGGGCGCTTTGAAAATATTTACTTTTCCAACGACAATTCCCATCACGACAAACGGACCGATCAACCTCCAGGTGTGGTCGGAGTATACCGCTGACCACGTGTACTTTAATGATACCCTGGCGCTTAATTTTCAGGCAACAGTGTCCGGAGCGACGACCTACTTTACTGAAAATTTTGACGGCGCGTCTTTCCCGCCCTCCGGCTGGACGGTCGTTAATCCCGACAACCAGTTGACTTGGGTGCCCACTTCGCCGCAGGTGACCGGCAACGACGGGCTACCCACGACGGCCTTATTTCTCAACGATTTCAATTACCAGGACCGCGGGCAGCAGGACTATGTGTACCTGATTCCGGTCAACCTGAGCGGTTTTAATGATCCCGCACTTACCTTCGATTTCGCCCACGCGGGCTATGACGGAACCTACTCGGAGGAACTGGCGGTAGAAATATTCGAGACATGTAATCTGAATGCACCGCCGGTCACGATCTGGCAGAAATCAGATCCGGAACTGGCAACGGTCGATCCGGTTACGTCGTCTTATACGCCTACCAGCGAAGATGACTGGCGCACGGAAATTATTCCCCTCAACCAATTTGCCGGTCAGTCGGTCATCATACGTATTGCGTCCACCAATGACTATGGCAACAATATGTATCTGGACAATATTGGTATTGTCCAGTATGCGGTAACGCCGGCTGATGCAACTTTCAGTACTTCCAGCGACAGTATTTGCCGAATAGACACGGTATATCTGGCGGCCGTCAATGTCAATCCCAATACCAACTATACCTGGTCATTTGGTAGCGGCGCTATACCAAATACCGCGAACGGCGCAGGGCCTTTCTTAGTGAAATACAACACCGCAGGCATAAAAACCGTCCGGCTGATCGCCCAAAACAATTTTGGATCGGACACCACCGTGCAAATGCTGACCATTCTGGCTTTTCCGGTAGCTGATTTCACGACCACGGCGTCCGATTTGACGGTAGCTTTTCTCAATAACAGCAGCAATGCCTTGAGCTATAGCTGGGATTTTGGTGATGGGACGACCAGTACGGAAGCTAATCCGACCCATACATATGCTTTAGCCGGTACTTATACCGTGAAACTCAGGGCGACTAACCAATGTAAAAGCGTGGAAAAAAGTCTGACGTTTGTTTTCACAACGGGCGTAAATGACCTGCAGGATCAGATCGGTATACGGCTTTTACCCAACCCGACAGCGGGCGATTTTAAAGTTGAATTACAAAGTCGTATGGCGGCAGACGTACAGGTAAGACTACTGGATGCACAGGGGCGATTGGTGAAATCAGTTGACCTGGCGGTAAAAGCCGGACTGACGATCGTGCCTTTCGAGCAATTACACCTGGCCAAAGGAGTGTATCAGCTCAGTATTCAGACGGATACGGGTGTGGAAACGTTGTCGGTGGTCGTTCAGTAAAACATGCTCAGGATCGCTTATTCGCCCATTTACCGGTACGAATTGCCCGCTGAACATCGCTTTCCAATGGCGAAATATGAGCTCATTGCCGAGCAATTGCTCTACGAAGGTTCGGTGACAGAAGCCAATTTTTTCCATCCCGATCCGCTGTCCGAAGCAGTGGCTTTGCTGACCCACAGTGCGGAGTACTGGCAAAAATTGAACACCGTGAGCCTGACGGACAAGGAAGTGCGGGCTATTGGTTTCCCGATCAACGAAAAATTTGTCTGGCGGGGCCGGCATATTGCTCAGGGGACCATTCAGTGCGCTCATTTTGCCTTTGATCACGGTGTAGCGATGAATATAGCCGGCGGCACGCACCATGCTTTTCGCGACCACGGCGAGGGCTATTGCTGTTTCAACGATCAGGCGGTAGCGAGCAATTATTTACTGGACCGCGGCCTGGCGCAGCGTATTCTTATCGTCGATCTGGATGTACACCAGGGCAATGGTACGGCGGCGATTTTTCGGGACGAACCTCGGGTATTCACCTTTTCCATGCATGGGGAACGCAATTATCCGCTGCGCAAAGAGCAATCCAACCTGGACCTGGGTCTGCCCGACGGTATGCAGGACGAGGCTTATCTTGCCCTGTTGCGCGCTACCCTGCCCGGTCTGTTCCATACGTTTCAGCCGGACTTTGTCTTTTATCTGAGCGGTGTGGACGTGCTGGCCACCGATAAACTGGGTCGTCTGGAACTGAGCCGGGCCGGTTGCCGGGAAAGGGACCGTTTTGTGCTGGATCTCTGCCATCGGCAGCAATTACCCGTGGTGGTATGTATGGGTGGTGGTTATTCGCCCCGCCTGGTCGATATTGTCGAGGCGCATGCCAATACCTTTCGGGTGGCAAATGAAATTTATTTTTAAAAATACAGGCGAAACGGCGTAAAAAGCGGCTAACGAAAGTCTTGTAAAAGAAAACGGTTAAAAATCGAGGCCGGTGTTTTCAGATTCTCATTAGTAAGTTCTACCTTTGCAGCCCGAAATGCTCGGAAGTCATTAAAATCAACTAAAAAAGAAGAATTACATGCTCATCGTTGAAGTAAAGGACGGCGAAGTCATCGACAAGGTGCTCAAAAAGTACAAACGCAAGTTTGAAAAAGCCGGTATTTTGAAAGAACTGCGCCGCCGCAAAGCGTTTAGCAAACCCTCGGTAAAACGTCGCACAGAAGTGCTCAAAGCCGTTTACAAAGAGGATATGTACGGTAACAAAAACGACTGAACCGGATCACCCGGCTAAACGAAAGGTGATCATCAGGACGTTGAGTTGCCTGATCAATTTTACCGTTCAATTATTTAGCCAACGTGTTTCACGAAGCATCGTTTCTAGGATATTTGTCGCTTGAACGCCGTTTTGCGGCCAACACGCTTACAGCTTACTCCAGCGACCTGCATCAGTTTATTGCTCATGTCACTGAGCACCAATGCCTTACCTCGGCTTCCGAGGTGAGGCATTTGCATGTACGGGCCTGGATCGTCCAGCTGATGGAATCCGGCCAGAGTCCGCGCACCATCCATCGTCGCCTAAGCTGTTTGAAAACCTATTTCCGGTTTTTGAAAAAACGCGGCCACCTGCATAAGGATCCCATGCAAAAAGTAGTGGCGCCTAAAGTTGGCAAACGGCTGCCGGTTTATGTACAGGAAAATCAAATGGCGGCATTATTTGCCCAGATCGATTTTCCGGCGGGTTACTGGGGGCAGCTGCATCGCCTGCTGCTGGAAGTGCTATACGCTACCGGTATTCGACGCAGTGAAGCCAGCAGTTTGAAAATCAGCGATCTGGACCTTGGCCGGGCCGTATTTCGGGTACGCGGTAAGGGAAATAAAGAGCGGCTGCTGCCTTTTGCCACCTATTTATCCGATTTGCTGGAGCAATTTATCCAGCTGCGGCGCCAGGCATTTCCCGACAGCACCGAACCCTGGCTTTTTCTCAATCGCAAAGGCCAGCAGATCAGTCCGGAGAATATTTACACCATCGTCCGTAAACACCTGAGCGCTATTACCACCGTGGAACAGCGTAGTCCGCACGTGCTGCGCCACTCTTTTGCTACCCACCTTTCCAATCATGGCGCCGATCTGAACGCCATCAAAGAACTGCTGGGCCATAGCAACCTCGCCGCTACCCAGGTCTATACCCATAACAGCATTAGCCGCTTGATAGAGGTGTATGAGCAGGCGCATCCGAAGGGAGAGGAGGAGGAGGAAGGGGATAGGTGACAGGGGTTAGGAGGAGGCAGGGGACAGGAGACAGGAGTTAGGGGACAGGTGACAGGAGACAGGAGTTATGGGTTATGGGGGACAGGCATAAGAATGGGATGTTTGATTTATTGATTACGGGAATTATTGATGATTGACGATTTCATGAATGTTGATTTTTGATGTACTGTGATGCCCTTCACCGGGGCACTGTTCGGGCCATTTCGGTTCACGCTGTATTTTCAAACAAAAAATTTTAGTTAGAAACCGTTGTTTGGTTATTTTTGCACCTTTACTTATAAACACCCATCACTCCAAGCCTGTCACCTGCCTCCTGCCTTCTAACCCCTGTCCCCGGCCCCCTAACTCCTGTCACCTACCTCCTAACCCCTCCCAATGCTCAAACGCCTCCATATTCGCAACTACGCGCTGATTGACGAACTTGAGATCGATTTCTCTGAGCGGCTCACCATCATTACCGGCGAAACAGGAGCGGGCAAATCCATCCTGCTCGGCGCCCTTGGCCTGGTCATGGGTGAACGTGCCGATACGAAAGTGTTTTATAACGACCGCGAGAAGTGCATTGTCGAGGCCTTTTTTGAGGTAGGCGCCTATGATTTACAGGAGTTTTTCGGCGACCAGGAGCTCGATTATGATACGGAGGTGGTCATTCGCCGCGAACTTTCCCCGGCGGGTAAAAGCCGGGCCTTTGTTAATGACACCCCCGTTAATAACCAGGTGCTGCAACGCATTACGGAAGCGTTGGTGGATATTCACCAGCAATTTGACGTGCTGGACATCCACAATGTGAATTTCCAGTTGCGTATGATCGATGCACTGGCCGATAATACCTTGATCCTCAAAGACTACCAGCAGAACTACCGCCAATTTGCGGCCGACCGCCGGCGCCTGGCAGAAATGATCGAACGCAGCAGCAGCGGCGCCAAGGAAATGGATTTCCTGCGTTTTCAACTCGACGAGTTACAAAAAGCGGAACTTGTGGACGGCGAACAAATCCTGCTGGAAACCGCCCTGCAACAGTTGAGCAGTGCGGAGGATATTAAACGGGTATATGGTCAGGCCTACGGGTATTTGCAGGAAAATGAATTAAACCTCATCAGTCAGTTACAGGAAATTGCGCGGAGTATGGGCGCTACCCGTAAAATATCCCCTACCCTGTCCGCCTTAAGCGACCGCCTGGATGCGGCAGTCATTGACTTACAGGATATAGCCAATGATTGTGAGCGGATCAGCGAACTGACGGAAAATGACCCGCAGCGCATTGCCGAAGTACAGGAACGACTCAATACCATTTATAAACTCCAGAAAAAACACGGCTTTAATGACGTGGCCGACCTGTTGGCCTTGCAGGATAGCCTGGAACAGCAACTCACCGGCTTTACCGACCTCGGTGGCGAAATCCTCCGGCTGGAAAGCAGTCTGGTGACCCAGGAAAAGCACCTGCGCGCCATCGCCGGTACCTTACGCGAAAGACGTACCGCTATTCCGGCTGATTTCGAGTCGCGGGTGCATACCATGCTATCGCAACTATCCATGCCGCACGCCCGCTTGAAAGTAGATATCCGGGAGACCGCCGCGCTTACACCAACCGGCATGGACGATGTACAATTCCTCTTCGCCTCCAACGTCGGCAGCCGCTATTTGCCGATCAAAGACGTTGCTTCCGGTGGTGAACTTTCCCGCCTGACCTTGTGTACCAAGAGCCTTGTCGCCGATGCCATTCCGCTGCCAACCCTTATTTTCGACGAAATTGATTCCGGTATCAGCGGCGATGTTTCGCTTAAAATGGGCTTGATACTCAAGGAATTAAGTGAGCGACACCAGGTAGTCAGTATTACCCATACCCCGCAGATTGCAGCCCGCGCCGACAAGCACTATTTCGTTTATAAAAAAGTGGACGACAACCGCACGGTGACCAATATCCGGCTGCTCAGTCCCGATGAACGGGTGCGCAGCATTGCGGTCATGCTCAGTGGCAACCCGCCCAGTGAAGCCGCCGTAGAGACGGCCCGGGAACTCATACGTTAATAGTGTTGGGGGTTTGTTGGTTTGATGGTTTGTTGGTTAGAAAATCAAAATCCTTTGTCTTGTGTTAAGTAGCGAATAAATTACTTTCATTACATTCGCCAACCAACAAAAACACGACAAAATGGTCAAATGGGTACTCTTTGCTTTGGCGCTCGCCGGCTGCTGTCCCCTGGCTGGCCAGACTACTTTTCAACGAAAAATCGAGGGGGTTAACGGGTTGTTTTCCCTGGAACAAACAGCAGACGACCATTACTGGCTCGGTACATTTTTAGGCAAAATTATCCGCCTGGACGCCATTGGCGAGTGGATAGGCGGTATGGACCTGCATAAGGGCGATACCACCGAAAGCCGCTTCATTTACGATCTGGAACGATCGCCCGACAATGGGGTTTGGGCTTTATACGACCGTAAAAATGCCAATACCGCCCTGGACGACTATCTGATCCTGGCCCGCCTGGACGCTTCGGGTCTACCGCTCTGGCAAACCAGCGTCCATTACGGCGAGGTGCTGCATTGGGCACATAATCGTATGGCCAGCGACCCTGCCGGGAATGCCTATGTCGTTTCCGCCCGTTTTAGTGCGCCGGGTGGTACACAAAACAACCGGACTATTTTTACCAAAGTCGGACCCGACGGGACGTTGCAATTCATTAAAGCTTTCGTCAATCAGGGCGTCAATTATCCCCGCGCTTTCCAGCGTTTAGCCGACGGTTCCTTCCTGATCTGCGGCAATGGTCAGCTGGCCAGCTCCTTTGGGTTTTTGCTGCGCGTTTCTGCCGATGGCGAAGTGCTCTGGAGCCGCCGGTACACGCGTTTTTTATTCAAAGCCTGCGCTGAAATGCCGGACGGCGGCTGGGTTTTTGCCGCTACCGAAACCGGCCCTTTGCCCCAGGCTAACTGCGTGGTGCGTACCGATGCACAGGGTAATGTGTTGTGGGCCAAACGACTGGTCATGCCCGCCGCACTCAACTGGATACCGGAGATCGTACGTTCCCCCACCGGCGACTTACTGATCGGTAATTATGAAACCCGCAAGGACCAGCCCGTACCCGACCTGATCTGCCTCTCCGCCGAAGGGCAGTTTCGCTGGGCCAGGCGGTATGATGCCTGCCATAACTTCGGGATCAGCAACCTGCTGGTGACCAACGACGGGGGTCTGGCGGCCCTGCGCTACCGGGCAGGCGGACATTTGATCCTGAAAACCGATGCAGACGGGCGTTGCGCCTCCTGCCCGGCGGAAGACATGATCATTCCGCTGGAGGACATGACAGATACACCGCTGGACTATGCCTGGCAGGTAGAAGAAGGCCAGCCGCCCGGAAAAGCGGACTGTGATTTCTACCCTTTTTCCGCCTCCATAGAAGATTTTTGCGGCCAGGAAAAGCCGGTTACCGGTATTTATGTAAATACCAGCGTGGTTTGTACGTATAAACCGCTGTCAGCCCAGGCGGTCGGCCCAGGTTCGGCGGATACCTATAACTGGTTTTTTCCGGGCGGTGATCCAGCCGTCGGGTCTGGCGTTTCCATATTGAATGGGGTGCAGTACGCTGACCCGGGCCAGAAAACGATCACCCTGACGACCAGCACCGGTTTTTGCCGGGATACCTTTACAGCCGATGTAAACATCCTGCCCGGCCCCAGTCCATTCGATCTGGGACGCGATACGATCGTTTGTGGCGCTGCTTCCATCGTGCTAAATGCCAGTACGCCCGGCGCGCAGACCTATGTCTGGAACGATGGCTCCACCGGGGCGCAGCATGCCGCTACGGGCACCGGCACCTACAGCGTGACGGCGGAAAGCGGCGGCTGTACGGTGAGCGACACCCTGCATTTTCAGCGGCTGGAAGGATTAGTGCTCAACCTACCCAGCGACACGACCATTTGTGGCGTGGATACTTTCTGGCTGGACGCAACCATTCCTTTTGCCAATGGCTACCGCTGGAATGATGGCGTGGAAATGGCCCGGCGGCCAGTAACGCAACCCGGTTACTACGCCGTTTCCGCCTTCCGGGGCGGTTGTTCGGCATCGGATTTCGTGGCCATCAATTTTTTCCCGCGCCCGCCCGCCTTGCCGGTTGATACGAGTTTATGCCTGGACGAGCCACTTATTTTTTCTGTGGGTGAGAGCGTGGCCGGCGAGATCTGGTGGAACGGCCAGCGCGGTTTTTCCGAATTTGCTTTTAATGGCGCCGGCTGGGTACAGCGCCTGGTCGCTTACCGGGATTGCAGTTTTGCGGATTCCGTGCTGGTCCGGCGCCTGGCTTGCCAAAATGGCTTCGGCCTGTTCGCACCCAACGTTTTTTCCCCGAATGGCGACGGCCAAAACGATTTTTTCGAACTCCTGGGCGACGACCTGGAAGTTTTGCAACTACAAGTTTTCGATCGCTGGGGTACGCTGCTCGCCAGCCAGGGTGGCGCCTGGGATGGAACGGCACATGGGCGCCTGCTTTCCCCGGGGGTGTACCTCTGGCGGGCACAGTTGCGGCAGCGGGGACGGGAAGGCTGGTTAAGCGGCGATGTGTTGTTGGTGCGCTGAAACGAATTACTTCGGGCAAAGTCGTTCAAGCGTCTGATCCTTCGAATTGGCCCCTACCTTACTGGCAGAATAGTATGAAGCCGGGCATTTCCCGGCCTTTTAGCCATCTATACCCGCCCAATGCTGATTTTCCTGCCAAAATAACCGACCTTCGCGCCCGCAAATGAATCTGGCGCTCGACATCGGCAACACCCGCACCAAAATCGGCCTCTTTCGGGGTAGCGATCTGGTGGAACAACTCGTGTGGGCCGACTGGACGGCAGCAGAATTGGAAGCCTACTGCGATCAGGCCGGTGTGGAACGTGTAATTTTCTCGTCCGTCGCCGATAAAGAGGAAGTACTTTTTGACCTGCTGGCCGATCGCTTCGAGTTGCGCGAGTTGAACCACGAAACACCACTGCCTTTTCAGAACCACTACCAGACGCCAAAAACGCTGGGCAAGGACCGGCTGGCAGCGGTAGCGGGCGCCCAGGCGTTGTACCCCGCAACCGATTGTCTGGTCATCGACTGCGGTACCTGTATCAAATATGACTGGCTGACGATGGATGGTATTTATCACGGCGGTAATATTGCGCCGGGGGCACACATGCGCATTCAAGCCATGCATCATTTTACGGCCCGCTTGCCGGAAGTTCCGCTGGAAATGCCGGAAGATCCGGTTGGAAAAAGCACCCAAACCGCCTTGCAGAACGGCGCTTTACGCGGAGCCCTGTTGGAAATACAAGGTTTTGTGCAGCTTTTTCAGGCTAAAAGCACCCGTTTACAAACGCTGCTGACGGGGGGTGATGCAGCTTTTTTTGCCAGGCATCTACACCTGGCGGATTGGAAGGTGGAGCCACATTTGACCTTGATCGGACTAAACCATATTTTGCTCACGGAGCAGACCAAAAAAGTTTGAAGAATACTTAAACACACATATGCGACTACTTGCTCTTGCTTTACTGCTGTTGACCAACCTCACGCTGATCGCGCAGCCCAAACAAAATTCGCCGTACTCCAACTCGGGTATTGGCGATTTTGTAAATCAATACTTTGCCAGCCAGGCCGGGATGGGTGGCCAAACGACGGCTTCACACGACCCTTTTCACCTCAATTTGCTCAATCCCGCTTCCTATGCCAGCCTGAAAACCACGGCATTTGAAACGGGTTTATACGCTAAATACAGCCATTCTACTTATAAGGCCACTACTCAGCAATACTGGACCGGCAACCTGGCTTATTTTGCACTGGGTTTTACCCTGAAAAGCCCCATCAATCAGGTGCTCGATAAAGTGCAGTCGCCCTGGCAGTTCGGCATGGGTTTCGCCCTGACGCCCTACTCCGTCGTCGGTTATAATATTCGTACCCGTGATACCTTACCCGGCGTGGGCGATGTACAAAATAACCTGCAGGGTAATGGCGGTACTTACCGGCTCCAATGGAGCAATGGGGCCAAGTATAAAAACACCTCCTTCGGCGCCACACTGGGCTGGATGTTCGGCAAAACGACCTATGAAAACACCACTGTGTTCCTGGATAGCACGGCAATCCAGTCGAGTCGTAATTTTCAGGACAATAAACGGGACGAACTGGGTATAAACGGCTTTATCTGGAATGTCGGCGTACAGCACGATTTTATCCTAAAATATGAAGAAAACGATAAAACTGCGGCTAAACGCTGGATCACCATCGGTGCGACCGGGGAAGGCCAGCATAAGTTGAACCTTACGGGTGATCAACTGGTGGTGCGCAGCCGGGGCCGACTTTCTACCGGCCAGTACCTGAATGCCGATACCATTTCAGACAACGACAGCATTCGTCAGCACCTGACCCTGCCGTCGATGTTCAGCATCGGTATTCAATATGTACAGGCCAATAAATTCAAGATCGGCGGTCAGGTCGGCCTGGAAAACTGGTCGAACTACAGCAATGAGTTCCGTCCGAACGAACGTTTTCGCAACACTTTTTCTGTGTCGGCCGGTGTCGAGTACATTCCGGACTACCTGTCTTTCAATAAATACAGCAAACGGATCCGTTATCGCCTGGGCGGCTATTACCGCCAGGATGCCCGGGTAGTACAAGGCGCCAATCTGGATGATCTGGGTTTGACTTTCGGCTTCGGTTTTCCGCTCGTGCTGCCCCGTCAGCAGACTTCGTTCGTGAATACGGCCTTTGAGATCGGTAAATTCGGCGCCTCGTCGCCCATTGAAGAAACCTATTTCCGCGTAACCCTGGGCTTTACGCTGAACGATAATACCTGGTTCTACAAACGCCGGTTCGAGTAAAGCAGGTTGTTTGCGAACGACTTACAACGTATTCGCCAGCACGTAACACAGGAACACCTCGTCCTGGTTATTGACCCCCAGCCGGTTATTGGTCAGGTGGATCAGACTGGGCAGCGCTTTATCCATTTCACCCCCGAATTCTTTCAGGATCAATTCGTTGCCGCGTAACCAGCGCCGCCACTCGGGTTGGCTGTCATCGAATTTCCCGGCACTGGCGGCGGTCCACAGGGCCAGCAGGGCTTCCCGCAAGGCTTCCTGCTGAGCGCCCAGGCTGCTTTGAAATTTGGAAAGAATATCCGCGCGGGCCGGCTCATCCAGCACCTCGCCATCGATGGGGGCAAAGAATACCGGCAGCCACTGCGCATACAACTGCCCGAAATACCAGGCGGCCTTTTCCCGGCTCATACCGGCCGCCAGGGCCGCCAGTAAGTGCATGCGCAAGGCATCGAAAAGCGTATCCCCATGCGTCCGTTGCTCGCGAACCAGGCGGTCCAGTACAATACGACTGGAAAAATGAAAGTATTCCTCGGCCAAAGCCAGCATGGTCGCCCCGCCGAAGCGCTCGGGCTCGGGTTCATAGGTTACTTCCCGCCACTCACCGCGTTCGGCAAACCAGCCTTCCCAGGCCGGACGCAGGGTTTCTTCCAGCCAGGCCGGGTTTCCCTGTAGCCGCACGCGGATGTGGGGACCTTTTTCGTCTTCAAAACGGATAAAAAATGCGTGGGCGCCCTTGGTCGGCCAGATATACTGACTTAAAAAAGGGCGGAGGGCACGGGCCAGGAATACATCCTGGGTTTCGAGCGGGTAGAGATGAAATGAAAGCCAAGTGCGCATAGGACATAAAAAAAGGGCCTTTCTTTCGAAAGACCCCTGTTGTGGCGGAGGCAGGACTTGAACCTACGACCTTCGGGTTATGAGCCCGACGAGCTACCAACTGCTCCACTCCGCGCTGTAGTGGACTGCAAAGGTACGATCTTCCTCTTTACATTATCAAGCGCTTGTAAAATGTTTTTAGAAAAAACTTTTAAGCCGATCGTACTCTACAATCATGTTTCGAGCTAATGTGCTGATAATCAGAAGCGATATTGCAGCCGGCAGGTAAAAATATCGTCGGGCAGATATACCCGGAAAAACGGATGGCATCGAAACGCTGGTAGAGCTTATACAGCTCCCGACCAAATCCATGGGTCGTGTCAATGTCATTGAGGGTCTGGCTATATAAGCTGGTAGCAGTGGCGCAGAGGAAGGCCAGGCAGATAAAAATACGCATGGTCAAGTTGGTTATCAACGAAAATGGGCGGAAAAGGTAGGGATTTGCACTGCCTGTTTATGGGAAATACCAGTTTTTTCTAAAAACGACCGTCCGAAAGCGCTGCCGGAGCCATGGGTGTCCAAACAAAAAGCCCTTCGTAACAGCGTTACGAAGGACTTTCATTTTTACCGCAGAGGGACTACTCTGGATCATTTAAGTGCGGGAAGCGGGACTCGAACCCGCACAACCGTGAAGTTACTGGTGTTTGAGACCAGCGCGTCTACCATTCCGCCATTCCCGCAACTCACTTCTATTTTAAGCGGGCGCAAACTTAGAGAGATTTTCGCGAATCCGCAACAAATACCTTTTTTTCAAATAAAAATCGCGCACCCGCAGCAACTGATCATCGGTGCCTTCCGTATCCGACCAGGCTTGCAGCAGTGGCTGAATACCATTTTCCAGCTCGTGCTCCAAAGTCGCCACCGCCTGCCGGGTTGCTTCGAACTGTGCGGTATTGAAATCGAATTCCAGTTCCATCAGCCCTTCGTTGATATCCATCATATCCATCAGAAAATCCTGCGGCAAAGCTGGCTGCACGGTTTCATCGCCCAGCAAACCCTTGATTTCCAGCACATAGCGAATGCGTTGGTCCGGGTCAGACAAGGTTTTCCAGGCGCGGTTATTCAACGTGGACAACTCCAGCATTTCGTTTTGCTCCGCTTCGCCGGCCAGCGTATGAAAGTCCGGGTGGTACTGGCGGCTGTTTTGATAAAAACGGCGTTGCAATTCGGCTTTATCGACTTGAAAGGATATGGGCAGGCCAAAAAACTCGAAGTAGCTCATGAAAGGACTTATTTCTATTTAAACCAGCTACGCCAGACATCCAGTCCGTTGGTATACAACATGAGGGCCAGAAGTAGGAAGAAACCGAAGGTCACGGCTTTTTCCATGAATTGATCGCTTACCCGGCGGCGGGTGACCACTTCCCACAGCAGGAACACGACATAACCGCCGTCGAGGGCCGGAATGGGCAGCAGGTTGATAAAGGCCAGCATGATGCTCAGGGAGGCGGTCATGCGCCAGAAAGTTTCCCAGTCGCCCCATTCCGAAGGAAAGAGTTTACCGATGCTGATGAAACCACCCAGGTTTTCAGATGCTTTGATCTTGCCTTTGAACATCTGGCCGAAGGCTTTGACCTGATCTTTCAGAAATTCCGTGGCAGATTCCCAACCGGCCGGAAGAGCGCCCAGCAGACTGACTTTTTCGCGTTGCATTTTCAAATAACTCATCACCTCGCGACGTACGCCAATCGTGCCGGACTCGGTGAGGGTCAGCGGCGCCAGCACGGTATCCTGGCCGCGTAATACTTTCAAGGTCACGCCTTTACCCTTATTCTGGTTGGCCAGCACCTGAAATTCATCGAAGAAGGTGATTGGAGTGCCGTTCAGTCCGACAATGTAGTCGCCCTTCTGTAGTTTGGCTTTTTCGGCCGGACTACCTGCAGAAATTTCCGCTATTTCAAAGGGGGTACGCGGCTGCATCAATTGCTTTTTCTGCACTTCGCCGCTGGCCAGTACCGAGCCGAAATTAGCCGGCAACTGAATATTTTCAGTTTGACCGCCGCGTTGTACGGTAGCGGTCGTGGCCCCATTCAGCACGATTTCTTTGACAAAAGCGCCAATATCGAGTCGGTCGAGCGACTGGTTGCCGATGCTGGTCAGTACGTCGCCGTGCCGGAAACCCTGACGGATCAGCACGGAGTCCATCTGAATGCCGCTTTTGAGGTCTGCATTGGCGACATAAGGATCGCCCCAAGCCACTTTTACGAGGCCAAAAATGAGGATGCCGAGCAGGAAGTTGACGGTGACGCCGCCGATCATGATGATCAGGCGCTGCCAGGCCGGTTTGGAACGAAATTCCCAGGGTTTGGCGGGTTCTTTCATTTGCTCCTTGTCCATACTTTCATCCACCATACCCGATATTTTCACATAACCACCGAGCGGCAGCCAGCCAATGCCGTATTCCGTGTCTCCCCGTTTAATCTTGAACAGGCTGTTGAACGGTGGGGCATCGAAGAAGAGGTAGAATTTTTCCACCCGGGTTTTGAACCAGCGGGCGGCAAAAAAGTGTCCCATTTCGTGTAAAACGATGAGCAGAGACAAGCTCATTAAAAGGTAGGCTATCCTGATTGCAATTTCCATGTGTGGAGATAGTAGTCTTAAAGTTGTCCGGGCGCGCCGGGCGCGCAAAGAACAGTACAAACAAATAAGGGCTTCCGAAGTTTGGGCAAAACTACGGAAGCCCCCAACCAAAGCGTTATGGTGCGCTTAAAAGGTTGATAAATGTTGATTAAGGTTTATAAAGTTGATAATCCAACCACCTGTTTTTTTTATTTTTATCAACCTAATAGACCTTATAAACCTTCATAAACCATTTTAGGAGCCGATTTCGCGATACCGCTGACCGTTTGCCGGATCGATTTTACTCATAATCTGGATCACGCGGTCCTTTTGGGCCTTGGCGCCCACTTTCCACATTTCAACCAGTTCGTCTTTTTTGGCGTTGGCGAACATTTGAATGATCATCGCATTGAAATAGGAAACGTTGACTTTATCGACTTCTTCCAGCGCCTGCAGGACTGCTACTTTGCCCTGATCGATGTTGGAGGTGAAAGTATCGAGGCCTTTACGGTAATAGGTGTACATCGCTGCGCGGTAAGGTTTCACGCGGGGATTAAGCAGGTTTTCGATCAGCCAGTACCGGTTCCGGTTTTTACCGCCGTCCGCCGGACGCCAGCCGGAGGCCGTACCGCCGCCGCCGCTTTGAATATTGGTCACAATCTGCTGCGCATTGGCATAATAAGGATCACCCCCGTAGAGGGAATAAGAATCGTAGTCCATCCCCAGAATAATATACACATAATAGGCCAGGATGGCGGATAAATTCTGGTTGTCTGCAGAATTGAGGACAAATTCGATGGGCGCATTTTGCTCGTAGCCAAAAGTGCAGTCCTTATCCAGGTGCGAGATCAGCGGCGTTTCATAACCGCTGCCAAACACCGTGCGTACAGCCTGCACGGCCAGTTCCGCTTTATAGGCGTTGTTTCCCAATTCTTCCGAAATGGTGAAAATGAAGTTGCATTTTATGCGCTCATCCGGCTCAAACTGGTCCTGGGTCCATTTTGTATTATTCAAAAAATCACGCAGGGCTACTTCCAATTGATCGAAAATTTTACGATCGGCCTGCTGGAGCTGGGGAGTGCTGATGCGCACGGATGCATAAATTTCGCCTCCCCCCTGGGTATGGGCGGCAAAGGCCGAAAGGAGTAGGAACAGGGCAGGAATAACTCGTTTGAGCATGGCAGCGACGTATAAAAGGGTTGATGAAGTTCAGTAGACGCACTAAACCATTTTTGGGTTGTCCAGGCGAACAATTTCATTGACAATATCCTGGGCCACCTCGTTTTTAGACTTTAGTGGGAAGTCCGTTTGTAGTCCGTTGCGGTGGAGGATAGTGATCTTATTAGTAGCATGTCCGAACCCGGCGCCGGCATCCTGTAAGGAGTTTAAAACGATGAAATCAAGGTTTTTACGCTCCAGTTTGCGGCGGGCATGTTCCAGGGCATCATTGGTTTCCAGGGCAAACCCGACCAGGATCTGGCGGGACTTTTTTTGAGCGCCCAGACTGGCAGCAATATCAACGGTTTTGGCCAGCGCCAATTGTAAATCGTCGTCTTTCTTCTTGATTTTCTGCTCCGAAAAGTCAGCCGGCCGGTAGTCGGCTACGGCGGCGGCCAGTACGGTCACGTCCATGTGTGGGAATAGCGGTGTGCAGGCCGCGTACATTTCCTGGGCTGTACGGACGTGTACCAGCTGAATATCCGGATTCGTGGGTTTTAAGGCCGTAGGACCGAGCACCAGCGTCACTTCTGCGCCGCGGCGGGCGAGGACTTCCGCAATGGCAATGCCCATTTTTCCGCTGGAATGATTACCGATAAAACGGACGGGGTCGAGCGGTTCGAAGGTGGGTCCGGCGGTAACGAGGGCTTTTTTGCCGCTCAGATCCTGCTGCTGGCGAAAGTAGTGCTGCACGAAGGCCACAATATCTTCCGGCTCCGCTAAACGCCCTTCGCCGCTTAGTCCGCTGGCCAGTTCGCCATCCCCAACGGGAATGATCTGCACGCCATAGGACCTTAATCGTTCCATATTCGCCAGCGTGGCCGGGTGGTGCCACATATCGACATCCATAGCCGGAGCGACAAAAACCGGGCAACGCGCCGAGAGATAAACAGCCGATAAAATGTTGTCACATAAGCCATTGGCCAGTTTCGCCAGGGTGTTGGCGGTGGCCGGCGCAATCACCAGCGCATCGGCCCACAGACCGAGTTCGACGTGGTTGTTCCAGCCTGATGCGGAGGACACATCGGTAAAAACCGGGCGTTTGGAAAGCGTGGACAGGGTGAGCGGCGTAATAAACTCCGTAGCCGCAGCGGTCATCAGCACTTGTACGGCTGCTCCCTGTTTCACCCAGAGCCGGGTGAGATGAGCGGTTTTATAGGCCGCAATGGAGCCGCTGATGCCGAGAATGATGTTCATGAAGTGATGAAACAATAAAGTGATGGAATGATGAAGTGCCCGGTGGATGCCAATCACTTCATCATTCCATCACTTCACCATTTTATTCTTTTTCCTCAGAATAGCGCCACTGAATTTCGTCGTTCAGGAACTCATGGGCGGCAATAATAGGCGTATTAGGCAGGCGTTCGTAGAACTTGGAGATTTCGATCTGCTCCTTATTTTCCTGCACTTCTTCGATGGTGTCGGTGTTGACGGCGAACTCTTCGAGTTTGCGTTGGATTTCCCATTTCAGATCGCTCGAAATCTGGCGGGCGCGTTTGGACACAATGACCAGGCTTTCGTAGATGTTGCCGGTTTTGTTCACCAGCTCCAGTACGTCGCGGGGTTGAACATTGGCATCGAGCCCTTGGGCTTTGCTTTTAATCTCGCTCAGGTTGATATCAGTTTGTATGTACGGAGACTGGGGGCTGGGGGCCGGGGGCCGGTGACAGGTGACAGGTGACAGGTGACAGGGGGCAGGTTACACGCCGGCTGTTTTGAGGCGTTTTTTCACGTTTTTGGCGGCTAGCTGGGCACTTTTTTCCAGTTGTCGCGCTTCCTTGGAGTATTTACTGGAGGGGTATTTTTCCAGAAATTCGGCGGCGCGTTTGGCGGCAGTGTTGTAGCGTTCTTCTTTTTTATCAACTACGCTGTTTTCGCCGAGCAGGTAGCTGCCTTTAGCAATCAGGAAACGGACGCGTTCGGCATCCGGACTTTCCGGGTAGTCGCGCAGGAGGTTATCAAAAGAGATCACGGCGGACTGGTACTGGCGCAGGTTGTAGTATAATTCGCCTTCGGCAAACGCTTTTTGTTCCAGTTTGCGGCGTAATTCATCGATCAGGCGGTTGCATTCCTCTACCCGTTTGCTTTCGGGAAACAGGTTGACGAAGACCTGAAATTCCTCAATCGCTTTCTGGGAATCGCCCTGATCGAGCCGGTAGGAGGGCGATTGCTGGTAGTTGGAATAAGCCGACATGTAGGCCGCTTCTTCCCGGTAGGTCGAGTTGGTGAAGGTGTTGGCGAAGGTTTTGAAATAGTAGGCCGCCAGTACGTACTGCTTGAGGTTGTAATGCGTGTAGGCGTACTGAAAATTGGCTTTTTCGGCTTCCGCTTTACCCCGAATATTAGTCAGTACCAGCTCAAAAAGCGTTTGAGCACGGAGATACTGCTCCTTATCGTAGTTCTCGAAAGCATTTTTCAGGATCAGATCCGCGTCGCCGCTCGTGCGGATTTTTTCATAAGAGCTCTTGCAGGACGCGGTCAGCAGGATCAGGCCGGAAACCAGCAGGCAGCCAAGAATTTTTCTCATAGGGCGCAAAGGTACATTTATCATTGTAGTTCACCAAACGTCACTTCCCCCGCAGAAGTGGCGTGGCGGGCAGTTTTTTTTCAAAAATGGCATTTCTTAAACCAAACGACCGGCTTTACGTTACATTTGCCTTGTAAATACGACCAAATTATGGATAACCACACCGCCACCACCTATTCTCTGGCCGATCATTTTCAGGCAAAAATTGACGCGGACGTCCGCATCGAGCCGAAAGACTGGATGCCTGATACCTACCGTAAAACGCTGGTCCGCCAGATCAGTCAGCATGCCCACAGCGAAATTGTCGGGATGCTGCCGGAAGGTCAGTGGATCACCCGCGCGCCGACGCTGCGGCGCAAACAGATCCTGCTGGCAAAAGTGCAGGATGAAGGTGGTCACGGCCTTTATTTATATGCGGCTGCCGAAACGCTGGGCACCAGTCGCGATGAAATGATCCACGAACTGCATAGCGGCAAGGCCAAATATTCGTCCATCTTCAACTACCCTACCCTCTCCTGGGCCGACATGGGCGCTATTGGCTGGCTGGTCGACGGCGCGGCTATTCTGAACCAGATCCCGATTTGCCGCTGCTCCTACGGCCCGTATGCCCGGGCGATGGTGCGCATTTGTAAAGAAGAAAGTTTTCACCAGCGCCAGGGCTTCGAGATCCTGCTGTCTTTATCCAAGGGGTCGCCGGAGCAGCGCGAAATGCTCCAGGAATCGATTAATCGCTGGTACTGGCCGGCGGTGATGATGTTCGGCCCTTCCGACGATGCCTCGCCGAACAGCGAACAAAGCATGCGCTGGAAAATCAAACGCTTCAGCAACGACGAACTGCGTCAGCGTTTCGTGGATATGATTGCCGAACAGGTAAAATTTCTGGATATGACGCTGCCCGATCCCGATCTGAAATGGAATGAGGAACGCGGCCACTACGATTTCGGGGCTATTAACTGGGAGGAATTCTGGAACGTGGTGCAGGGCAATGGCCCCTGCAACCGCGAGCGCCTGCAGACCCGGGTAAAAGCCTATGAAGACGGCGCCTGGGTGCGCGAAGCGGCTACGGCGTATGCGGAGAAGAAGGAAAAACGGAAGATAGAGGGGACGGAAACGATAGCGAAGGTGGCATAAAGCGGGTGGGTGGCTGTCTCACAAGTACAATTTAGAGGGGTTTAGGTGGTTTAGAGAGGTTTAGGAAAAAAGGCACATCATTGATAATCAATGCTATGTACTCGGACTCTAAACCCCTCTATGCCTATTCGATAACAGAAGGTAATTTAAACCGCACATTTTTTGCAAAAAAAACCTTCCCGCTTTGATCAATCAAGGTGTAGCAAGTATGACCTCGTGTGGTCGAAATGAAATCTAAATTGCTGTGCTCTTGCACCTTGATGGGGCGCTGGGCAGTTTGCATCCATTCTTGAACCGCACTTTCCCGAGCCGCACGAGCAGAGGTGCAAGAGGATACATAAAACATCATTGAAACAAGTACTGGAAGCAGTATGTAGCGCATAAAATGTAATTTTTAAGATAACTGGTTAGCGGCGATTCTCGGATTGAAATCATCTTTGGTTAAGGTGACAGGTCGTTCAAAGCCGGCATTCACCCGCCCGTTCTTTTATTTTAACGGCACAATCCAGCGCTTTCTGCACGTTTTTATTAACCAGCGTCCAGTTTTGGGCAGCCAGAACCGCCGAACAGGCGAGCAGACCTTCCCGGGCAACCGTACGAACCGTCTCACAATTATTCAGGCGAAAACCCAGCACCTCGGTGTCGTGAAAAATTCGTTCGGCATGTTCCACTTTTTGGGAAAGAATATGAAAGTCCTGTGCGGCCAGTCCGTCCAGGAGATCATGCTCGATGGCATCTGCATTGGCATAAAGTACATCTGCCAACGTAAAGCCGGGTTCCTGCGCATTCAGCGTGGCTGTTTCTAAACAACCGGCCGCCGCCATACGCATTTTAGCGGCTTGCGTACGCGCATCCTGCGCCCGCAGGATCAGGGTGTTGAGGTCTTTATCGCGCGAGTAATTGGTGAGCCAGTTACAGTGGTTCCGTCCCAGTTCTGCCGCTGTTCGTGCTTCATGGCAATACAGACCGGTGAGGGCTACGGCTTCAAAGTCCTCATAAGATTCCATGAGTTTGATCAGCAGACCGGCCACATCAGCATCGGCTACGGCATCGTTCAGCCGGTTTTCCAGCACATCGGCTGTTTTTATTACCCATTCCAGCGTCTCCGGATTGTCGCCCGTAGTCGTGTGCGCATGCATCCGTGGGGTGCATAAAACTAAAAAGGCGAACAAAGTAAACCGGCCGGTATTTTGCATTTTCTATTTTTAAAAGTGGAAATAGGTAATTTGGAAATAGGAAAAAAAACAGCCGAACACACTTACAGCATCCGGCTATCAAATCAAAAATTGTATGAACTCTTCCTTGTCTTATCTATAAAACTGATAGACTTCTGACGGTTAGTTGCCTTCATTGCCCAGCATATTTACCATGGGCGTTTTACCATCGGTAATAATGGTTTTAGTATTAGGCGAGGTAGCCAGCTTTTGAAATGCTTCAATCTGTTTGTATTTCAGCACATTGGACGTCAAACTCACCGTAATCAGTTCGTTGGCCCGCTTAGTACCTTCGGCTTCGATCTCGGTGCCCCGGGCCTTGGCTTCCGCATCGATAATGGTCGCATTCTTTTTCCCTTCGGCCTGAATGCGGGCAATTTCTTTAGCCCCTTCGGCATCGATGATCTGACGCTGCGCCTCCTGTCGCTGACGATCCAGTACAAATTGCATGCGCAGGGCATCCTGTTCCGCTTCGAGTTTGGCTTCAATAGATTTGGAGAGGCCACCCGGCAGCACAATGCTTTTCAAGAGTACGGATTCGATGACGAAACCTTTCGGCGCACATACCTC
Organism: Saprospirales bacterium; assembly: GCA_031425035.1. Classification (GTDB taxonomy): domain Bacteria; phylum Bacteroidota; class Bacteroidia; order Chitinophagales; family Saprospiraceae; genus M3007. The sequence continues at coordinate 56,537 of JANPIN010000111.1, read as the reverse complement.
GACGAGACGCTTTTTGATTTCCTCTTCGATCTCGGCACGCTTGGCACTGTGCATATCTTTCGCATCATACTTGGAGCAGACATCGGAGGCGGCGGAGCGGAAAACGGGCAGGATCAACATTTCTTCGAACTCCATACCGGTTTCTTTCAGGATCTGCGGTACTGCACTCGACTTAATACGGTAGAGGATAGAACTTTCGGAACGGATGGTCAGCCCTTCTTTGGATGGCAGGTTTTCCACAATAGCCAGGTTCATCGTCCGAATCGGAACGCGCACCACCCGCGTGGTGAATGGATTAAATCCGACTACGCCGGGCTGTCTTACGCTTTCCTGAATACGGCCGAAGGTTCGCTTTACGCCAACCTGGTCTGGCATAACGGTGGCGCAACTGCTTATGAGCAAGGCCATCATGGCCAAATAAATAATCTTCGTGTTTTTCATGGGGCAAAGGTGTAGCCCCGGTATTAGAAAGACATAAGAACGGTTTTAGAATCCGATTAGGCTTTATCAGATCTCTTCCAGGCGGGCAAGGTGAACTGCGCTTTAGTACCCTCACCGGTCTGGGATACCAGGACAATGCTGCCGCCGTATTTCTCCGCAATACTTTTGACCAGACTCAGGCCAATCCCGCTTCCTGAAATATGCCCGTTATTTTCTGTTCGGTAAAAGGGTTCGAAAACCTGTTTAAGTTCCTTGGCCAGTATGCCGGGGCCGCGGTCAATAACTTCGAGGCAAATGGCTTGGCCCATAACAAACAGCCGTACGGAAACGGGCTGGTTAAGGCCGTATTTAATCGCATTATCAAGTAAATTAAAAAAGGCGGCCTGCAAAAGGGTGGAATCACAACGCACCAGAAATTCGGATGCATCGGTGGCTTCCATCTGTAAATGAATCAGTTGTCCGGCCAGCGGGTACTTAGCCTGCAAGGTTTTAAAAGCCAATAGCAGCACTTCATCTGCGGCGACGGGTGGTTGTTCGGGTAAGTTCATATTGGTTTCCACTTTGGCCATGAGCAGCAGCTGCGTCACCAGTTCATTTAAACTTTCTGCGTGGGTACGTACGTTTTCCAGCGCCTGCTGATAGATTTTTGGGCTGCGGTCTTGTTGCAGGGCTAAATCCGTTTCGGTGGTAATGGCCGTGAGCGGCGTACGTATTTCATGGGAAGCATTGCGGATAAACTGCTGTTGTGTATGAAAACCCTGCTCGATCCGATCCAGCATTTCGTTGAAAGTAAGGGCTAGCTGCCCCAGTTCGTCGTGGTTGTTCTTGACATTCAAGCGCAAATTCAGGCTTTTAGCCCCAATAACGCGGGCCTTTTTGATTTTATCGGCCACTGGCTGCAGCATTTTTTTCACCCAAAACCAACTGGCCAGGGTAAGCAGCAAGACACCTATAATAATACCCAGGATAATACCAATACGGAGGTTCAGCAACCGGCTTTGGCCATACCGGTCAATAGCCGATACGACTAGCGTGGAATGCGTCAGGGAATCATGATGAATGCCATAATCGCGCTGCCCGATGTGGGCGAAGCAGAAGGTACAGGTATGGAACTGGCTGGTATCCACGACCTGGCTCAGGAGCTGGTTGCCATTGAGCAGCACCACCTGACGCGGATCGGCCGCATAAAAGATCTTTTCTTCCGGTAAATCCCCGGTCGGCAACTCGTTAATAGCCAGTAGCGGACGCTGGCGGTTGGTGGCGATCAAGGCGTCTGCTTCCGTCAACCGCGCCTGAATACGTTCCCGGAACTCCTGCTCGCAAAAGCGGACGGAAAATTCATAAATGAAGTAGCCCTCCAGCAGTAAGATCAAGAGTGCGGAGAGAGAAATGAACAGCGGCAGGCGCTGGCGGATGGTAAGCGGCAGAAGCGGCATAAGGCTGGTTATTCTTTCAGGATAAAACCCAGCCCAACTTGCGTATGGAGCAGTTTTTTATCGAACGGCTTGTCAATTTTGTTGCGCAAATAATTGATATACACGTCCACGACATTAGTACCCGGGTCAAAATCTACGCCCCACACATCTTCCAGAATTTCCATGCGGGTTTTTAACCGGCCTTTATGGCGCATCATAAATTCCAGCAGGCGATATTCCGTAGCGGTCAGTTTGATCAATTCGCGGTTACGATGCACCTCTTTCGTATTGTGGTCCAGCGACAGGTCTGCCAGCATACTCACTTGCAGTTGTTCCAATTGCTCCGCCCGACGCAGCAGGGCACGCACCCGCGCCAATAATTCAGGGACCCGAAATGGTTTGACCAGATAATCGTCGGCGCCCGCATCGAGCCCTTGTACGACATCCTCGGTATTGCTCAGTGCCGTGAGCATGAGAATGGGAATGTTGCTTTTTTGCCGGCGAATTTGCTGGCATAATTCATGGCCGCCGACCTGTGGCATCACCACATCCGTAACGACCATGTGCGGACGTAAAGCTTCGAATAAGCCAATCGCCATCTTCCCGTCCAGGGCCACATAAGCATCATAACCAGCTTCCTGCAGCACCCTGCTGATCAGCGCGGCAATATGCGGCTCGTCTTCTACGATCAGTATTTTTTGCATGTGGCGTATAACCTGGTTTTGCACCGTAGTGTTCATGTTTTGGCCGGCACAAAATGGTTTTGATTGGACAACCAACAAAACTATTTCAACCACTCCAACTTGCTTATATCAGCCGTCTATCCCTTAAAACTGCTTATTCTTCCAATGATGTAACTTACCCGCCGGAACGTGTGTCAAATTCACCACCGAAAACAAGACTATACCACCTAACTCTTCCTATGCAACTGACCATTCGCAATCTTTCCAAGACCTACTCCAACGGGGTGAAGGCCCTGCAAGACATTAACCTCGACATTCCGACCGGCATGTACGGCCTGCTGGGACCCAATGGCGCAGGCAAAAGCACGCTTATGCGGACCCTGGCTACCTTACAGGAAGCCGACAGCGGAACGATCACCCTGGGCGATATTAATGTCCTGAAAGACAAAGACGCGGTGCGGCGCACGCTCGGTTATTTGCCGCAGGAATTCGGTATTTATCCACGTATTTCGGCCGTGGCCATGCTGGATCATCTGGCCACGCTGAAAGGCATTCCCGGCAACCACCGTAAAGAGGTGGTCGAGGCGTTGTTGCAGCGGGTCAACCTCTGGGAGCACCGCAAAAAATCAGTTTCGTCCTACTCCGGCGGCATGCGCCAGCGCTTCGGTATTGCCCAGGCCCTGATTGGCGACCCGAAACTGATCATTGTGGACGAACCAACGGCCGGCCTCGATCCCGGCGAACGCAACCGCTTTTATAACCTGCTTTCCGAGATCGGCGAAAACGTGATCGTTATTCTCTCCACCCACATCGTGGAAGACGTAAAAGAACTTTGTTCCAACATGGCCATTATCAATGGCGGACAGGTGCTGTATGCCGGTTCGCCGGAAGCCGCCCTCCTGCAGCTGGAAGGTAAAATCTGGGAAAAAGCCATTGCCAAGGCCGACATAGACGACTACCAAAGCCGTTTCCGCGTCATCAGCAGCAAGCTGGTAGCCGGTAAACCCATCATTCACGTCGTCAGCGAAGGCGATCCGGGCGAAGGTTTTCGCGTAACGCCAGCCGGACTGGAAGATGTGTTTTTCTCAAAAATAATGGCGGCCTAACCCCAACCAACGATGTTTTCCACTTTCTTTTCCTTTGAAATAAAAACCTGGCTGCGTGCGCCCATGCCCTGGATCTTTATGTTCGTTTTCGGCATGCTCGCTTTCAGCGGCACCATTTCGGACGATGTGCAAATCGGCGGCAGTTATGGCAATGTCTTGAAAAACGCCCCTTTTGTGGCCGAAAACTGGTACGGCGTATTTTCCATTCTAGGGCTGTTATTGATTACCGCTTTTCTAAATTCAGCGGCCTTACGTGACTTTGAAAACAATACCGCGCAGATCGTTTTTGCGTCGCCTATCAAAAAAGCGGGTTATTATTTTGGCCACTTTTTCGGCGCGCTCCTCATCGCCATGATCCCGATGTTCGGCGTTTCACTGGGCATGTGGGCCGGGGTGGTTGCTAATTCCATATTTGAATGGCTGCCGCCCGAGCGTTACGGCCCCTTTGAACTGGCCGGGCATATCAACGCCTTTCTGGTGTTTGTGATCCCAAACATGATCTTTTCCGGCGGCATTCTGTACACGGTAGCCATTTTGACGCGTAGTACGACCCAGTCATTTATTGCCGGCGTCGTGCTGCTGGTCGCTTATCTGATCGCCGGGAATTTGTTGAAAGACATACATAATGAAGCTTTTGCGGCCATGATCGATCCGCTGGGAGTTCGCGCTTTTTCCATCCTGACCAAATACTGGACGGTAGACGATAAGAATCACCTGAGTCTTGGGCTGACCAACCCGGTCATGTTCGCCAACCGCCTGCTCTGGATGTGCGTAGGTCTGGCAGTGCTGGTAGCCGGTTATTTCCGATTTACTTTTTCCGAAAAAAACAAGGCCGGCAAGTTGGTAAAAGCCGGCGAGGTAAAAGCCGAAATCCTGGGTATTCAGCAGCTCGGCGTTTTACCGAAAGTGGCTCCCATTCGCGGCGCCGCCATGGCCTGGGCGCAGCTCCGCAGCCAGTTCCGTACGGACTTTATGGGGGTGGTAAAAAGTCTGCCGTTCATCATACTGTCGATTGTCGGTTTGCTGAACACACTACCCAGTTTCTTCACCGCCACGCAGAGCTACGGTACGCATAATCTGCCGGTCACCTACGACATCGTGGATTTGATCCGGGGCACCTTTTTCCTGTTCGTGTACGCCATCATGGCCTATTTCACCGGCGCCCTGATCTGGAAAGAACGCAATGCCAAAGTCAACGAAATATACGATGCGCTGCCCACCAGCAACTGGACGGGTTACCTGGCCAAGTTCGCCACCATCATCGCCATTATTTTCATCCTGGAAAGCATCACTATTGGCGCGGGTGTGTTTGCGCAAATGATGAACGGTTACCATCGTTTTGAACTGGGCGTTTACATCCGCGAGTTGCTGGTCATCGATCTGCTGGGTTTTGCGTTTTTGACGGTCCTGTTTATGCTGGTGCATACCCTGTCGCCGAACATGTACCTCGGTTTTTTCCTGAGTATTATGCTGGTGGCGGTGAATGCTTTCGTCTGGAGTCCGCTGAATATCAACAGCAACATGGTTAAATTCGGCGGTATACCGGGTTACACTTTTTCCGACTTTTACCAGTATGCGCCTTATGCGCAGGGTTTGGCCTGGTTTAATATTTACTGGTTGCTATTTAGTGGCCTGCTGGCGGTGGCGACCATTTGCTTTTGGGTGCGCGGCAAAGAATCGGGCTTGGAAAAACGGCTTTCGATCGGCTGGCAGGAATGGAAAAACTACCGGGTGGCTGGCATTGGGTTGCTTGCCATTTGGCTGGTAACCGCCGGTTTCGTGTTTTATAACACCAAAGTGCTGAATAAAAAACCTTCGGGCGACGAGCAGGAAAAACGCACCGCCCGGTATGAAAAGGACTATAAACACTATGAAAATGCGCCGCAGCCGCGGATTTACGACGTAAAATACGACATCCGCATTTTCCCGGAAAACCGCAAAGTGGAGGCCGACGGGCAGTATTGGGTGCGCAATAAGCATGACCGGCCGATTGATACCTTGTTGGTGAGCACGCCGCAGCAAAATCTGCACTTTTCCCTAAAAAACGAGCGCCTTTCCCTGCTGCTGAACGACTCCGCAGTGAGCGTGCAACTGTATCGCATTCAGCCGGCACTGGCGCCCGGTGACTCGCTGTTGCTGAAATTCAGTACGGTGTATCATCCGGAAGGTTTTGAGAACGAACTTTCGATTTCGCAGATCGTCCAAAACGGCACCTTTTTCAATAACACCGAAATATCCCCCAACTTCGGTTATCAGCCCGGCGGCGAACTGGAGGACAAAAACAAACGCCGCGAACTGGGTCTGCCCGAAAAATCGCGCCGCCCGGCCCTGAATCCCGCCGACACGCTGCACCGGATGAACAGTTACCTGACCAATGATGCGGACTGGGTACAGGTAGAAACCACCATCAGTACCAGCGCCGACCAGATCGCCATTGCGCCCGGTTCACTGCTGCGCGAATGGACGGAAGGGAACCGCCATTTTTACCACTATAAACTGGATCATAAAAGCTGGAATTTCTATTCTTTCCTGTCGGCCCATTACGAGGTAGCGCGGGAGGAAAAAGGCGGCATTAACTACGAGGTATATTACCATGCCGATCATGCCGCCAACGTGCCCCGCATGATGCGGTCGATGCAGAAATCCATCGAATATTACACGCAGCATTTCGGACCGTACTACCATAAGCAGTGCCGGATTATCGAATTTCCGCGTGTGGCGTCGTTTGCGCAGGCTTTTCCGGGCACCATGCCCTATTCCGAAAGCATTGGTTTTATCGAAAATTATCAGGCCGAAAAGGATGACATCGACATGGTGTTCTACGTGGTAGCGCATGAAATGGGGCACCAGTACTGGGCGCATCAGGCCAGTGGCGCCGACATGCAGGGTGCAGAAATGACAACGGAAACGTTCGCGCAATACTCCGCACTCATGGTCATGGAACACGAGTACGGGCATGATATAATGCGCAAGTTCCTGGAATATGAAGTCGACCGTTACCTCCGTGACCGCGGCCGCGAACGATTGAAAGAACTGCCGCTGGCAAAATGCGAAGGCCAGGGCTACATTCACTACCGCAAAGGCTCGGTGGTGATGTACTATCTGAAAGAAATGATCGGCGAAGACCAGGTCAATCTCGCATTGCGCAATTATCTCGAGCGTTTTCGGTATGCGGATGCGCCTTTTCCGACCTCCCTGGATGTGGTGAATGAATTTGCGGCGAAAACCCCCGATTCGCTGAAATACATCATCAAAGACCTGTTTTGGGACATTACCCTGTTTGATAACCGCACCCAAAGCGCGGGCAGCAGGGACCTGGGCAACGGCAAATACGAAGTGACGATTCAGGTGAAATGCCGTAAACTCAAAGCAGATGAACTCGGTAAAGAAACCGAAGTGCCGTTGGACGACTGGATCGAAATCGGTGCATTTGCCAGGCCGGAGGGTGATAAAAAATACGGTAAAACGCTTTACCGGCAACGGGTGAAAATTACCCAAAAAGACAACACTTTCACCTTCACGGTGGATGGGAAACCAGAAAAAGCGGGTATTGATCCCTTTAGTTTGCTGATCGACCGGGAACCGAAAGATAACCTGAAGAAGGTCGAATAAATGCTAAACGGCCTGCGGATGATGTTCCGCAGGCCGTTTTCGTCAAAAAATGCGTAACATAGAAGGTCATAATTTGTTACTCTATTCGCTCAAGCGCTACCGAACTGCTACTTTTGCCGCGCAAGCCGACAGCAGCGGCCAATAACCAATAACTAATAACTAATAACCACCATGGGAGAATTGACCCAAAAGGATGAGTGGCAACTCGAACAGGCCGAATGGCTGGAGGCCATGGAAGAAATTCTGGAAGCGCATGGCAAGGGCCGTACGGAAGAACTATTCCAGAACCTGCGCCGCCTGCTCGCCCGTAAAGGCGTGGCCAACAGTGGCGCCGCGCTGAATACGCCCTACCTGAACTCCATCGCGCCGGAAGACCAGCCGGACTACCCGGGCGACCGGGAACTCGAGCAAAAGATCGAGAATATCATCCGCTGGAATGCGCAGGCCATGGTGCTGCAAGGCGCCGATAAACACCTGGCGCTGGGTGGCCACATCGCCACCTACGCCGCCTGTTCCACCTTGTGGGAGGTGTTGTTCAACCACTTTTTACGCAAACGTTCGGCCGAGTACGGCGGCGATCTGTTGATGATCCAGGGCCACGCTTCGCCGGGTATTTACGCCCGTGCCGTGTGGGAAGGCCGTTTACCGGAACAAAGCATTGCCGATTTCCGGCAGGAACTCCTGGGCGGCGTATCTTCTTATCCGCATCCGCGCCGGATGCCGAAATTCTGGCAGGCGCCCACCGTTTCCATGGGTCTGGGACCAATGACCGCCGTGTATCAGGCGCGCTTTATACGTTACCTGGAAAACCGCGGACTAAAACCGGCCAATGGCGGTAAGGTCTGGCACTTCATCGGCGACGGCGAGATCGATGAGCCGGAAATCTACGGCACCATCGGACTGGCCAGCCGGGAAAACCTGAACAACGTGGTCTTTATCGTGAACTGCAACCTGCAGCGCCTCGACGGACCCGTACGCGGCAACGGCAAGATTATCCAGGAAGTAGAGCGCCATTTCCTGGGCGCCGGCTGGGAAGTGATTAAAGTACTCTGGGGCACGGAATGGGACGAGGTGTTTGCCCGCGATACCGACGGCGCCCTGCTCACCCGCCTGGAAGCGATGGTGGACGGAGATTTTCAGGAACTGATTAACCTCTCCAGCACAGCGATCCGCGAAAAACTGGCCAACGGCGATGCCCGCATTACGACTCTGCTGGCGGACATTACCGACGAAAAACTGCTGATCATGCGCCGTGGCGGCCACGATGTTGCCAAAGTATACGCGGCTTATGACCGGGCCATGAAGTCCGATAAACCCGTCGCCATCATCGCGCAAACGGTGAAAGGATACGGCATGGGTAAAGCGGCGGAAGGCCTCAATAAAGCCCACCAGACCAAGGATCTGAGCGTTGAAATTCGCCTGGCGACCCGTACCCGCAATGGTATTCCGCTGAGCGACGACGACGCAAAGGCCGCCAAATTCTACTTCCCAGGTCCGGACGCACCCGAAACGAAGTACCTGCACGAACGCCGCAAATCGCTGGGCGGTTACCTGCCGGAACGCTCCGACGAATACACGAAATTCGAGCTGCCCGCCATCGATCTTTTTGAAAAACAGCTCCGTGGCAGCGAGGCCGGCAAAACGGTGTCGACCACCGGCGCTATGGTGGATATTATGAACCAGCTCATCCGCAATCCGGCAGTTGGTAAATACATCGTGCCGATCGTGCCCGACGAGGCCCAGACCTTCGGTATGGAGCCGCTGTTCAATTCCGCCAAGATCTGGAACCAGAAAGGGCAGTTGTACACGCCGCTGGAAATCGGCATTTCCGTGATCAAATACGTGGAAAGCAAGACCGGCCAGGTGTTGCAGGAAGGCATTAATGAAGACGGCGCAACCGCCAGTTTCACGGCGGCCGGTACCGCTTATGCGCTCCACGGCGTACCGATGGTGCCGTTTTATATTTATTACTCCATGTTCGGCTTCCAGCGCGTAGGCGATATGGTCTGGGCGGCCGCCGACATGATGACCAAAGGTTTCTTGCTCGGGGGTACCGCCGGCCGGACGACCCTGAACGGCGAAGGTCTGCAACACCAGGACGGCCACTCGCTGCTGCTGGCCCAGACGATGCCCAGCGTGATCTCTTACGACCCGGCTTTCGCTTATGAACTGGCCGTGATCGTGCACGATGGTCTGCACCGCATGTATGTCAACAACGAAGCCAAAATCTACTACCTGACGCTGTATAATGAGAACCTGCTGATGCCGGCTATGCCGAAAGAAGACGTGCAGGAAGGCATTAAACGCGGTCTGTATCGTTTCCGGAAATCGACGGCTAAATCGGCGAAAAACGACGTGAAGGCACACTTATTCGGCTCCGGCGTCATTATGGACCAGGTGCTGCAAGCGGCCGAACTCCTGGAAAAAGAAGGCGTGAGCACCGATATCTGGAGCGCTACTTCCTGGACCGAGCTGTACCGCGATGCCGTGGCCTGCGACCGCTGGAATCTACTGCACCCCGGACAAAAGGAAAAAGTGCCGTTCGTACAGCAGGCTTTGCAAGGCGAAGAGGGGGTATTTGTCAGTGCCAATGACTGGATCAAACTGACGGCCGGACAGCTTGCGCCCTGGATGCCCCAGGATTTCATCGCGCTGGGTACCGACGGCTTTGGTTTGTCGGAAAGCCGCGAAGCGCTGCGTGATTATTTCGAGATTTCGCCTAAATACATCGCCTTTGCTGCTGTGCGTTTACTGCAAAAACAAGGCAAGGTGACCGATAAAGCCGTCCAGGATTTTATGAAAAAACACAAGATCGACGCGGATAAGATGGACCCGATGAGCGTGTAAGAGGGGCTACAAAGTTTCCTTTGCTCATTGGAGAGTTACCTGCGTAACGTTGCATATCAAGAAACTAGACAAAAGGCCGGCGGAATCGTCGGCCTTTTTGTTTTGTTTGGCGAGAACAATTTTTTTGTACAAATTTGCATTTTAAATGCTAAATTGTACAACATGATCCCTCGCGAGTTGGCTGCTAAAACCTTGGATTTATATAGCCAGTTTCCGGTTCTAATGGTTACCGGGCCGCGCCAGGCGGGCAAGACGACTTTGATCAAAAGCCTTTTTCCGCAATTGCCTTATTTTTCCCTGGAAGACCCCGACACCCGGGCCCGAATAGTGGCAGACACGCGCGGTTTTTTAGCGAATTACCCCGAAGGGGCCGTCCTGGAAGAAGCGCAGCGGGTTCCTGATTTGTTTTCTTATTTGCAGGGATGGGTGGACGCACGACCCGATAGCCACTTCGTTTTGTCCGGTTCGCAACATTTTTTGCTGATGGAACAGGTATCGCAATCGCTGGCCGGACGCGTTGGTATTCTGCGGCTGCTGCCACTGAGCCTGGGAGAATTGCAGGCGACCAATAAGTCGCCGGCATCCTTGGATGAACTGATTTTCAAAGGATTATATCCGCGCGTCTATGATCGTGCGATGAATCCTTACGATTATTACAACGCTTATCTGCAAACTTATCTGGAACGCGACGTTCGTCAACTTCGTCAGGTAGGCGACCTCGATTTGTTCATTCGTTTTGTCCGACTTTGTGCCGGCCGCATCGGTCAGTTGCTTAACCTCAGCTCACTGGCCACCGACGCAGGTATTAGCCCGAATACGGCCCAAGCCTGGTTGTCTATTTTACAAACCAGTCATCTCATTTTCCTCCTGCAACCCCACCATCGGAATTTCAATAAACGCTTAGTCAAAACGCCCAAGCTCTACTTCTGCGACACCGGGCTGGCCTGTAATCTGCTGGGTATGGAAGAGCAAAAGCAATTGGCCACGCATTTCCTGCGCGGGGGGCTTTTCGAAAATTGGGTGCTGCTGGAACTCCTGAAACACCGCTACAATCAGGGCCGGCCGAATAACTGCTACTTCTGGCGGGACAACCACGGACACGAAGTGGATGGCCTGATCGAACGTGCCGGACTATTAACACCCGTGGAAATTAAGTCGGGGGCGACGGTCAATATGGGTTGGTTCGATGCGCTGGGCTATTGGGAAAAATTGGCCGGACCAGAAAGTGACGGGCAGGGAGCGGTGGTGTATGGTGGAGAGCAGAATATTCGGATGGCAGCGGGGCGATTGATCGGCTGGAGGGATGTGGCGGAAATCTTCTGATAGATGATGTTCGCAGCGCTTTCTTCCGACGCTCTGGTGCGAATTTTTACGTCCAATAAAGCAACATCCTCCATCGCATTATGGAATCAGCCCAAAAGAACAAGACCTACGTCATCAAACGCCATTTTGTTGATATGATGCGGTGGCAGTCCAACCCGCCACCCTGGCCACGCATGATCCTGTGTGCCGTCGCTACCTGCGTGCCGCTGGTGGTCGGTTTGCTGCGCGATGAATTAGTTATCTCTATTTATGGATCATTAGCAGGTTATTTATTAGGTTTAAGCGACCACCTGGGTCCGCTAAAACACCGCTTATGGACCATTACACTGACCTTTGCGCTGCTCATTGCGGGCTTCTCGGCCGGCCATTTTTTCCAGAACAGCCCCCTTATTTACCTGGTCCTTTTTATCGCGTTGGTTTACTGGCTGGGCGTGCTGGCTGGTGAAGGCGCCGAACTGGAAAAAGCGCTGCTTTTTACGACGATTGCCATGATTGCAGCCAACGCGGCCCCGAGGTTGGCGCCGGAAATCCTGCCCCTGCTCTGGCTGTATACCGGCATCGGTTATGCATCCATGATGATCGGCATGCCGCTACAGGCGGTTTGGAATAAGCAGGCGCCGGAAGCCATAGTGGGTTTCAAAAACGTGCTGAAGAAAACGCTGGTGCTGCGCCGGCAAAACCGCATACATGCGGCCAGTTACGCATTGACCGCGCTGCTGTCGATCTGGGTGGCGAAATATTTCCAGCCGGAGCATGGCAACTGGGTGACCGTTACGGTTTTACTGGTGATGAAACCGGACCAGAACCCAATATTTTACCGCTCCTTTCAGCGGGTGGCCGGCACCATTCTCGCCGTGTTATGCGTGGATGTATTAATACAAACCATTGTGGATACCCGCTGGCTAATCCCGCTGATCATTGGCTGCGCACTCGGCGTACCCTGGGCCATCAGGAAAAACTACTGGCTGGTCAGTTTCCTGGCCACCATCATGGTGGTACTGCTGCTCGAACTGGTGGCGCCCTACCCCACCGGTCTGCACACGCCTTTTGTTCGACTGACCGCCACCTTGCTGGGCTGCGCGCTGGGTTTGGCCGGACTCGTGCTGGCTAGAATAGCTGGTTCGATTATTGGTAACAACAAATGACTTCCGGAAAACCGTTCCTGAAAGTTGCTCCACTTCGTTCCACCTGTTTCCAAACCAGCTCCTATGCGCCTGCTATGTACCGCTATCGTCTTGTTTTTTTCCACTTTCGCGATCGGTCAGACGGTGACCCATACCCCGGCTAAAGTGCTGGATTTCGGTCAGTTATATTCCACTTTTAACTGGGATGAAGCAACGACGCAGGAATTAACCACGGCTTTAGGGGCGGCATTAGCGGCGAATGTAGTGGCGGCTTCCGTGGAATCCGCCTGGCCGAGTGGAATTGCTTCCCTCGAAGGCCGCACCGAAAACCGGCCTCAGATGGTGAATTATAAACTCTATTACCTGACCACCGTGGATGGCAAAGCCGTCATGCTCGCACCGGCCGCCGAAAACCGGCACCTGCCCGCCACGCTGCAACCGGCCAATGATATTTATTTTCTCCTGAGCAGCAGCGCAGTGGAGATAAATGGTCAGGCCTCTCCTAAAACCACCCCGCCTGCATCCGTTCCAATGGTTGCGTCCGGTAGTTTTCAAGACCAGATGAATGTCCTGGTGAATGGGTATGCCGATGGTTTTATCATGCTCACCGGCGGGCAGATCGATGAAGATGAAGATGGATTGGTGATTCAATATGAAAGCACAGTGGTGCTGGAAAACGCCGTTTCCGGGTTTTTTCTGGAAGATCTACTGTCAGCAACCACCAGTTTCCACGCCGAATACCCCGGCTCGACGGACCCCAAGGTGGCTTTGAAAACCTATTTACAATTGATCAGTAAGGTGGAGGCGCTCAAACTGAAGGCTTGCAAACTATCCAAAAATAAAGAGGAAGTCGAAGGAAATGTGCGGAGTCAGGTCTTTCAGGCCTACGATCCGGCCGGCAACCTGGCGCTCGCTTACCAGCATATGAACATTGAAGTCCGCATTGTGCAGGGCGAAACCGTGGATAAAAGCGGAAAGACGGTAAGCGATTGGTACGTGATGCTGGAGGTGTACGAGCGGTGAGGAAGTTATTCCAAAAACATATCCTGATCCAATTCCACGTCCTTTTCGGCCGAGCCGGTGAGGCGCATCCAGCGGCCCATTTCAAAACTAATTAGTCCCAGCAAAGCGCCTGCAAAAACGCCCCATACCGTATCGGCAACCGCCAGGGAAGTCGGGTAATTAATATACCAGAAACTGCTGATCACCTCATACAGGCCGAACAGGGCAAAACCCGTTTTGGCGCCGTTCACCACCGCCATCAGCCGGTGACGAATGTATAGAGCCGGGTACACGCTGTACATCAACAGACAGGCGGCAAGTATGCAGTAAAACAGCGTGTCGGCAGGCTGCATCCAGTTCCTGACCCGATAGTTCAGCAAATCACCCGACCACTCCGTGATCCATAGCCAATCCAGCAGGATGCAGAGCAGGAAAGTGAAGAAGGAGTGGGTGCCGCGGGTCATAGAGAAATCTGGAGGGCTGAAGCAGGCTTTTTAAGTAAAAATTGCTAAAAAACTATGCCGGCAACGGCCTCACAACGCCTTGATTTTTACATTCCGGAACCAGATGGGCGCACCGGCATGTTTGCCTTGTAAACCGATGTGACCATGCAGGGGCAGCGTAGCGAAAGGTTTACTCAGCCACGGCGGGATCGGGCTGCCGTCGGGATTACGGGTGGCGGACAACCAGCGGTTCATATCCATGTGGTTCACCTGTTCGCCATTGAGCAGCACCCAGATCTGCCGGTCGTGGCAGGTAATGGTGTAATGATTCCACTCGCCGGGCTTTTTCACCGCAGAGCGCGTGGCTGCCAAATGCCCGAAAATAGCGCCGCACTGCCAGGTCGCCGGCGCCTTCGACCACTCTTCCGAATAATCGTCGGCAATCTGGATTTCCACCGAATTGGGAATCCAGTTATTAGTATCCGTACAGTGCACGATCACGCCGCTGTTGGTACCGTCCGCCGTTTTAAATTCAAGGTCCAGCACAAAATTATCGTACTGTTTGATGGTCCAGATGCATTCGTCTTCGGTGGCGGTGAGTTCGCCATTGGTCAAACTCCAGATGCCCTTCGGATAGGTGGCATTGTATAAAGTAGCGTCGAACAGCGGCTGATAGGCCGGGTCCGTAGCTTCCGGATGCTCTGTGGGCGGCGTAAAAGCCGTCGGTTCCGGTCCGGCCATGTTGGTAATAACGGTCATCAAATGCCGGTTGACTTTCATAACGCTGTCATAAGTCATTTGCAGAGCGGAAAAAGCCTGGTTCAGCGGTTCAACCGCCGTCACTGCCTGCCGCGTGGGCGGTAAATCCGTGGATTGTAGAATGTCGAACACCCCCGCGTACTGCCCCGCTAAGGACTGCGCCCGATTGACCACCTCGCCCAACTGCTGACTAAAGCTTTTCAGATCATTCGTCAGGCCGTTCCGGGCGCCCGCTTCCGCCGTGTTGATCCGGGTCCGGGTGGACCGGCCGGAGCTGGCCATCTGGATCAGTGCGGACCGGTTTTTTCCAGCAAGCAGTGACAGATCATGCTGCACCTGCAGGTCGGCCGCCGGCGTGGTCACCCGCGGATCCATACGCACGACGAGCGGCTGCTCATAGTTTTTTCCATTCACGGTCAGCCGTACTTTATACGTGCCCGGCAGTACCCAGGGCGCACTCGGTTCCGATTCGGTTTGCTGATAAATGGCCGCTATGGGCAGGGAAACCCCCACGTTCGGCAGCGGATCATAGTGTAAATCCCAGCAAAACCGGTGGCTGCCGGCCGCAGCGGACAGGAACTGCAGCGGGCGTACCCAGTACAGCGGCGCATTGATCCGGGTCACGTCCGGCGCCGGATCTTCGCTGGTATACGTGCGCACAACCTGGTCTTCGGCGTTGAAAATCTCCATTTTGACCAGGCCCGTCGCTTTTTCCGGTAAATAATAGTCGATAATGGCTCCATCCGGCGGGTTCTGTCCGGCGGGTTCTTCCTGCGGCAGCGGCGTATCGGTGTTCAGATTCCAGTGTACACGGATAGCGGACTGCGGTTGAAACAGCTGCACATTACCGGTCAATTCATTGGTAGCATTTCCGTCTTTACCCACTTCGCTTTGCACTATACTGCGTAAAGCGGTGATGTTATCCAGTATCCAGAACGATCGGCCATGGGTGCCGACTACAATATCATCGTCTTTAATGACCAGGTCGCGGATGCTCGTGGCCGGCATGTTGAGCCGCAGCGACTGCCAGTGCCCGCCGTCATCGAAGGACACGTACACGGCATTTTCCGAACCGGCATAGAGCAGACCCGGCTGTGCAGGATCTTCCCGCACGGTGTTGATGGGTTCGTTGGGCAGGCCGGTTACTATTTCCTGCCAGCTGCGGCCGCCATCGTGGGTACTTAGAATATGCGGGCGCTGATCGTCCAGGCGAATACGGTTAATGGCCGCGTAGCAGGTGGCATTATCGAAATGGCCGGCTTCCAGCTGCGAGACTTTGCTCCAGGGCGTTACCTCCGGCGGCGTAATATTGGCCCAGTGGCGACCGCCATCGCGGGTAATATGGATCAAGCCGTCGTCGGTACCCGCCCAGATGGTGGTCGTATCCTGCTGGGAAGGCGCCAGCGCATAAATCACCCCGCGGCGGCGCTGCTCCGGCGCGGCTTGTGCGTTGAAATTACCCACATTGGCCGGTATATCCCATTTTTCCCGGCTCAGATCGGGGCTGATCACCGACCAGGTGTTGCCGCCGTTTTTGGTTTTAAATAAAACATTACCCGCAAAAAACAGGGTTTGTGGATCAGCGGGAGAAAACATCACCGGGGCCGTACGGATAAAACGGTATTTGCCGCTGCGCACGGCTTCGGGCGCTACGTTCTGGGTCTGGCCGGTTTGCCGGTCGTAACGGGAAAGTTTACCGCCATAAATCAGGTTCGAATGCAACGGATCGACGGCTACATATCCATATTCCTCGGCGCCCACGGGATGCCATTCGCGGAAAGTGATCTGTCCGTCGTTGCCGCGGCTGGCGATACCGACCGAGCCGCTTTCCTGCTGCCCGCCATAAACGTTATAGGGAAAAGCATTGTCCGTGCTGACGTGGTAGAACTGCGCCGTAGGCTGATTATACCAGCTGCTGAAGGTTTGCCCGCCGTTCACCGTCACAATAGCGCCCTGATCGCTGGCCACCAGAATGACCTCCGGATGCAGGGGATTGATCCAGAAGCGGTGATAATCGTCGCCGCCGGGAGCGCCGCGCCAGGCCGACCAGGAGCGGCCGCCATCTGTGCTTTTCCAGGCGACTTCGCAGGCGGTGTAGACAATGTCCGGGTTTTTCGGATCGGCTTTTATTTCGGCAAAATCATCCCCGCGGGCGTGCAAACGGCTGTCCTCATTGCGAAGCTGCCAGGTTTCGCCGCCATCATCGGAGCGGTAAATACCGCCGCCCGTTTTAGCGTCCACCGTGGCATAGAGAATATTCGTTTGACTGGGGGCAATGCAAAACCCGATGCGTCCCAGGCCCTGGGCGATGGTCGGCAGGCCGGTGGTCAAAGGTTTCCAGTGGCTGCCGCCGTCGGTACTTTTGTACAGACCGCTGTGGGCGCCGGCGTATTTGCCGTTCTCCCAGGGCGCCAGGCGTGATTCAAACAGGTCGGCGTAGACCACCTGCGGGTTTTTCGGATCGATCGTGACCTGCATCGCACCCGTGTTCTCGTCTACGTACAGGACTTTTTCCCAGGACTTACCGCCATCCGTGCTGCGATAAACGCCGCGTTCGGGGTTGGCGCCGTAGGGGTGGCCCAGTACGGCGGCAAACAGACGGTTTTCATTTGTCGGGTCCACGTCGATGCCGCCGATCTGCTGCGCGTCGGCGAGACCGAGGAACTGCCAGGTTTTTCCGGCATCGGTACTTTTATACATGCCGTTCCCCACTGACAAATCGGGCCGTTGCAGGCCTTCGCCGCTGGCGACGTACACTACCTGGGGGTTGGAAGGCGCAACCGCCACATCGCCGATGCTGCCCGTGGACTGTGCATCGAAAATAGGTAGCCAGGTACGCCCGGCGTCGGTGGTTTTCCAGACGCCGCCGTTATTGACGCCGATGTAGAAGACATTGGGTTGTTCCGCAACTCCGGTGGCGCCTACCGTTCGACCGCCGCGATGCGGGCCGATGCAGCGCCATTGCAGCGCGGAATAAAGGGATTGTTGCGCGCAGGACGTGCTGGCGCATAACAGGAGGGTAAGCCGAAGAATACGGACGAGCATGTGGAAGGCAGTTGATGCAGGGCCGAAGATCGGAAAATTTTAATTCAAAACGCCGCCCGCAGCCGACGCCCTATCCAGCCGCCAATCCAGGCAAAGACCATACAGCCCGGACAGGAAACATAGGTCAGCCAGGCGGGCGTAGGCGCCGCCTGAAAACTGACGATCGAGTAAAAAAGCAGCACAAAGCCGACGATGAGTTCCAGCGGAAAAGGTGCTGGCGCCGGAGCAATGAGGCGGGTAACCAGGCCGCCCGCGAAGGAGCCGGCCAGGAAGGACCACAACATGAGGACCATATCGTGACCGGAAAGCGAACCCACCCAGGCATTAAAGGGTTTGCCGCTGGCATAGTCTACACCGGCTGGTGGGGCGAAAGGAAAAAAACGCTGGATCGCGACCATTGTAATGACTCCGGCGGCAATGCCCAGGAACAGGGCCAGCGCATAACGGAGATAAGTAGGGATAGTAAATGCAGGCACGTTGAAGTGGGCGCTAAATGGTTAATTGTCAAACGTTTACCTGAAAAATCAAAAAACGTTTTCAGGTGAGTAGTAAAAACGTCCGCAATCTACGGCGTACGTCTCTAGCCAGAACAATCTTCACGCAACAATGCCTTTGGTCTCGTCAAATAAAAAAAGGCCACGGCGACCGAAGTCGACGCAGCCTTGCCGTTTTTGGGATGCTGTCCGGCAGGGAAAACCCTTCCGTTATTTATACATGCTTTTCAGCTGTTCCTTGATCGTATTGGCCTTATCCAGGTGCATACGCACGGCGCTCGATGCTTTCTGCGTCCAGGCTTTCACGTCGCTATCCACGGTGGCGGCCATGCGCTTTTCGATCTGATCCAGCATTTTCTGGTGTTGATCGACCTGATCGTCCATATACTTGGTATCAAACTCTTTGCCTTTCGTCCATTTACGCATATCCTCTATATCTTCCATATAGTCGTTGGCCATGGCCGTAGGCAGGGTATAAGCCTTTTTAGCTGCCAGCGTTTTAGTTTCGTTCGTCATATTCATGTGCTCGGTGCGCATCATGTTGGCGAACTCTTTCACGGAAGCCTGGGTAGCCATCGTAGCCGCTAATTCGGCAGCCTGCATTTCATACATATCCGAGCTGGCGGCATTGACCAACAGTTCAGCATCTTCTTCTGACTTATTCGTTTCCGTTTTGGCGTCATTGACTTTGTCAGCCATTTTTTCGCTGTCTTTTGGTTTGTTATCGTTGGTACAGGCAGGTAAGGTCCACATGGTGAGTGCCAGCAGCAAGGACAGAAATGGAATGTGTTTCATGATGTGAGAATTAGATTGGTTAAGAGAATTGTTTTAAGATAATGTTAAAAAACCGTGCCCCGGCCTTTTTGGACCCCAGTTGGGCATTCTTTCTAACTACGCATTTACAATTTCTCCCCCATTGGGGTGCAGCACCTGGCCAGTTATATAGGCGGCATCCTCACTGGCCAGAAAAACGTAACACGGCGCCACTTCCTCCGGCTGTCCTGGTCGGCCGAGGGGTACGTCGGAACCGAAACCCGCTACTTTTTGCGGGTCGAAAGTGGCTGGAATAAGCGGCGTCCAGATGGGCCCGGGCGCCACGGCGTTCACCCGGATGCCTTTTTGCGCCAGCGAAGCCGACAGGGAACGCGTAAAGGCCACAATAGCGCCCTTCGTAGCCGAGTAATCGAGCAGTTCCTTGCTGCCCCGGTAGGCCGTTACGGAGGTGGTATTAATGATACTGCTGCCCGGATGCAGGTGGGGCAGGGCAAAACGCGACAGGTAGAAATGGCTGAAAATGTTGGTGGCAAACGTGCGCAATAGTTGCTCCGCGCTGATATTTTCCACGCTTTCCTGGGGGAATTGTACGGCAGCATTATTGACTAGTACATCCAGCCGGCCAAAACGGGCAACTGTTTGATCGACAAGGGCCTGACAATGTGGTTCGCTGCTAATATCACCGGGCAAAAGCAGACAGGGGCGTCCCAATTCTTCCACAACATGTTGCGTTTTTTCAGCATCTCCCGTTTCATCGAAATAGGAGATGGCCACCGAGGCGCCCTCTTTGGCGAAGGCCACCGCAACGGCGCGCCCAATTCCACTGTCGCCGCCGGTGATGAGGGCTACCTTCCCTTCCAGGCGGCCGGAGCCCCGGTTTTTACCCATGAACTTAGGCTGGGGATCCATTTCGGATTCGAGGCCGGGCTGGCGTGGCTGGCTCTGGGGGGGGGTGGATTTGTTTTTCTTCGGCTCCTTTTTGCATGGTGGTTTAGTGCTAGTGAGAGTCCCACTTAAGTGAAACGCTCACTAGCACTAAAATACGCGAACCGCAGCTGCGATTTCCCCTCCCACTCCACCACTTCAAGGAACATGCTGAGCGGCCGTACCCACCAGCGGCTTTCACCGTACAGCGGCTGGTAAACGACGAGTGTTTCGCCGGTTTCGCTATGTTGTGCCTGGCCCAGCACCAGATAGAAGCGGCCTTTAAAATGGCGGTAAACGCCGGGGGTTATGCTCGTCATCGTTTTTTGCCGCAACATACGACCCGAACGCCGCAGCCAGCCGCGCGAACAGCCAAACATTTCCGCCTCCGGCCACGTTTTGCATGAATGCCCGCACCGCAAAGTTTGTATTCCCCAAAACTTGCTTCATCTTTGCGACCTTGCCCGGAACCGTCTTTTTGGAGCGGCCCGGCGCACTTATTCGTCTGAATTTAACGACCCATCAGTTAGCATAACATTATGGCTTACGAATACAAACTGCCTTCCCTCGGCGAAGGCGTGACCGGAAAAGTGACCGATATTTTAGTCAAAGCCGGCGATAAAGTGACCAAAGACCAGATCGTGATCGTGGTCGGTACCGATAAAGTGGACGCCGAAATGCCGGTGGATGCCGATGGTACCGTAGAGGAAATACTGGTAAAAAAAGGCGATGAAGTAGCCGAAGGCGCCATCATTTTGCGCATGAGCGGCGATTCCGCTGCTGCTGCAGCGCCCGCTCCCGCCGCCGCGCCTGTGGCTGCGCCGGAAACACCAGCCGAAAGCCAGCCGGCTGCTCCCTCCGCCCAGCCCGCCGCCGTACCGCCCGCTCCGAACCCGGCCAGTCCGGCACCCGCGCCCGCAGCTACGGCGGAAGCGACCAGCAGTGCGCCCGGTAATTTCCGTGTGTCGCCCCTGGCCCGCAAACGTGCTAAAGAATTCAGCGTCAACCTTTCCGACGTACGCCCCACGGATGGCAGCAGCCGCATTTCCTACCGCGACGTCGTGGATTTTGTCAAAAAGAAAATCGATACTGGCGGTGGCGCCGTCGCTGCGCCGGGAGGAGCCGCTATTCCCCGCAAGACGCTGCCTAATTTTGAGAAATTCGGGGCCGTCGAACGCCAGCCGCTCAGCCGCATCGGCGTACTGACGGCGGAGAACATGCACTATGCGTTCAACACGATTCCGCATGCTTGGATCTCGGAAAAAGCCGACATCACCGAACTGGAAAATCTGCGCGGCAAATACAAGGAACAGGTCAAAGCCGCCGGCGGTAACCTGACCACCACGGCCATCGTCACCAAAGCCGTCTGTTCCGTGCTGCGCAAAATGCCACAGTTCAACGCTAGCCTGGACGATGCCACCAACGAGGTGATCTATAAAAAATTCGTCAACATCGGTATTGCCGTGGATACGCCGCGCGGACTCCTGGTGCCGGTCATCCGCAATGCCGACCAGAAAGGCCTGCAACAGATCGCCATCGACCTGACCGAAATCAGTACCCGCACCCGCGACGGTAAGAACAAACCCGACGATCTGGACGGCGGCACGTTCACGATTTCCAACATCGGCGGTATCGGCGGCACCAACATGATCTCGATCGTGAACTGGCCGCAGGTGGCTATTCTGAGCATCACCGCCGCTACGATGGAAGCGCACTGGAACGGTACGTCTTTCGAACCGCGCCTGATGATGCCCATGACCATCGGCTGGGATCACCGCGTGATCAACGGCGCAGATGCCGCTCGTTTTCTGGTGGAATTAAAGAAAATACTGGAAGATCCGTTTTTGGGTTGGATGTAAAAAACTGCGCCTTTTCGAAGGTTGATTTATTAAAAGAGTCATTCCGATTAACCTCGGAATGACTCTTTTTGCTGGCAGTTGTTTTCATTCCCAGGCAAATATAGTCCCTCCTTTAAAGAAAAACGACGGTAATTTTGGTTCTATTCGCCCCTCCTTACAACATTCCACCACGCGCACCATGAAATCATTTTCCCACGAATATTTAAGCCATGAATTACAAACACTGGTCACCAAAATGCGCCGGCAGGCCAAAAACCGGGCGCTACTGATCAAACGTTTGTCGGCCGAACAAGCGCTCAGTGCGACCAATCTCCTGCACTACCTGACCCTGCGCAGCGAGGATATACGCCAACTGCAGGATGCTTTGCACCACTCCGGGCTCTCGTCCCTGGCCAGTTCGGAAAGCCATATTTTGTACCAGCTGCAATCCGTACTGGAACATCTGGGGGAAAAGACCAAATCCAGCCAGCGCAGCCTCTGCGATCAGCAAACGGGTCGCCGCCTGATCCAAGAGCGCACCATCAGCTTGTTCGGACCGGAAACGCAGGCCGGTATTCCGCATATTATGGTCACTTTCGACACCGGTTTTGCGACCGATCAGGATAAAGTGCATCAACTGCTGACGGCCGGGATGAACGTCGCCCGCATCAACTGCGCCCACGACGATCCCGACACCTGGCTGCAAATGATCCGCAACATCCGCCAGGCATGCCAGGAAACCGACCTGCCCTGCCAGGTATACATGGACCTGGCCGGACCGAAGATCCGCACCGAGATCCTGGGCAAGGGCCGGAAAAAAGGACGGGCCAACTTCGACGATACAAACATTTTTTTCCTGGCCGAACGCAACGCGAAACGACCGGCCAAACAGGTAGTCATCGGTTGTTCTTTGCCGGACATCGTGCCGCAACTTCGTCCTGGTCAGCGGGTACTTTTCGATGACGGCCTGTTTGAAGCCCGGGTCGAGAGCGTCGCCAACGGGCTGGCCAGGCTGAAAATGCAGCGTATATCGGCTAAAAAACCACGTTTAAAGGCCGAAAAGGGCATCAACTTCCCCGACACCCAGCTGGAAGTGCGGGCCCTGAGCGCCGAGGACCGCGCCGTGTTACCCTTCGTAGCGAAGTACGCCGATGTGGTCGGATACTCTTTCATCAGCCGGCCAGAGGACCTGCAGGATTTACAAAACCTGCTGGCGGGTCTGGCGGTAGATCGTCCGGCGACGCCTATTGTGTTGAAAATCGAAACCCGGGAGGCCGTTATTAACCTACCCGCCCTGCTGCTCCAGGGTATGCAGCAAAGCCTTTTCGGGGTCATGATCGCCCGCGGCGACCTGGCCGTGGAAATCGGTTTCGAGCGCATGAGTGAAATCCAGGAAGAAATTCTGTGGATCTGCGAGGCGGCGCACGTGCCGGTGATCTGGGCTACCCAGGTGCTGGAAACCCTCAATAAATCCGGTGTGGCCACCCGCTCGGAAGTGACCGACGCCGCCCACGCCGCCCTGGCGGAATGCGTGATGATCAATAAAGGCGATCATACCCTGGAAGTGATCGGGGTGCTCAAGGACATTCTGCAACGCAGCGGCGGACACCGGACGAAAAAATCCTATTCCATGCGGCCACTGAGTATTGCAGCGAATTTTATGGCGGGAGAATAAAAGTTATATGGAAGATTCAAAGAACCCCGGCATTGCCGGTTATTTCGGCCCCCAGAGCATGACCTGGCAGCTTTACCGCGAACCGATCACTCTGCTTGGCGGCGTACGGGCCTTGCTGTTGCAGGTGGCGCATCCTGCCGTTGCCGAGGGGGTTGCCCATTTCAGTAACTTTAAAAAGGACGCTCTGGGCCGCGGATTTCGCACTTTTTCGGCCATGGCCATGATTTATTTCGGTACCAAAGACCAGGCTGATGCCGTGGCGCAGCGTCTGTGGCGGGTACATAGCGCGATCAAAGGCCCTTTGCCGGACGGCGAAAACCGCTACCAGGCCACCGACCCAAACCTGCTTTTATGGGTGTTGGCCACGCTGACGGAAACCACGTTGCAGGTGTTTGAGCAGGTTCCAATTAAGGGTTTACCCAGCGATTGGCGGGAGCAGTTTTACGCGGAAAGTAAGACCGCCGCTACCCTGCTCGGCATTACCGCAGACGTTTATCCGGCCGATCTATCCGCTTTTCGGCAGTACTTCACGGATATGCTGAACAGTCCTTTGCTGGGGAGTACGGCAAATACTTACGAGGTGGCGCAGTCCATTTTACAGCATCGTTTCACCCCCACCAGACTGGCTAATTTGCTGGCTGCCGGTGGCTTGCCGGAACCGCTGGCGGGGCGTTTAGGAGTAAAAACACCGCGGCATTACGAACGCCGGTTTGCCCGTTTATTGAAAATCGTGCGCGGCGTTTACCGTTTGATTCCCAGTGGTTTACGTTATACTCCGGCGTATTACCAGGCCTCGCGCCGTATTGCCCGGGCCGAAGGTAAACACGAGCCGCTGTTAGGTCGCTGGTACGACTGGCTGGCCAAAACGGCGAATATTCCGCTGGGACTGAATGTGGTGCGGCGACCGGGGCATGCCTGAAAACTTAGTCGCTGGCTTTGCCGCCTTTTTCCAGCCATTTCACCATAGTATGTATGTTGCTTTCCGAAAGTACGGTGTCCTGCGGCATGCGCTTATTGCCCATTGGCCCGGGCGTAACCGGATCGGCCACCGCCGCCTTGATGGCAGCGGCTTGTGCGACAATTTGATCGTCCGTATCGAAGGCAGTAGGCCGACCTGCCCAGGAACCACTTGAACTGTGACAGGACTGGCAGTGCTGCTGAATGATGGTTTTTACCTGCGGAAAATATTTTTCTTCGGTCGGTGGAATAGTTTCCTTTTTACAGGAAATGATCAGCGCAATGCCAATCAAAAGGAAAAAAATGGGGGTGAGTTTCATAGCAAACAGATTTGGGTGGTACAACCGGTTTGCTTGTATAGACTGATCTGAAAAAAGAATGGTTGGTCATTTAACTTTTCCTTACTTCGACAAAACGAACATGCGCGTTTGCCGGAAGTTTTCCGCCTGTAGGCAATAGAGATAGACACCGGCTGGTAAATCATGCGCCGCAAAATCAACACGGTGCCGGCCCATCGGAACCTGTTCGTTTACGACTACGGCCCGCTCGCGGCCAAGTAAATCGAACACCGAAATTTTAACTGCCCCCGACGCCGGTGCGTAAAAATCAAAGGTAGTATGGCCGGTAAATGGGTTCGGATAGTTGGGTGACAGGTCATAAACTGCTGGTAATGCTTCGGTTTCTTCCAGCGCCGAAGCAGCCGGGCAATAATAAGTGCTGACTAAGAGGATGGAGTCCACATCTGCGCCCAGGTCCTGTCCATCCGTTCCTGACAGTTTGTAAGGACTGCTAGCCGACAGGTGATAATCCCCGGCGGCATAATTGACAAATCCGACCGCCGCCGTATTGGCCGGGAAAAAACTACCCGGCGGGTAATTGGTTGGTGATCCACCAATGTCCACATTCTTGGTGATGACCCAATTGGGGTTGAAGTAGGCCGCTAAAGTGGTAAGGGCATAAGCTGTGCCGCTGCCGATAAACCCGTAGTTAGCGTGGTTGACGATGTTGTTTTGAAAAACGAAAAAGTCGATTTTAGGCGCGCCGTCTGCTACTAAGTAGGCATTCGTACAAAAGCCGGTATTGTGGTCGAAAATAACGTCGGTACACCCATTCAGCACCTGGAACAGCCGGCCGTCGCCGCCCATACCCAGGTTCGTCACGTTCAGCACGTTGTTCTGGATCAGTATTCGCGAGGTACGCTGGCTCATGTTGGGCGCGTCGAAACCCGACATATTGATACCCTGGGCGATATTCACGAAGGTGTTCAGCCGGATGGTAATGTCCTGCACCACCGACCAGGGCGCCGTATTATTCTGGTTACGCGGGGTCAGCAGCAGGGCGAAGCCATTTTGGGCATTGGGCCAGCAATTTTCCAGGCGGTTGCCTTCGACGAGTACGCGCTGGGCGTTTTTGAATTCCAGCAGGTTCTTGATGTCCCAGAGTTGGTTCATCCAGGTTAAAGGTTTAAAAAACAGGTTGCAGCGAATCTCGATATCCGAAGGCACGGCGAGGGGAATGCTCGGATTGGCGCCCCCGAAAATAACGTTCTCGCCGGCGCCCTCCAAGTAATTGTTGACGATCTTCAGCGGCCCGGTCGTGCTGTAGGCGGCGATCGCCTGGCTATCGGCACCGTCTTCCTTGCAGTCGGACAGGTAAGAATCGATTACCGCCACGTAGGCGCCGTTCATCAGCAGGCCCCGGCGGCTGCCGGCCGTGGGGTCGCCGTGGATGTAGCAGCGGTCGAACACCAGGTGGTGGGGGAGGTTGGCGGCAGTGGTTTCGCCGTTGCCGATCTGGACGACATTGTACACAAAGTTGCCGGCCACGGGCTTGAACTCGATCCCCACGAAGCGGTAGTGGTGTGCCCCGGCGACGGTCTGAACCGCGCCGCCGCTGCCGGCCGCCACCACGATTTTGGGCATGTTGTTCGCATCGGCTATGCCGACCCGGTTACAGGGCAACGGCAAGCTGGTATAGGCGGACGAGCGAATGTAAATCCAGCCGGTACCGGCGGTTTTTTTGGGCAAAGTAAAGGGGCCGGTATAGGTAGTGCCCGCTTCCAGTTCGATGATATCGCCCAACTGCGCGGCGTTTAAAGCTGATTGGAAACCGTTGCTGGTGGTGACGGTGAACACCTGGCCGCCGGTTGGCGGATTGTAGTCGGTTTGGATGAAGATTTGGGGTAAGGTGGGGTAAATAGCGGCATTTACAGTAAAGGTGGTCCCAACAACCAGCAACATGGATAATATGGAGACCTTACCCAAACGGACGGATTCTATTGGCCTTGTTCGCATTGAATATATTTTATAGTGTAAGTAATAACACTTCTATTTTAAGAATTTCTGATCGCGACGATTTAACCCCTTATTTTTCCGCCAGTTCCTTTACTTTTTCCAAAGCCATTGGAAAGTGCTCCTGCATATAATTTTCAACTTCTTCCATCGTATCCAGGTCCACGGTTAGTTGCGTGTGTTCCCCAATCTCCTCAAGCGTGTACTCTTCCATGGAGCCGGACCATTTGCGGCTTTTTTCATCGACCGGTAACTCCCGGCCATTTTTTACCTCGCCCAGGTGCTGGAAAGCCATGTACGTGTTGGGTACGCTCCGGGCCACGGTACTGTACATACCGCCCCCTTTGCCGTCGAGGAACTGGACCCGGCTGCCTTCCTGCCAATCGGTGACGGCGCGGGAACCTTCGCTGAAAACATGGGTCCACTGCGGGTAGGTCTTGTCGTCCCAGAGGATTTGCCAGACTTTTTCGGCGGGGGCCTGGATGTCGATGGAGAAATGCATTTTTTTCATAATACCTAAATTTATGTCATTAGGAACCTTCAAATTCCATGCCGTCAGGTGCCTGCAAAATCAAACTAATCGAATGGAATCCTGACAAGCGTGCCGGTACCAGGTCCAATCACCGGGTGCGAACAAACTTTCAAACACCTCTGGCCGCACACTATACCGGTTGTTGAAATTGGGATCATAAAAAACCGCGGAACGGGGATAGCGGTTACGGAATTGCAGAATCGTTGATTCAAAGATCGAAGCGGTAGTGCTTATTTTATGCTCGATTCTAGCCGTTACCGATTGTACAAAAAATACGGTATCCGGTACAGAGGAGTTTTCTTGGAGCCCGGTACCGCCGGATTCAAAAACGATACTGTCATTAATGATTAAGTCTACCGGCTGACCATTTACTTTAAATTTTAAATACTGAACTAAAGGTGTGTCCGGTTGCGGGTCGTCTGCTTTGGGTTTACAACCGGCAAAAACACCAGCCAGTAAAATGGCAGTGATGAAGCATGCGGAATTCAGTTTCATGGCGTACGGTTTCTGAAATGGTTATAGTTAATCATCACGTCAGCCCGGCGAGTGGTTGCCTGGTGAATTACACCGCCACCGCCCCCTTAATCCCCGGCCAGGATTCATAACCCAACAGCTCGAAATCCTCGTATTTAAAGGAAAAAATATCCTTCACCGCCGGATTAATTTTCATCGTCGGCAGCGGCTTCGGGGTTCTGGTCAATTGCAGATCCACCTGTTCTAAATGGTTGACATACAGATGGGTATCGCCACCCGTCCAGATAAACTCGCCGGGTTCCAGATCGCAGACCTGGGCCAGCATCAGGGTCAGCAGCGCATAGGAGGCGATGTTGAAGGGCACGCCCAGGAATACGTCGGCGCTGCGCTGATAGAGCTGGCAGGAAAGTTTGCCCCCCCCCTGCCCCCCCATGAGGGGGGGAGAAACGTAAAACTGAAAAAGACAGTGACAAGGCGCCAACGCCATCTTCGGCAAATCGGCCGGATTCCAGGCGGAGACGATGATGCGGCGACTGTCGGGATTGGTTTTCAGCGTATGCACCACTTCCTTGATCTGATCGATGGTCTGACCATCCGGCGTGGCCCAGGAGCGCCATTGCTGACCATACACCGGCCCGAGATCGCCCTGGGCGTCGGCCCATTCATCCCAGATGCGGACGCCGTTTTCCTGTAAATACCGCACGTTGGTATCACCCTGCAAAAACCACAGCAGCTCGTGAATAATGCTCTTGGTATGCACTTTTTTGGTCGTCACCAGCGGAAATCCGGCCTGCAGATCGAAACGCATCTGGTAACCGAACACGGAAATAGTGCCGGTGCCGGTGCGGTCGCTTTTGCGGACACCCTGGGCAAGAATATGGCGTAAAAGTTCTTGATAAGCTTGCATAGTCTGCAAAGATGAAAAAAAGTGGAGACCATAGGAAGAATTTTCACCATGACGAGGCTGTCTCACAAGTCTGGTTTAGAGGGGTTTAGAGGCTAACGATTACCCACAAAATCCCCAAAGCGTTAACCGTAGAGCAATTGGAACGCGGATGAAACGGATTACGCGGATTAAAACGGATTTTTTGCTTTCGTTCCATCCCAAACCGCAAGAAGCTTCCGGAAATAAATCTGTGAAAATCCGTTCAATCCGTATAATCCGCGTTCCAATAATCCATACAAGATTTTGATTTTTAGAGAGTTATCAAAAAAAATCAATTTGGTGGTTTTGTGGGTAATCGTTAGCACCTAAACCCCTCTAAACGGTACTTATGAGACAGCCTCGTCGCAGTGAATAACTATTCGTGTTGCACCATAAACTGCCGGCTCAACGTTCCGCGCTCCGTGGTCAGCCGCGCAAAATAGGCGCCCGGCGCATAGTGCTGAACCGGGCAAGTGAGCACCTGGCGGCCTTTTTGCCCTTCCGGCACGGCAATTTGGGCCATCACCCGGCCCTGTAGATCCACTATTTCCAGTCGCTGCAAGGCCAGATCGCCGGGCAGCTCGCAAACAATCTGTACGCTGCTGCTGGCCGGGTTGGGTACACAGTGCAGGTCGACCCCGGCATTGGTCAGTCCCGGTTGATGCGTGGCGGTATAGATGGTGCTATCGTACAGCACCAGATTCTCATCGCCGGGCTGATAAAACATATAGGTGAAATACACGAGCAGCATTTCTTCGGTCGTGGCTTCGCCGGCGGCCACATCCTGCGGCGGGAAGAAGGGATTTTCGTCGTTTTCCACCGTATTATCGTACACCGTCTTCGCGTACAACACAGTCCCCGCCGGCACTTTCACCGGTTTCGGGTAGTAGTAAAAGCCCTGCCAGTGAAACTCCCAGTCCGGAATTTTAATAAAGTTGATGATGTTGCCCAGCGGCGTCACCCCGAACACCTCGAAGCTTTTGTTAATATAGTGCGCATGCGGACTCACGCCCAGCACCGACACATCGATCGGCACGGTGTATTTAGCGGTAAATTCCTGTTGCGTATTGGCGGGAATCTGCAGCGGATAGGGATCGATCGAGGAATTCGTCAGCCAGGCCAGCCAGGGCGGAAACAGGTAGTTGAGCGGTGAAGAGGTATACAGTTCGCGAATGCCGGCACTGGTGTTCTGGCCGGTCAGGTAAACGTTCAGATAGGAACTGTCCACCTGGCCCTGCGAGCCCTGCGGGTAGTGCACCTGCACCACAATATCCGAACCGGGGTAAATGCGGTAGGCCATGTTGTCCGGACTCGGCAGGAATTTCTGGCCCGGCACCCATTCGCCGATGAGAATACCGTCCGGCCCCAGTGACGTGAAGCCAGGTCCCGGATCCAGCGCGTCGGCCGTAGCGGATTTACTGCTCGTATCCTGATACACCAGGATGTGGTGCACAATGCTGCGGTTACCGGGTACGACTTCCATCAGGCGCATAAAAGCCGTGTCCGTCAGGGTGTTATGAATAACGAAACAGCGGTACAGATCGTCGCCACCGGCCGGCATATTGACCGTGTAAGTCGGAATTTGCCACTTGATGTCGGGCGGTCCGAATTGTCCGCCGCTGGGAAAAGCCGGTACGGGCGGCGCCAGGGCGGGGTTGCCTTCCGGAGCGCCCTGATCGACCCAGGCGGTAATTTTGGCCTTTTCTTCCGCAGTCAAAATACGCTCCTGTACAAAATGCCGGTAGGTTGGATCGGGCGGCCAGGGGGGCATGATGCCTTGTTCCACGTCTTCCAGAATGCTGGAGGCCTGGTTATAAGCATCCTGGTAAGTGACCAGTTCAAAGGGCGCGATCTGTCCCGCGCGATGGCAGGAGACGCAGTTTTCGTATAAAATAGGGGCAATGTCCTGCGCCCAGGTAATACTCGTTTGCGCCTGGGCGCTGAAAGCGGCCAGTAAGGCGGACGGGAGTAATAGAAGATGAAAAAAATGCCCGCAGGCAGGGAGGAAAGGTTTCTGCATGTGCAAAAGTTGATGGTGAACCGGATTTGGTGGGAGAAGAACGAGGTCTTTTTGCAAAAGTTGGCGGCCCTGTCTGTTAAAATTCCCATTTTTGCCCCCGTTAAAACATTTTAGGCAAAAAACCGTCTAAGAGCATGCACGGAATACATGGCCCGGCTCTACATAGTGTTCAGCCCGCAGCCATATTCCGCATTCCGTACTCCGCATTCCGCATTCGACCATGCAATTCATATTCCCCGCTTTTTTAACCGCCCTGGCCGTATTGGCCATTCCGGTCGTCATTCACCTCTTTTACTTCCGGCGCTTCAAAAAGGTGTATTTCACCAACGTCCGCTTCTTGAAAGAGGTGAAGGAAGAAACCAGCAACCGCCAGAAACTGCGTAACCTGCTGGTGCTGCTCATGCGCTGCCTGGCTATTGCCGCGCTGGTGCTGGCCTTCGCGCAACCCTTTATTCCGCTCTCTTCCAATGTAAAAAAAGGCGAAAAAGCGGTGAGCGTATTTGTAGATAACTCGTTCAGTATGGCGGCTTTATCTAAGTCCGCACCGCTGCTGGAACTGGCAAAACAACGCGCCCGGGACATTGTGGCCGCCTACGCCGTGGACGACCGGTTTCAAATCGTGACCAACGATTTCGAAGGCCGCGACCAGCGCCTGATCAGCAAAGACGATGCCCTCAGCCGTATCGAGGAAATCCGGACCAGTCCGGCCACCCGTGACCTGTCCAAGGTACTCATCCGGCAGCAGCAGGCGCTGAATACCGGGACCCAGGACAGCAAAGTCGCCTTCGTGATCAGCGATTTTCAGGAAAACATCGCCGACCTGCCTAATTTCAAAGACAGCCTGCTGGAAGTAAATCTCGTACCGATGCGGGCCGTGCAGGAAAATAACATTTCCATCGATAGCGTGTGGTTCGACAGCCCGGTGCAGATCCTGAATCAGCCGGCCAGCCTCTTCGTCAAGGTCACCAACCGCAGCGACGAGGCCGCTGAAGAAGTGCGTTTGTCGCTGAACCATGACGGGCAGGCTAAACCCGTGGGCACCCTGCGTATCCCCGCCCGCAGCACCCGGCTGGATACGGTGGGTTTTAATATTTTACACCCGGGCTGGCATGAATCCAAGCTTTCGGTGACGGACTACCCCATCCAGTTTGACGACGATTACTACTTTTCCTTTTATGTCGCCGAGCATATTAATGTGCTGTCGGTCAATGGTTTGACCGAAAATAAGTACCTGAATAATGCTTTTGCCGGAGCGAAGTATTTTCAACTAACGAATGCCGATGCCCGGGCGCTGGACTACTCCAAATTTGCCAATTACCAGTTGATCGTGCTGCATGAAGTGCCGAACATTTCCTCCGGTTTGGCCGCAGAACTGAAGACGTTTGCCCAGAACGGCGGCAATGTGCTGGTCTTTCCGCCCCAGAATGCCGATTTGACTTCCTACAACACCCTGTTGCAGAATTTTGAAGGCGGTACCCTCGGTGGTTTCGAACCAACGCAGCGCCAGGCCAGCCAGATCAATACCGAAGAGTTCGTGTTTCGCGACGTGTTTTTGAATAAAAGCGCCAACCTGCGCCTGCCTATGACGCAGGGTAATTTCCGCCTCGCCCCCAATCGCGGCGAGCATATTCTGACCTACCGCGACGGCTCGGCCATGCTGGTGAAATTTGGCCAGGGCGCCGGTGCGCTGTACTGCTGCGCCGCCCCGTTGAATGAGCAAACCAGCGATCTGGTGCGGAACGGGGAGATTTTCGTGCCCATGCTTTTCCGTATGGCGATTGCCGGTACGAAAGGCCGCCAGATTGCCTACACCATCGGTCGCGACGAAGTACTGGAAGCGCAGCACCGGGTAGCCGCCAGTGGCGAAACGGTGTACAAACTGCGCTCCACCACCGCAGCAGCTGGAGCGGAAGCCTCGGGGGCGGAGTTTATTCCCGAGCAGCGTATATTAGGTTCCAAAGTCCTGATGACGCCCGGTACGCAGGTGCGCGATGCGGGCTGGTACCGCCTGGGTTTACAAAGCGACACTACCCTGGCCGAATATGCCTTCAATTACGACCGTAAAGAAAGTGACCTGCGTTACCGGAGCGATGATGCACTGGCCGAGGGCTTACCAAAGAATATGCAGGTGCTGAACGAAAATGCGGAAGCGAATTTCACGCAGGTGGTCGACGAACAAAGTCAGGGCATCGTACTGTGGCGCTGGTGCGTCATTTTTGCCCTGTTGTTCCTGGCGCTGGAGGTGCTGTTTTTGAGGTTGTGGAAGGTGTAGGCAAGGCTTACTCCGAGTAAACTCTGACTGTATCAATATCTTCTATATCTATATACGATCCTCTTAAATGATCAAAATCGCTATCAGTCGTTAGTAATTTTGCGCCTAATACAGAAGCGGTGGCCGCAATCCAAAGATCATTTTTACCCATATTACGTGGAGTAAGTTCAAGTGGTTGGCCGAGAAGTTTATTTTGGCTATAAGCATCAATTTCAGCATACCGTTCTATTATATCCATTGTAATATCAGCGTGCAGTAATTGACGCAAAAGTTGTTCGAGTATGCTATTTTTAGGACTGCCCCAAGCATTCTGTTTGGCAATCGATTTTATTTCTCCAATGGAGACAACAGATAAAATTGGAGGTTGCTCTTTCCAATGTGGAGCATAAAATCGGCTTATATGTTTACCAATATTGTCTTGCCTTATATAATGTAAAAGGATATTTGTGTCTAGAATATATATCATGGGGTTAACTGTTGAAGAAGTTGATTTTCCTGATCCTTTATGTCTAATTCCATGATAAGTGTATTGAATTTTTCCAGGTCAAAACCTGTATAATTCTGTTCCCGTATCATGTCCGCTATGCTTTGGCTTGCCCGGATAGGTTGCAATGAATTATTGCGAGTGCTTTTTTCAGACGATTGAGTATGCTCGATCAGCCTACCTAGAAGGTCTATGAAATCTTCATCTTGCATCGCTGCAATGTATTTAACCAGCCGTATTTTTTTACTATCAATTGTTTCTCCCATGACATGTTGCATTTAGTTTACAAAAATAGCAAAAAAGCCGGTAGTTTACAACAACCGGCCTTTTGCTTCAAACCTTAGCCTGACAGTAAAAGTTTACTCCTTCACCATCTTGCCCGTGTACACGCCTTTTTTTCCCGTTATTTTCAGGAAGTAAATGCCCGGCGTTAAGGTCGCAGTCGGTATAGAGACGGTGTTTTGTTCGCTGGAAAAAGAGCTGGCAATCCGCTGACCATTGACGGCAAAAATCTCCACCTGTTGGGCCTGATCGTCGTCGAGTTGGGCATAGGCCTGGTCGCGGACCGGGTTAGGCAAAATACGTATCTGTCTGGTGACGGCCACTTCCCCGGTAGCGGAGACGGCCGGATCGAACTTGGTGCCGCTGTTCAGCACGTCTTTGGTGGTCGGGTTCTGCAGAAAAGCCACGACGTACATTTCATTGGCATTCCAGCCGGCATCAATGGTGTAATTGAAGGTAAAGGTCACCTCCTGACCCTCACTGGCCGGCGTATAGGCGATGCCGTTGATCTCGGGAAGCATTTTCCGGAACACGTCGTGGTGCTGCGTTTCTCCGTTCGGCGTGGTCAGGTTGATGGTTTTTTCCACCAGGGCGGCATAGAGTTTATAGCCTTCGATCGGCGTGGCCACCTTTGTATGGATCGATATAGCCGCCACCCGCTCCGAGCCAACACCCGTTTCCGTCACCTGGAGATATACCGGGCTGGTTTTATCGATGTAAGTCTGCAGGGTCGCTTCCGGCAGGAGCGGTCCGTTCTCGCTGATCAGGGTGCCATTGATCGCCAGGCGGGGCGTACCCTGCACACCGTACACGGCCGTCCGGGCATTGTTTTCGATTTTATTGGCCAGGTAAAATACGCAGGTATTGTACGGCACCGAGGGGTGGTAAGAGATGTGGTGCACGTCGTCGGCGTACTGGGCCTGATTGATGAGGGTGTAGAATGCGGGGTTCTTGCTCTTGCAGATGGAGCACCTGGAATTGGTCATGTGTTCCAGCAGCACGTATTTCTTGGCAGGAATTTGGGCGATCAAGGCATTGATAACCAATACATTGACCAGGAGTAAAAATATTTTCTTCATCTTAAAGCATTTTTTTAAACGAAGGCACGCTTCTTTCAGGCAAAAATAAGGTGTCCCTCGCAGCAATAGGCAAGCAAACGATTTTAATGCATCGAAATGTCCGCCGACTACCGTCGGGCTCGCCGGGACGTTCGTCCGATTTTTTGTTGTTGACCGTTTTGCCCGCGCTTTGGCTTCCGCCGAAAAGCTGTAGGTTTGCGGCCTGATTTTTACACTTATTAAACCATATTAAACAGTGATGTACCTTTTATCCATGCCAGATCTGAGTTCAGGCGCTTTTTGGATCAGTCTGCTGACGCTGACTTTTCTGGAAATCGTTCTGGGCGTCGATAACATCATATTCCTGTCCATTATTTCTTCCAAACTTCCCGCCGCCGAGCAGCCCAAAGCCCGCAACATCGGTCTGGCGCTGGCCATGCTGCTGCGTATCGTGCTGCTGTTCGGTATAACCTGGATCATCGGCATGAAAGATCCCCTGTTTTACGTCAACCTGCCCTGGCTGGAATCGCATGAAACGACAGGCGAGCATACGCCGCCGTTTGTGAACGGACAGGGTTTGATCCTGCTAATCGGGGGTATTTTCCTGCTGTACAAAGCGACCTCCGAAATCCACCATAAACTGGAAGGCGAAGACGACGACCCGCAGGTAAAAAGCGGAAAAACGGCGCTCAACCAGGTGATTCTGCAAATTGCCCTGATCAACATCGTGTTTTCCTTCGACTCCATCCTGACCGCCGTGGGTATTGCCAACGGTATTCCGAACAGCCTGGAAGTGATGATCATTGCCGTCGTGATGTCGGTACTGGTGATGATGCTGTTCTCGGGACCGGTGAGCGCGTTCGTCAATAACCACCCTACGGTGCAGATGCTGGGCCTTTCCTTCCTGATCCTGATCGGTTTTTCACTGATCGCGGAGGCAGCCCACTTAGGCCATTTCATTGATGGGTCAGTACCGAAAGGATATTTATACTTCGCCATTTTCTTTTCGCTCTTCACGGAAATGCTCAACATTCGCATGCGTAAAGCGCGAAAACCGGTACAGCTCCATGGCTATTCCGAAACGGCGCGGGTGCGGGGCCTGATGGATGACAACCTGCTCGATAATGAAGATCAGCAGCAGTAAGCCCGGATTAACCGTTCATAGTTCATCGTTTATAGTTCATCGTTCCTATTAATGCAAGATGTACAACTCCGGCTCGACCGCGACCTGGTATTTTTTGACGTAGAGACCACCGGCCTCAACGTGATCCGCGACCGCATTGTGCAGCTGGCGATGGTTAAAATGCATAAGAACGGCGAGCCGCCAGCGGAAATGTCCATGCTCATCAATCCGGGTATCCCCATTTCCGAAGAATCGATGCAAATACACGGCATTACCCCGAAAGACCTGGCCAACAAGCCCACTTTCGGGCAGGTGGCGCAGAAAATCTGGGATTTCATCGGTGCTTCCGATCTGGCCGGGTATAACTCGAACCGCTTCGATATTCCCATGCTGATGGAAGAATTCGCGCGGGTCGGCATGGAGCTCGACGTGAGCAAACGCCGCCTGATCGACGTACAGCGCATTTTTTATAAAATGGAACCGCGTACCCTGCGCGCCGCCTATCGCCTGTACTGCGGCCGGGAACTGGAAGATGCCCACGATGCCCTGGCCGACGTGCGCGCCACGCTCGAAGTGTTTAAAGGCCAATTGGTGGCCTACGAAGGCAAAGATCTGCTCGACGAAGACGGCAACGCCATTCCGGCGCCCATCAAGAACGATATGCAGGCTTTGCATGACTTCACCAATGACCTCAACTTCCTGGACGCTACGCAAAAACTGCGGGTGCAACCCGATGGGAAAATCATTTTCACCTTTGGCAAATACATGAACCAGGAAGTAAAAGAAGTGCTGCGGAAAGAAAAAAACTATGGCCACTGGATCCTGGAAAAGGAATTTTCCTCGCAGGTCAAACAGATCATCCGGCAGATGATGAAAGAGATGGAAAAGGAACAACGTTAACTGCCCAGGCCCCTTGATTATGATGCGTTTGCCATTCGCTTTACTGGTTTTAGTGCTGTTGATTCAAAGCGCCTGTTTTGAACCGGCTTCCGGCTGTCTGGACATAGAAGCCACGAATTTCGATGCCAGCGCCGATAAAGACTGCTGTTGTGAATATCCGCAGCTCATCCTGGACGTGGTCCAGAACTATGGCGCCGGCAGTTTCCAGGAAAATAAACCCTACCCGGCGCCCTACGACACGAACCATCTGTTCAAGCTGAACAGCATTGTTTTCTATTTGTCGGAATTTCAGTTAATTCAAAACGGTCAGACGTATACCGTGAGCGATTCCGTGCAGTTACGGGCCTTTGGCGCCAATGTGCAGGATACCGTAACGAACCCTTTTATTGACGACTTTTTATTGATCCGCCGCCTTTCGCTCAGCAACAACGTCGGCACCTTCCGGCAGAACGGGAACTTCGACGCGGCCCGTTTCCGCCTGGGATTATCGGCCGCGACCGGGCGGGTCATTGCGCCCTTAGCGCCGGCAGGCCATCCGTTGCGCACCCAAACCGATAGCCTTTGGTTTGGCCCGGCGGCCGGTTATGTCTTTGCCCGGATCGTGCTGACCCGCGACACCTTTAGTACGACTATACCCGATACCATCTCGCTCACCCGCGCAGATCTGGGTGATTTCTTCCTGCAAAGCAACGGAGCGGTGCAGCATACGACCGGCGCAGACTTCCGTTTGCGGCTCCTCACCGACTATCAGGCCCTGATGACGGGAGTTAATTTGACCGTGCATGACATTTCCGCGTGGAAGACGCAAATCATCGCCAACCTGACCAACGTTTTTAGCGTTTCCCAGTAAAAAGTTCGGAGTTTTGTCCGCCGAAGTAGGCAGTCATATTGACGTCATAACTCGTCCGGCGGCGTATACCATCGTCTTTTTACACGTATTCATTATACACCACGCTAAACAGTCCAGTCATGCGCATCCGTTTGCTATTTTCCATTTTTGCTTTATCAGCTCTTTTCCTGACCAGCTGTAAAGACGAGACCACCCCCAGTCCGGCTTCTTTTCAGTTAACCTTTCAACCGACTTATGACGGACAGGCCCTGGAAACCAATAAAGAGTACAATTATGGTACTTTTCCCGTCGTATTCACGCGTTTTAACCTGTACCTGTCGGACATAGTGCTGCTCAAAGGCACGGAAGAATTCAAACTTTCGGATATTGAATACGTGAATTTCACCCCCGATAATGCCACGACCAACGTAGCGGCAACCGTCTCCAGGGTGTATGCCAATGCCCTGGATGCGGGTACGTATACCGGCATTCGTTTGGGTTTTGGGGTAAGACCGGATCTGAATGCCAAGAAACCGGCTGATTTTTCGCCCGGTACTCCACTTTATCAGGAAAGCGAATACTGGCCCGGCTGGAAAAGCTATATTTTCTCTAAAATAGAAGGGTATGCCTACCCCGGCGGTTCCGGTACGGCCGTACTCGATCTGACCTACCACTGCGGTGGCGATCAGTGTTATAAATCCTTCACTTTCAGTCACGACATCGTGGTGACCGAGGATGGCGGGAAAGCTACCCTGAATATGGACCTGAAAAAACTCTTTACTTTTAGCGGCCAGTTGTTCGATCTGGAAACCACGCCGAGTTCCATGCACGGTTCTTCCGGCGTAACCCTCATGGAAACCCTGATGGGTAATTTTGGTAATGCCGTGGTTGTCCAGTAGTTTTTCTTTAAAACAATTTGAAAATGAAACATCTTTTTTGGGGTTTAGGGCTGGGTTCGGTGCTGCTTTTTGCTGCCTGTAAAAAAGACCCCGTTCCCGGCGGCTCCGGTACGGGCAATGGCGATCTGACCGGCATTCCCTATGCGCCGCAGCCTTATACGATCAAAAAGCCGGCTAACTTTCTGCAAATACCCATTCCGGCGAATAACCCGATGACCTATGACGCCGTGCAGTTGGGGCGCCGATTGTTCTATGATCCCATTTTATCCAGAGATAGTTCGCAGTCCTGCTCCTCCTGCCATTTACCGCAGGGGAGTTTTACGGATCAACTGGCTTTCTCGAAGGGGGTGGATGGTATACAAGGCAGTCGCAGCTCCATGTCGCTGCTCAATATTGCCTATACGAACAAACTCTTCTGGGACGGCCGTTCGCTAGGTCTGGAAGCCCAGGCTTTAGAGCCGGTGGAGAACCCCATCGAAATGCATGCCCAATGGCCACAAGTGATTGAGCGGCTGAAAACGCATGACCAGTACCCTACCCTCTTCCGGAAGGCTTTCGGCATTAATTCCAAGGATGAAATTTCCAAAGAACTGGCTGCCAAGGCTTTGTCGCAGTTTGAACGCATCTTGATCGGCAGCGGTAACTCCCGGTTTGAAAAGCTGCAGCGCGGCGAAGGAGAGTACACGGAAGAGGAGCTGGATGGTAAGATCATGTTTTTTGATGAAAGAGATAAATACGGCGTCGATCTGCCGGATGGCCAGTGTTTTCACTGCCATGGTGGAGAAACCTTAACCACTGGTAATTTTTTCAACAATGGTTTGGATAGCGTCGGCTCATTGAATGATTTCCCGGACAAAGGACGCGGAGCCATCACTGGTCTGATCAATGATAATGGTAAGTTTCGGGCGCCCGGTTTGTTCAATATTGCCTTGACCGCCCCTTATATGCACGATGGGCGTTTTCAAACCCTGGAACAGGTCCTTGATCACTACAGCCACAACGGTTTTGGGGTGTCCAATGAAGATCAGTTCATTCGTCAGATTGGTAAACCTGTTCCGGGTACCAATCCCGTTCGATACAGTGGTTTAACGCCTTATCAGAAATCGGCGATTATTGCTTTCCTGCATACACTCACCGATACCGAATTTATCAACAACCCGGATATTACAAATCCGTTTTAAGCCGGTTTAAGATCTTATTTCGGTATAGCCCAATGGACATAAACGTTCATTGGGCTTTTTTTTGGCCTGTATTTATGATGTTTTCTTATATTTGGCCTGCTTTTAGTTATACGAGCTTTTCTTTTAATCTACCTCCGATCTTTACTGCATAACCATCCCGTACTCATGCGAAACCGACTTACCCTGCTGATCCTTGGATTGGCTTTCCGCGCAGTCGCGCAAGTCAGTGCAGGCGGCCTTCCGCCAAGTTTTTCTCCCGAAAGTGCTCTTTTTTTGTCCGGACAGGTGCCGACGCCGGTGCTGCTGCCCACATTGAACGTGAGCCAGTCCTGGGCCGAGGACGATCAAAATCCTGGACAAAATCGCTTTGCCGCCCCGGTGAGCGCCGACCTGAGCCTGGAAAATGCAGGGGTTTGGAAGACGCTGCCGAATGGCGATAAGGTCTGGTTGTGTAGTCTGCGTTCAGCCGGTGCGCTGGGCCTGGTGCTGATGTTCGATGTTTTCCAACTGGCACCCGGCTCGAAATTTTTCGCCAGTACGCCCGATGGTCAACGCGTGTATGGCGCCTATACCCCGGAAAGCGTCCCTTCTTCCGGAAAATTTTTGATCGGCGTACTACCCGGCGAACAGGCTATCCTGCAGTACCTGGTACCAGCGGGCAATATTACGCCGGGCCAAATCCACCTGAACCGGGTGGACTTCGTGTATGACCAGAACGCCATGAAAAATGGTACGCCGGATGATTTTGCCCAGTCGCTGCCCTGTAACATCAACGTGAACTGTACTTTAGGCAACAATTACCAGATTGAAAAGAAAGGCGTCGCCCGTATTCTGATGGTCTTTTCCGATGGTTCTGCCTGGTGTACCGGCTCGCTCATCGCCAACACGGCAGGTACAATGGATCCTTACTTTCTTACGGCGCATCACTGCCAACTGATCCGGAACAATCCCGATTTCGGCTTGTGGCGGTTTGATTTCGATTACGAAGGCGTTGGCTGCGCCAACCCCAACGTGGAACCCCAGCCGAAATCCGTACTGGGCTGTGAACGGCTGGCTTACAAACAGACCACCGATTTCCTGTTATTGAAACTCAATCCCATTCCCAGTAACTACGGTTTGTATTTCAACGGCTGGAACCGCGACACGACCAACAATGTATTAAAAACCGTTTTTATCCATCACCCGACCGGCGACATCAAAAAAATATCGCAGGATACCAATAAGGCCACCATTTTTCCCCAGACCATTACGTGGGGAAACCAGTTTGGAACCACCCCGGGCAACAGCCACTGGCGGGTAATCCCGGATAACGGCATTTACCAGCCCGGTTCCTCCGGCTGCCCACTGTTCGATACCGGTAAACGTATTGTGGGTCAACTGCACGGTGGTAACGCCAACGCGCAAAATCCCTGCCTGATCCTGAATTCATATTTCGGTCGTTTCGACCTGAGCTGGAACCTGGGTACCACGGCCGAAACCCGCTTGAAGGACTGGCTCGACCCCACTAATTCCAATGCGGCCAGCCAAAATGGCTACTTGCAACCGGCGCCTGCAGTGTATAGTGTAAGCGGCAATGTGAGCACCTATACCGGTGTGCCGCTGCCGAATTGCAAGGTCTATATCAGCGGCGGAACCAGTGGCTATATTTTCACCGATGCCGCGGGTAATTATAGTTTTCCCAACATCCCCGCCGGCGGAAATTACACCATTACGCCGGTCAGGGATACGAACGCCCTGAATGGCGTGTCTACTTTCGACCTCGTGTTGATCAGCAATCACATACTCGGTACGCAGGCGCTGGATTCCCCCTGGAAGATTATTGCCGCCGACGCTAATCACAGCAACTCGGTTACCACCTTCGATATACTGGAAACCCGTAAGTTGATCCTCGGCATTTATCCACAATTTCCCAGCAATAACGCCTGGCGATTTTTCCCGGCCGGTATTACGTTCGGCAACCCGAATAATCCGTTTGCCAGCGCATTACCCCTGGAGAACATCCTGATCAACAACCTACAGGGCAATTTTACCGACGGTGGGTTTAAAGGGGTGAAAGTGGGCGATGTGAATAATTCGGTCGTGCCGGAAAATTGATAAAGTGATGAATTGATAAAGTGATGAATTGATAAAGTGATGAAGTGATTAGTGGGTGATCATTACTTTCTGCTGCCCAACCTGGTTTCGGGTCAGCCATTCTAAGGTATAAAAACCAGGGGCTAACTGGACTTGAAAGTCCAGGTCGGCTGTTGTTTTCGCCAGTCGCCGGTAACACGTGCGGCCCTGTGCATCATAGAGTGTAAACTGCACCGGACCAGAAAATTCAGGCCACTGGACCTGGAAGCTGCCGGTATTGGGATTAGGGAAAACCCGCAGATCCAGGTTTTCGCCCAGTGGATCCCGGGTGCCCACAATGGCCGTGCCCAGCTTGGTAACGAACAGCCCGTCACCGGACCGGGTTAAATCATCCAGCTTTAATTCGCGGAAAGAACCCGCCGCATACAGATCACCGGCCTGATCGGTGGACGTAACCCGGCCGAAATAATAGCTGAAAATGCCTTCACAACCCGTACCACCCGCAGAACGTACCCATTGCAGGGTATCCGGGTTGCCGGATATCAAAAGAATGTCAT
This sequence comes from Saprospirales bacterium, assembly GCA_031425035.1. GTDB lineage: Bacteria > Bacteroidota > Bacteroidia > Chitinophagales > Saprospiraceae > M3007. Next base: position 14,175 of record JANPIN010000111.1, on the reverse strand, counting down.
CGCAGTCGGGATCAGCATTGAAGATCGTGGTGTCGCCAATATTCAACAGGGCATCCATGAAAAAGCCGGAGACAAAATAGCGGTTGTTTTTATCCACCGCCACATTGGACACGGGATACGAGGTTTCGCTGGAATATTCCACCGAAACGACCGGCTGGAATACGCTGTCTGCCAGGTGTAGCAGTATGCCGGTACGATTGCCGGCCAGAACGGTCGAGGCAATTATTTCGTCCTTACTGTTGAGGTAAGTGGCAAAGTCAGCCACCACATACGCCTGACCAAAAGTATCCGCAGCCACATCCAGCACGGAAGCAAATACATCCACGGCGTTCAGGTTATAGGCCCATTGCGCCTGTCCCTGATCATTAAACCCGGTGATAAAGTAATTCAAAGCTGCACTGCTCCCATAGACCGGCAAGTTGACGCCGTTACCGAAATCCATGGCCTGTCCGTCATAAAATCCCGTAACCAACAGCGTATTCTGGGGCGTAACGGCCAGGTGATCCAGCTGGGAGGCGCCGTCCCCGTTACCAAAGAACCAGGCGGTAACGGGCTGGCCGTCCGTAGCGAAATGGGCCATATAAATGCCATCCGCTTCGAGGTTGGTATAGGCCGGCGCTGCACCCAACTGCAGGGTTTGTCCACCGTAGTTGCCGCCGACAAATACGGAGCCGTCCGTACCATTGACCAGGCGGGTGGCAGTTTGGTAGTTGTTAGCGCTTCCGGAGCCCTGACTGGCCCACTGGACTTGCCCGGCAGCATCGTATTTAACGACAAAAAAATCGCTGCAGGTACCCGTGCAATTCCGCTGAATGATGACGCCATTCCCTACATCCAGCGCGCTGTTCGACAGTTGACCGGAGATGTAAACATTACCCAGGTTGTCGGCGCTAATGCCGGCCGGATTAAATAAATCCGGGTTGAAAATTGGGCCGCCATTGGGGGTTGCAATTTTTTTCACCCATTCCAGTACGCCGTTGGGCGCATATTTAGCGATAAAATAGCCTTCGACAGCGCCGGTAGACTGTAGCGAAACGCCGGGACCAAAATTAAGCGAGCCGGAAAACACCCCGTAAACAAAAGAACTACCAGCCTGATTCGTGCAGAAATCGTAAATCTCCGCCTGCGTGTTATTCGTGACAAAAGTGATCGTCTTTACCCATTTAAAACCAGGCGGCGATTGGGCGGAAGCTAGGGCCAGGAAATGGCAGGCAAGGGCAAGGAGGTACATTTGCTTCATGGCAGGTTGTGTTTATTTGTGGTTAGGTAGTCTTGCTGCCAAAAGTAACCAAAATATCAATTACTCGCCCCAACGGTAACTATCCTGTTCCAGGCCCGCCAGATCCAGCACGCGGTCCACGACGGTGGCGGCTACCTGCTCCAGGGTTTCAGGTTTGGAATAAAAGGACGGAGAAGCCGGGCAAATAATACCGCCCGCTTCGGTCACGGTTTTCATGTTGTTGATGTGAATGAGGCTGAGCGGCGTATCGCGGGTAACGAGGATCAGGCGACGGCGTTCTTTCAGTACCACGTCGGCGGCGCGGGTAACCAGATCGTTACTCATACCGGTAGCTACCCGGGACAGCATACCCATGGAGCAGGGGCAGACGATCATGGTATTGTAACGCGCCGACCCCGAGGCAAAAGGCGCGAAAAAGTCGTTTTTCTGGTAAAAATCGAAGGGATACTGCGTAAAATCAACCGGGCCGATTTCCAGCTCCCAGTTCAGTTTAGCATTGTCGGAAAGGACTACCCCGACCGCCGACCACTGGGCACGAAGACGGACGAGTTTGTCGAGCAGTACTTTGGCATAAATAGACCCGGAGGAACCGGTGACGGCGACGATGAGTTTGTGCATCTGGCTGAAACCCGAAAGCGGATAATTTGTTGGAGGCTATATGCCCAGAAAAGCAGGATAGTTTTCCCTGGAAATAACTTCCCAACTATGATCCGGATATTGCAGGTATATGTATCGCTCTACTGTTTGATTGTCTGCGCCAATCAGTTGGCCAAGTTCCCGATAAGATACTTCATTCCCTACTTGCAGTGCAAGCGCCTGTAGAAGTTTTTCCACCAATGGCGGCTTTTTCACCTGTTCCCAGTTGAATATATCTTTGAATAAGTAGGAGGTAGTTAGTTCGCGTAAAGTTTCTACTTCACCACCCAGTCGGTTGACGACTGCCGGGTAATAACCATAGATCATACGGTGCTCCAGCATTCAGATAGAGAAATGGTCGGCCGCTGGCTTGAGCAATGGCACGTACCAAGGTGGTTTTACCCACTTGTCGGGGGCCGGTCAGTAACAGCAGCTTACCTTGAAACAGACGCTCCTCTAATGTTTTTTGTAAAAATCTAGCGATCATAAACGCAAATTTAATACAATATTTGCGTTTTAAAAATAAAAACAGGAGTTACCTCAGCTTTTAGAAGATTCTGCTACAAAGCATATAGCTTAGCTCTTTACTTCCCGTACCCGATCCCTCTACGTACGAACAAATTCAGTTTGTCCTTTTCGAAAGTGAAGGTCGCCACGTCGTCCTGGGTAATGGTATGCATCATTTCCCGGTCCTCCGGTTTCAGCACAGCAATCCGCAGATTCTGATTTTTAATGGCGTCCATCACCACCTGACGCACTGTACGGGCATTACCGAAGTACTTGTCGCGGAACTGATACAGGAAGGCGAAGTATTTACCCAGGTGTTCGCGGGCTTCTTCCTCCACGCGGTAGTGCTCCTGCTGGAACATGTACAGCGCGATTTCGAGCAGTTCTTCCGGTGAATAGTCTTCAAAACGCAGCACCTTATCGAAGCGGCTGGCCAGACCCGGGTTGGCTTTCAGGAAGTTATCCATGTTCTCCGGATAACCGGCGACAAACACGTAGAACTCGCCCCGCTTGTCTTCCATTTGCTTGAGCAGCGTCTGGATTGCTTCATCACCGAAGTCGCCCTGTGAGCCGCGTCCGCTGGAAGTCAGCGCATACGCCTCGTCGATGAAGAGCACGCCGCCCATGGATTCGTCGACCCGTTCCGTGGTTTTGATGGCTGTTTGGCCGACGTATCCGGCGACCAGGCCCTGACGGTCGGTTTCCACCATATGGCCGCGTTCGAGTACGCCGAGGGCTTTGTATATTTTGGTCAGAATACGGGCGACGGTGGTTTTACCAGTGCCTGGATTACCGACGAAAACGGTGTGCAGGAAGAACCGGCCCAGTACGTCGCGGCCGGTTTCGCGGTTGAAGCGCACGAGGTTGACCAGTTCGCGAATGTCTTTTTTGACGTTTTGCATGCCGATCAAGCCGTCCATTTCGCGCAAGGCACTCACCAGCAGCGCTTCGTCCACCGGAATATTCGGCAGCGGGCGTTTGTAGATCACCTTGACTTTTTCCACGTCATCACGCAGGATCATGGACAGGGCCTCGGAAGGCAGGCCGCGTACATCCGGATTGGCCATCAGGCGCAGGCCGAGCTGGATTTTGGCTTTGTCGATCAGGTCGTGCACGAAACGGGCGTTCCCGAAAGCGCGGTCACGCGAACGGAAAGCCTCCGTAATCAGCTCGTCCACCAGGTGTTTGGCATCCGGCGCCAGGATCACTTCTTTCTCCTGCGTAGCATAGTCGGCAATGCGGCTCAACTCCTGCGGCAGGTAGTCGGCAAACTCGAAGGTCATTTTGAAACGGCTGCGCAGACCCGGGTTGGAATCCAGGAAAGTCTTCATTTCCTTGGGATAACCGGCCACGATGATAGCCAGGTCGCCGGGACCGTTGGAGAGTTCTTTGACCAGGATCTCGATCACCTCGCGGCCGAAATCCTTGCTATCTTCGGCGGAGCGGGCCAGGGAATAGGCCTCGTCGATGAACAGCACGCCGCCCCGGGCCATTTCGATCGCATCTTTCACTTTAGGAGCGGTCTGACCGATGTATTCGCCGACCAGGTCGGTACGATCTACTTCATGCACATGGCCTTTGGTCAGCAGGCCCATTTTCTTGTACAGCCGGCCCATCATTTTGGCGACGGTCGTTTTACCGGTACCCGGATTGCCGATGAAAATGGAGTGCACGTCGATGCCTTCTTTTTCGGCAAAGCCTTTTTCCTTACGCAGTTGCAGGAACTGAATGTATTGGGCATGCTCGCGCACCTTGCTTTTGATCTCGTTCAGGCCGATGAGCGCGTCCAGTTTGACCAGCACCTCTTCAAAACTGTCCATGTCCTCCGCTTCGGGCGTGAGGAAGACCTGCTGGCCCCGACTGGGCAGCCAGACGCCATTTACGCCTTCTTCAAACGTAGTACCCACCTCGAAGGGCATGACGGCCAGGAGCTGGTCCATGAAAATGATCTCGGCGGTATAGCGGTCATTGCGCCAGGAGCCTTTGACGTTACTGCCCCAGCCGGCGGTGATTTTCACCCCGTCATCGGCTTTTTCGACGCGATGCAGGCGCACCACCTGGCCTTTGAGTTCGCGGGCGTCGTTATAAAATTTGATGAACAACTCGCACTGCCACTGTTTGCTGACCAGCAGATTTTTCAGGGTCACTTCGGCATAAATGTAGCGGGTTTCCTCGCCGTGAAAGCGCCGCATGTGCTGGCGTTCAAACTCCGGCGTGTCGTCGTATGGGCCCTCGTACATGCGCAGGGTACTGATCTGGCAGTAGGGATTGTCGCTTTTGGTGAGCGGGCGGGTAGCGTCTTCGACGTAAAAGTATTTACTCGCCACCTTTTCCCCTTCGATCCAGGCTTCCCAGTAATAGGAGCCTTTTTTCCAGAAAACGCCTTCCTGTTTATTGCCCCAGCCTTCGCGAATGTAGCCCACCGGATCGTATTTGCTGACTTTACGCCGGAAAGGCAGTACGCAAATCTCTTTTTTCTGCTTTTTCACGGCATAACACCGCAGCTCGACGTTGACCTCCCAGTCTTCGTTATCAAAAAATTTATTGTGGAAAGAAAGCTCCGCGTAGATATAAGTGGTGTCGTGCCGGTCAAAAACCTGCCGATATTTCTTTTTATTATCTGCCAACCACTCGGTGGAAGAATAAATCTTCAACTCGCGAAACTTCCAGCGTTTCGTTTCCGCGTCTTCCTGAAGGATTTGTGACTGATGGGTGCCGTATTGCATAACGTAATTTGAATGCTAGTGCTGCTCGCGCCGGGGCAATGCGGATTTCGCGTTACAAAATCGGATTAATGAATTGCAAGAACTGCGTTTTAGGGGAATTAGTACCCGCTTTTTATCAACAATAACCTTTCCAAAACAGTATTCGATTTTATTTTTCGGTTACATTCACCCCGCAGTACTACCCATTAAGAAAATTTTAAAACCCAAACCTCATGCCTGACCATTTACTACGGATTTTGCTGCTACTCCTGGCCGGTAACGGTAGCGTATTACTTTGCGCGCAGCAAGCCACTGTTGACCTCCCCGACCCCGCGCTGGAGCCGCAACCGAAGCTGATCGTTCTGGCCGGAATTGCGCCCCAACTCAGCTATGATTATTTTCGAACTTTTTTTTTAGCTGCTGAACGTTCCTGGGGACCCTACCGCCATGCCGGTCTTCAATTCAGCCAGTACCTGACCAATAACAACGAGTATTATGATTTAATAAGTACGGCCAAACTTAGCTATGAGGTTAGTATTTACAGCAAATTTTTCATGCATGGGCGGTTGAGCGGGCGGCGCAGTAACTTTTACTACGGTCCGCAAATACGGTTCGGATTACGCCAGTTAGAACGTTATAATTATCCCAATCCGCCTTTAAACTATCAGCAGCACACCACCAAATTCCTCTTTTGCCTCGGCGCGCAATACCGGCTGGGGCATGCCATTCTGGATTGGACCTTACCTATCGGGGCGGAAATTTCTCGCCTGCGGCAGGAAGGGACCGTGCACCCTTCGACTACCCGGCTTTGTGTGATTCCCAGTATTGCCCTTGGATTTCGGTTATAAATTAAAAACTATCGGCCTAAACACCGCAACCACCCTCTTTATCATCTGTAACTCCTTAAATGTGAAACAACTCCGACCCCACCGGCAGCCCCTCGCCTGGCTGTTATTGCTGATCATGCTGGGCTGGCAGGCCGGTTGCGTACAGTACCAGCGCTACCCCATGTCGAAAGCGCGGATGCCAAAAATCGATACGCAGGATCTGACTTTCTACCTCGTCGACAATGCCCACCCCCTGAGCCGGATCTGGTATGTAGAGCGTTATCTCATTGCCGAAAAATCCATGACGGCTACCCTCACCATCTTGTCCGTCGCTGAAAGCGCGCAGGTCATGCTGGTGCGTAATAACCGGGAAGCCAGGAATAAAAAAAACGAGGTGCTCCTATACGCCCAGCCGGCTTATGCCGCTCAACTGGCCGATACGCTGACAACCCGGATCGATTTTGACCAGCTGGAAAAAATTGAGGTCTATGAAGCTAATTTCGGTCAAACCCTGGTCCTGAGCATTCCCCTGTTGATTGGCGCCAGTCTGGCCCTGACTATCATTGCCATTGCCGCCAAAGGTTCCTGTCCCTTTGTTTACGCCCACAACCCTGATGGCACCCGCCTGCAGGGAGAATTGTATTCCGGCAGCACCTATCCGCAGCTCGAACGGCATGACTGGCTGCCGCTACCGGATCTGATACCCAATGGCGGTGACTACCAGGTCCGGCTGGCCAACAAGGCCAAAGAGATCCAGCATACCAATCTGCTCGAATTACTGGCCATAGATCACCCGGCCGGCGTTGACGTACTGGTCGATAAATCCGGTCAGCTACAGACCCTGCAGGCGCCCGAATCGCCGCAGCAGGCGGTAGACTTCGAAGGGAAAGATGCCCTGCCGGCGCTGGGGAATCAGGACTCGCTGTACTGGCATGGCGATCCCGGCAACCAGCGGGCTCGCGCGAATGAAGGGGTGGAACTTGTTTTCCGCAAACCGGCGGCTGCGAAGTCGGCGAAGCTGGCTATCCGGGCTAAAAATACCTTTTGGATGGACTATATGTACGGGCTGTTCCTCGATGAATTTGGCGAATACAGTGATTTTGTCCGTAATCAGTACCTGAAAAAAAGCGCCGCCGATATCCGCCGGTGGATGGACGAGCAAAATGTGCCGCTCACGGTGTCGGTTCAAAACGCCGACGGCCAGTGGCAAAAAGCCGGATACTTCCATCTGGCGGGTCCGATGGCGATGAAGAAAGACATACTCGTACTCGATGTGGCCGCTACCTCCGGCGATAAGCTGCACGTGCGACTGGAATCAGGCTTTATGTTCTGGGAAATTGACTGGGTAGCCATAGACTTTACGGAAAATACGCCGGTGACCGTACACACTCTGCTGCCGGCCACAGCGCCTACCCTCGATGGCCGCGACGTGGCCGCATCACTGGCGCTCGACGATGCGCTGTACTACTCGCAGCCCAATCTGGGCGAGGAGGCCATGGTCCACTACCCCGTACCCCCACAGGCTTCCGGCACTGTACGTTCGCTGCTGCTGCATGCCAAAGGCCACTATCAGATCCTGCGCGATCCCGTGGCCGGCAAACCCAACCTGCTCTACCTCCATCACTTCGAACAGCCCGACGCCCTGCCCGATTATTCCCGTTTCCGCTGGCAGGAGGTGATGCAGCCGGCACCGGCCAGTCCCTTATAGCAGCTATAGCCATCGCCAAACCCCCAAACCCAACAAACCCTCCAAACCAACAAACCACCCTATAAAACCTCATTTTCCAGAACCTTGCCGTATTCGCTTTGTTTAATTGGACAAATTCTATCTTTGCGCGCTATTTTGAAACAGGCATTGACCAACTACACATGGCCACCATTAAGTTCCATTTTGAGGATAAAAATATAACGCCGAAAACGGTGTCCGGAAATTTTCAGGATATGTCCATCCTGGAAATCACGGAAGAGCATGACGTCCATCTGAATCATAACTGCGGCGGCGTTTGCGCCTGCTCGACCTGCCATATTTACGTGGAACAAGGGGAAGATTGTCTGGAAGGAATTTCCGACAAAGAGGAAGATTTCATTGATCGTGCTTTCAACCCGCGTCTGGAAAGCCGCCTGGCCTGCCAGTGCATTATTCTGGACGAGGGCGCCGAAATAAGCGTCACCATTCCCGACCAGCGCCGCATCATCGGCCACGAGCATTAATTAACTATGAACTATGAACTATAAACGATGAACTAAAATAAACATGGTCATCCTTTCCGTTCATAGTTCATAGTTCATAGTTCATAGTTCATAGTTCAAACAAATGCCTTTTCAGGATTTTGACAATATGCCCATTCACTGGGCCGATCATGAGGATGTGGCCATGGCGCTCTACGAGCGTTTCGGAGCTGCCTTCGACGAATCAAAAATTTATCGTATTCGCTTTACGGAGCTGATCGACTGGGTACTGGAAATTCCAAATTTCGAGGGCAACCGCAGCGAATCCAATGAAGCGCATCTGGAACAAATCCAGGCTAAATGGGTGTACGAATGGCGATCCAACAACCGATAGCGCTTAGCGAAAACCGCCAGTTGAGTCCGGAGGAAAGCACGGTCGAACTGGTCAACTTGTTTGATAAAATGAAGTCGATCAAGGCATTCGTGCTGGACATCGACGGCGTTTTGACCGACAACATGATGATGGTGACCGAAAGCGGCGAGCTGCTGCGGACCGTCAACGTACGCGATGGGCAGGTCATTAAATGGGCCATTCGCGCCGGTTATGCCGTCGGGATTATTACCGGTGGCCGATCGGCAGGCGTCCAGAAACGTTTTGTCGACCTCGGCGTGCAGGAATACTACTCCGATATTCAGGATAAATGGACGGCTTTTCAGTCATTCCTCCAACGCAGCGATCTGCTCGTTTCGGAAGTCTGCTACATGGGCGACGATCTGCCCGATCTGCCCGTGCTGCGTAAGGTAGCCCTGGCCTGCTGCCCCCACGACGCGGTACCCGAAGTGCTCGACATTTGCGACTACGTGTCGCCCCTCCGCGGTGGCGCCGGCTGTGTACGCGATGTGTTGGAAAAAGTTATGAAAATGCAGGGGAACTGGCCGGAGTATTAGGAGGTTTTAGCTTAAAAACAGCGCGGCCCGCCAGATTACCGGCGGGCCGCGTTTGTATTATAATCAGCGCAAAATGGTTTAACCAAAGTCGGAATCTAAATGGCTGATTTCCAACAAGTACCCCCCCCTAAGAATTACAGCTTCGTAAACGTCCCCTGCAAGCTACCCAGTTCGGAACGCAGGGCCAGGCGGTAAACGCCGGCTGGCAGCACTGACACGTTCAGTTGGAAGCTGCTGCCGTCGCCCACAACCTGGCTCAGCATCAGGCGGCCGTCGGCGTGGTACACATCCACGTCGGTTTGACCCAGACGGGCGCCACCCGGCAACAGAGCCGTGGCATTCAGGTAGTCATTGGTCGGGTTAGGCGCCAGCAGCAGCGTTGCGCCATTGAGCGGACTGTTCGTCGCGAGGGTCGGACAATCCACTTTACCCAGCAGTACGTCGTCCTGGCAGTCGTTATGCTGGTGGTCGCGCACCCCGAACTCATACATCGTGGTGTTATCGCCCGCGAATGGTCCCAGGATGATGGGTTGCGGCGTGTTATAGGGGAAAGTTCCGTAGTTCGTACCGTTACCAACCACATCGAATCCGCCGGCACTGCCGTTCGTGTGCTCGAAAGTCAGCACGGCGAAGAACTGACCACAGAGGCAAGGCGTATGCACGGCTTGCAGGTCATAAATCTGGCAGGGTTGCAGCAGGCAGTTGGGCACGGCAAACTCCAGCGTTTCGCAGCAATTGAGTGCGCCCGCGGTGCCGAAACAAATTTTGATCACGTCGTTATTGCCACCGTTCCAGGGGAAATTCGGGATCATCAGCGGCAACTGGTTCAGCCCGAAAGAGCCGTAGAACTGGCCGTTCGCGAACACCGAGAAAGTCGCCACCGGTGGATTGACCGCCACGAAATTCACATACACCTGGTAGCTGCTATCACCCTGGCAATCGCCGGTTTGCACCGCCAGGTCATTGATTTCGCAGTTGTTTCCAAAACAGGTCGGCGCCGGGAACTCCACCGTTCTGCAGCAGTTCGGATGGTCGTTGATACAGATTTTGATGTTGTCGATCGCACCGCCGCCCCAGGGGAAATTCGTAATGGTCAATGGCAGGGCGCTGAGCGGGAAAATACCCAGGTACTGACCATTGCCGGCCCAGACTTCAAATTGGGTGTTACCAGGGTTTTGCACCTGGAAATTGACCACCAGGCTGTACACATTGTTCGGCGGGTGGCAATCGCCCGGCGTAACGACCACGTTGAAAACTTCACAATTGCCACCCAGCAAACAGGCCGGCACCGGGAACTCCTTCGTCTCGCAGCAGTTGTTAATGGTGTTGGTCACCATGCACACTTTCAGTACGTCATTATTACCGCCGTTCCAGGGGAAGTTCGGAATAGTGAGCGGCAACTGGCTTACATTATACGTACCGAATAACTGGCCGTTGGCATATAGCTGGAAAGTCGTGGCCGTTGTCCCTACCGGTATGAAATTGACCGTTACGTGATACGCGCTGTCGCCCTCGCAGGTGCCGGTTTGTACCGTCAGATCATGAATATCGCAGTTGACAGCGCAGGGCAGGGCTTGAAACTCCTGCTCCACGCAGCAGTTGGGCTGATCGTTAATACAGATTTTAATGTGGTCTACCGCATTGCCGCTGGCCGGGAAATTCGGGATCAGCAGAGGCAGCGACCCCAGCGGGAACGTACCGAGCAGCTGGCCGTTGGCATACACGTTGAAGAGCGCATTGCCCGGATTCTGGACCTGGAAATTGACCAGCAGGCTATATCCGCCGGCCGGGTTACATACGCCCGGATCGACGACCAGGTCCGTGATGTGGCAATCCCCCTGTTGTTGCAGGCAGGGTGGAACGGCAAATTCGATGACTTTACAGCAGGTGAGCACGCCATTGTCCGTCACCATACACACTTTGATAAAATCGTTATTGCCGCCATTCCAGGGGAAATTTTCGATCGTCAGCGGCAGTTGGTTCAAATTATATGTGCCGAAAGCTTGCCCGTTGGCGTACAGCACAAACGTGTTGCTCGTCGTCCCGGTCACCTGGAAATTAACGTGTAAAACATAGGTGCTGTCACCGGTGCAATCACCCGTGCTGACTTCCAGCTCATGAATATCGCAGGCCGTCTGCAGGCAGCCAGGCACGGCAAATTCAATTGTTTTACAGCAGTCCAGTTCGCCGTTCAGCTGCACCAGGCAGACCTTGATCACGTCGTTATTACCGCCATTCCAGGGAAAGTTCTGAATGGTCAACGGCAGTTGATTCAGCGTATAGGCGCCGAACAATACACCATTGGCAAAAACCTTGAAGTAATTGGATGGTGCGTGCGTGGCTACAAAATTGATATGTACGACGTATGAGCTGTCGCCGGTGCAGTCGCCCGTCGTCACTTCCAGTTCCAGAATTTCGCAGTTGAGGTTGCAAACCGGCGCCGCGAACTCCTTGCTTTCGCAGCAGGGAATGGCGCCCGCCAAATCGATGATGCAAATTTGTATGACGTCATTCGCATTGCCGCTGGCCGGAAAATTCGGCAGGAGCAGGGGCAGGCTGGTCAGGGGGAAAGTACCGAACAACTGGCCGTTCGCGGTGAGCGTAAAATTGCCGTTCCCCGGGTTCGTCGCTTGAAAATTGACCGTCAGGTTATACGCACCCGTAGAAGTACAGGCGCCGACCTGCGTGAAAATATTGGTCACATCGCAGGGGCCGAAGGGCAGACAGGCGGGATTCAGGAACTGTTTTTCCCGACAGCAGCCCGGCGCACTACCCGTACAGACCCGTATAGTGGAGAAAATATTACCGTTCCAGTCGAAATTCGGGATCGTCAGGGGCAGTTGATTGATGCCAAACTTGCCGAGGTACTGGGCATTGGCCCATAAATCAAAGGAATCGACCTGCGCCGGCGTGGCTACCTGGAAATCCAGCGTGACCGTAAACGTGCTGTCGGGATGGCATTCACCCACTTTCAGTTTCAACTGAGAAAGTTCGCAGGGCTCGTAAGGGAAACAGGTGGGTACGTGAAATTCCAATTCGCCACAACAAGAAGCGATAGACGTACCACTAATACAGACGCGTATTTCATCAAATGCACCACCATTCCAGGGGAAATTTGGAATTTGCAGGGGCAGCTGCGTCAGCGCGTAGTTTTTGAAAAATTCGCCGTTCGCATATACGGCAAAGGAATCGCCGACGGCCGTTATCGGTACCGGGAAATTCAAAAACAGATGGTAGGTGCTGTCGGCATTGCAATTCCCTGTTTCCACCACCAGGTCCTGAAGCGTGCAGGGGCAGATCGGCTGTATAAATTCGACGGTTTCGCAGCAGTTCGGATTTTCATGAAGACAAATTTTCAGGTGTTGGACGGGCGACGTCCCAGCCGCGTAGTTAATGGTTAGCGGCAACTGGCTGAGCGGATAATTACCGATCAGGTTACCATTATCGTTGTACAGGTCGAAAGTTTGTGCGCCGGGTTCCGTGACTTCAAAATCGACGGTCAGTTTATATGCACTCCCCCCCGGCAGGCAGTCGCCGGGTGTGGCCTTGGCTTCGTAAATATCGCAGGCCTGCGGGAGGCTACAGCCGGGTATTTCCACCTGCACGGCGGCCTCACAATCGGCAAGTACCGCATCCTTGATCACGAACTCCCGGGTCGAAGCCGTCGCGCCGGCGGTGAACGGGCCGAGGATCACCGGCACCTGATTATAAGTGAAGGTCCCGTAGTTGTTCCCGTTGCCTTGCACGATGAACTGATTGGTCGTTCCCGTAGACACAAAGGTGATGGTTACGAAGTACTGACAGGTGAGGGGATTGGTCACGCCGACGGTGGCAGTGAGGTCATTGATCTCACACAGGGGCTGCGCACTCAGGTTAGCGGCGAGCAGCAGCATGGATAAAAAGGAAAGCAAATAACGCATGGGATGAGAGTTTAAGAAGAAAATTTGTGAACTGGCTTTCGGATTATGCCGGCAAGATACAGGCAGGCCCTAAAGCGCTCCCGGTATATGGAAGTCAGTATGCCTATATGCCAGTTTTAGTCAAATGCGGCTGATGATCTACCCTATTAAGGGTAATAAGTGCGGCAAAAAGATAACTAAGCCAACTGTTACCGCGCCGAAAGCGCCCAGTAACACGGCGGCTGCCGCCACATCCTTTACTTTGCCGGCGAGGGGATGGTAGTCGGGTTGTACCAGATCGGTGAGGTATTCGATCGCGGTGTTCAGGGCTTCCAGCGCCAGGACCAGCGTGATGCAGATAATAATGGCCAGCCATTCCGTCCGGGTAATGTGAAAAGCCCGGCCCGCTGTCAGCGCCAGCAGCGCGAAGAACAGGTGGATTCGGGCATTCGGTTGCGAACGGAATAAATCGGCCAGGCCCTGAAAAGCATAACGGAAACTATTGGCTCGGTTGCGCAGGCTCATAGGCAGGGACAGACGTTGGAAAATCCAGCGGTTTTGGGCGTTCCAGATTGTTCGGTATATGCCAGGCTTTAGGAGGTTGTACCGAAGATTTGAACTGGTCCGCCCGCTGGGCTTTTTCGTGGTAGTGGAAACTAATTACCGCCCCGCAACCCAGGCAGACAAACATCAGGCGGGTGTTATTGAACACAAAAAAACAAAGTCCTAACCCAACGTAAGCCACGGATATGACAACACTGTGTTGGGCCCACCATTGAAATTCCGGCGTGGCCGGTGGAAAAATGCAGGTCAACGCCCCCGAAAGGAGCACTATAGTAAGTCCCTGACGGACTCGTGGATGTTGAAAAAAGCCGGTTTTCATGGCCCGGCAAAGATACACCAGCAAATTTCTAAAATTCCCTTTTCCATTCGGCTTGCTTTTTCGCGTACAGTTATTACTTTTGCACCCGCTTTTAAAAAAAGGAATCTGGAGAGATGTCCGAGTGGTTTAAGGAGCACGCCTGGAAAGTGTGTATACGCCAAAAGTGTATCCGGGGTTCGAATCCCCGTCTCTCCGCAGTTACATGATTGATGAATACATTGATTCATTCACTCATGTACATAAATTTTCGAATCCGGAGAGGTGGCAGAGTTGGTTTAATGCACCTGATTCGAAATCAGACGTACTGTCAAAGGTACCGGGGGTTCGAATCCCTCCCTCTCCGCAGTTTGTAGTCTTGGAT
>JANPIN010000110.1:0-9206 GCA_031425035.1 Saprospirales bacterium | reverse complement strand
CGTTCCGCAGACGGTTCGAAGGGTTTTTTACACGGTTCGAAGGGTATTTTACACGGTTCGAGTCGTTCTGCAGACGGTTCTAAGGGTCTTTCTCACGGTTCGAGTCGGTCGGCTGACATTTCGCAGTTTATTTAACACGGTTCGACTCGTTCCGCAGACGGTTCGAAGTGTTTTTCACACGGTTCGAGTCGTTCGGCGGACGGTTCGAAGGGTTTTTCACAGGGTTCGACCTGAAAGAATATATGGAATGAAAATCTGCTTGATACCCATAACCCGCTTTGGTCCATACCAGGGCATCCAAGTTCTTTTCTAACTGATATCCGCAAAAAACTTTCTTACCTCCGTCGCATCTTTCGGCGCAATCCGGCCCGACAGGATCAGGCGCATTTCCCGGCGGCGCGCGGCGCTTTCAAAAAGTTGTTGTTCTTCACTGGAAAGCGGCAGCACCGGTGGAACGGACACGGGCGTACGTTTCTGATCGTCGAGGGCGACAAACGTAAAATAAGCGTGGTTGCAGCGACGGGGTTTCTGGCCCTTGATATCGCTGGCAAATACCTCCACGAAAATTTCCACGGAAGTGGTAAAGGCCCGGGTAACGCAGGCCTCCAGGGTGATCACGTCGCCCAGGTGAATGGGGTTCTGAAAAGAAATATGGTCCACCGCAGCCGTTACCACATGCGCTTCGCAGTGTTTTCCCGCACAGACGGCACACGCAATGTCCATCCAGCGCATGAGATAACCGCCCATCAGGTTACCCATGGCGTTGGTATCGTTGGGCATGATGATCTCCGTCATTACGGTACGGCTTTCACTTACTTTTTTGGGTTCGAGGGAACGTTTGGACGGCATAACGAACTATAAACTATGAACTATGAACTATGAACTGGGGAGCGGCTTTTATGCTGCTTTTGCCGGTAGGGAAACGCGGCGGGTAACCCATTCGTAGGTGCCGAAAAGCACGGCGGAAAAACACAGATCGCCCAAAAGGGTGTTGGTCAAAAAGGGTAGACCGGCTGCATAACAACCCAGCAGACCGGCCCAGGTTTTGGAATACATGCCGCTTTCCAGCCAGACGCTGAAGTTGGTCACCAGAAAAAACAGCAGCGAAGCCGAGAGACTGGCGGCCAGCACCCGGACCGGCCGAACGCGGTCATGCAGTAAGGCCCAGCCCAACAGCATCATGCCGGCAAAGGCCGCATAGATCCATAAGGAAGTGTACCAGGTAAATTCTGGGTAAAACTGCTTGTAAATGACGTTGTTGAGAAATAAATCGCTGAAAAACAGGCCGGCAAATGGCACCAGGACCATCATCCAGCGGCGCTGAAAATAGGCGGCGCCAAAAAGACCCATCGCCGCGATCGGACTGAAATTATCGGGGTGGGGGAGAATACGCGAAGCGGCGGCGAGTATGATAAGGGCCAGTGCGAAACGAATTTTCATGGAATGTTTGTTTTATGATCTGATTGACCGGCAAAGATAGGGCGAACACCCTCCGACCTGTGCCATTCAGCCAAAAAAAGCCCGCCATTTGGTAAGAGCGTCGTAAAATCGCAGTTTTAATGGAGTGATCAAGTGATATTGTGACGCACGCCCCCCTGATCACTTCATCGTTTCATCACTTCATCACCTTATAACACCTCCCATGAAGGTATTCCCTGTTTTAAGCCTCCTTTTTCTCTCCGTCCTGGCCCAGGCCCAACCCGAGCGTTGGCAACAGCGGGTGAACTATGATATGACCATCGATATGGACGCCGCTGCCCACCAATACCATGGCACTCAGCGCCTCGAATACATTAATAATAGCCCCGATACGCTCACCCGGGTCTTTTATCACTTATTCTTCAATGCATTTCAGCCCAACAGCATGATGGACGTCCGTTCGCGCACCATCGAAGATGCCGATGCGCGCGTGTCCGACCGGATCCTGAAACTCAAGCCCGAAGAGCAAGGCTGGATCAAGGTTAAATCACTCAACCAGAACGGAAAATCCCTGCGCTTCGAAATGAGCGAGACCATCCTTGAAGTGACGCTGGATCAGCCCATTGTGCCGGGCGCTACGACGGTATTCGAGATGGACTGGACCGGCCAGGTGCCGCTGCAGATCCGTCGTTCGGGACGGGATAATAAAGAAGGCGTCGAGTATTCGATGACCCAGTGGTATCCAAAACTTTGTGAATATGACTACGAGGGCTGGCATACCGACCCTTATATCGCCCGGGAATTTTATGGCGTATGGGGCGATTTCGACGTGAAAATCAAAATGGACAAACGCTATCTGGTGGCCGCCGGCGGTTATTTGCAAAACCCCCTGGAAGTCGGATACGGCTATGAAAACGCCGGCGACCGGGTGGAACAACCCAGCGGCGACAAACTGCTCTGGCATTTCAAAGCCCCGAATGTGCATGATTTCGCCTGGGCCGCCGACCGCGATTATACGCATACCAAAATCAAGGCCGATGATGGTTCCATTATGCACTTTATCTGGCAGAAAGGGCAGGGCTACGACGATCAATGGGGCAAATTCCCGGCGATCATCAACCAGGCCCGGACCATTATGAATGCGCATTTCGGCAAATATCCTTACCAGGAATACGCTTTTATTCAAGGCGGCGACGGCGGCATGGAATATCCCATGGCGACCCTCATCACCGGCAACCGCCCGCTCAACAGCCTGGTCGGCGTGGCCATACACGAGCAAATGCACTCCTGGTACCAGATGGTGCTGGGCAGCAACGAAAGCTTATACGCCTGGATGGACGAAGGTTTTACCTCCTACGCCTCCGATGTGGTCGAAAATGAACTGGCCAGCGCCGGTTTACTGGCCGGCCGGGTCGCCGAGGAAAATCCTTTTGCCGGCACCTATTCGGCATATACGGCGCTGGCGACCAGCGGACGCGAGGAGCCGCTGACTACGCATGCTGATCATTTCAGTACCAACTACGCTTACTCCCTGGCAGCGTATGTCAAAGGCTCCATTTACCTGAATCAGATGGAATATATTGTGGGTAAACCCAGTTTCGAACGGGGCCTGCTGCGCTACTTTAACACCTGGAAATTTAAACACCCGAACGCCAACGACGTGACGCGGGTATTTGAAAAACAAAGCGGTTTGCAACTCGACTGGTACCGGCAGGATTGGGTAAACACCACCCACACCATTGACTATGCAGTGAAATCGGTAGAAGCCGATGGCCGCAAAACGACCCACGTGGTGATCGAACGAAAAGGTAAAATGGCCATGCCCCTCGATATAGTGGTGACCTACAGCGACGGCGGGCAGGAGATTTTTTATGCCCCGCTGGAAAGTATGCGCGGCGCCAAACCCGCGGAGAATCGTGCGGAAAGAACCGTGTTGCCCGATCATCGCTGGGTAGACCAGACGTATGAGTTTGACATCCCGGAACGCGCCAAAAAGATCGCTAAAGTGGAAATAGACCCCAGTCACCGGATGGCGGACATCGATTTTACCAATAATACCTGGGAGAAAAAGTAAGGGCCTCCGGCACCTGATTATCCGGGCACTACACCCTTTCGGTTGGTTCGCAGCCAAATATTTTACCGAAAGGAGTCAGCTTGGAAAGGTATTTGCGATGAATTTTACGTGAATGGCTTTTGAATTGCCCATTCTCTCTATATTTGCGGACTTTTTTCGGGAGGCTTGTTGTGGCCCGTTAGTTCTACTACTTAAAATCATTTTTTCGCACAATTCTTTTGAGGTATGCAAGGTAAAGGCATCGTCCGTATTTTTTTCATTCTGCTCACCATTGTGTGTGTGTATCAATTCCTGCTCGTAATTCCTACGAACAAGATTGAGAGCGATGCACGCCGTTATGCCACCGACATGTCGGCCAGGACTACTAAAGCGAGTTTTCAACAATTTTACTCGGGTTACCTGGATTCTCTGTCCAGCGTGACCGTTTTTAGTGTCCCATTCATCAAAAAATTTACCTACGCCGACCTGAAGAAGAGCCAACTGGCTATGGGTCTTGACCTGAAAGGGGGCATGAGCGTGCTGCTGCAGGTGGATTTGCGCGATTTCATTTACAATCTGGCCGGTAAGTCGGTGGATCCGGCCTTTACGGCCGCCCTCGACAAAGCCAGCGAAGCCCAGCGCACCCAGCAATCGGACTATATTACCCTGTTTGCAAAAGCCTGGAAAGAAACCGGTGGTGGCAAACCCCTGGCTTCCGTCTTTGCCCGCAACGAATCGCTCAAAAACGAGATCAAATTTGACTCCCCGGATGCGGACGTGCTGAAAACGGTGCGTAAACTCGCTGACGGAACCGTAGGGGAAACCTACAAGCGCCTCAAGCAGCGCATTGACCGGCTCGGCGTGGTACAACCCAACGTCAGCCTGGATGCCAGCCGCGACCTTATTCTGGTGGAACTGCCCGGTATTGATAACCCGGAACTGGCGCGTCGCGTACTGTCCGCTAAGGCTAAACTGGAATTCTGGGATACCTACCGCATTACGGATAATGGCGTGCGGGACGCTATTATTGCTGCCGATACGAAGTTGAAACACGTATTAGCCGGTGATACGACCACCCAGAAAATAGAAATGAAAATGGATACTACTTATGAGTATCCTATGAGTGCTACGACCGGCAAACCGGACTCGAGCCTGCCGAAAGAAATGAAGGTAGCACCTTCTAAAAATCCGGCTGAAATGGCGGCTGGCCCGATTTTGTCGGCCGGTAACCTGGCTTTCAACCTGAATGGCGGGGGCGCCGTAATTGGTTATGCACCTAAAAACAGAAGAGATTCGATCTCCTCTTACCTGAATAAACCGTCGGTCAAATCTTTATTCCCGGCCGACATTGGCTTCCGTTGGAGTGAAAAACCAGTTGCCGATGATAATAGCGTGGGTGACGGCGGCGAAGGCAAGTACGAATTATACGCCATCAAGAAATTCCGCGGTTCCGACGATGCTCGTCTGGACGGTGCCGTGGTGACCAATGCCAGCGCCCAGCCCGATCAGAACGGTACCATCGCCGTCAGTCTGGCGATGAACAATGAAGGCGCCAAGATCTGGGCCGACATGACCCAGAAAGCTGCCGATAACGGCAACCGCGAAATTGCCATTGTCCTGGATGATGAAGTGGTCAGCGCCCCCCGCGTAATCAACCCGATTACCGGCGGTAACTCTTCCATTACCGGCAGTTATGCCCTGGAAGAAGCCAAAAACCTGGCCAGCATCCTGGAAGTCGGTAAATTGCCGGCCGGTACGCACATCGTACAGGAAAGCCAGGTCGGTCCATCCCTGGGTGCGGAGAACATCAGCAAGTCCTTGATGACCATGATCTTAGCCGTCGGCCTGCTTTGCGCCTTCATGATCGCCTACTATAATAAAGGCGGGGTGATCAGCGTAATCGCGCTGCTGGCCAACCTGTTCTTCATCCTCGGTACCCTGGCTTCCATGGGTACGGTACTCACGCTGCCCGGTATTGCCGGTATCGTGCTGACCCTGGCTACTGCGGTGGATGCGAACGTCATTATTTACGAACGAATACGGGAAGAACTCCGCAACGGCCTATCCATGGCGAAGGCGGTTTCTACGGGTTTCACCAAGGCTTTGTCGGCCATTCTGGATGCTAACGTAACGACTTTGCTGACGGCCATCGTGCTGATCTATTTCGGTCTGGGCCCGATCAAGGGTTTCGGTACCGTACTGCTGGTCGGTATTTTGAGCTCGCTGTTCACCTCCATCCTGGTCGGTCGTCTGCTCACCGAATGGTGGATGGATCGCGGTCACGAGGTCAACTACAGCCGCCCCTGGTCTGAAAACTGGCTGGTGGGCTTCCACTACGACTGGATCGGCAAACGCCGCTACGCTTACATGTTTTCCGGCGCCATCATTGCCATCGGTATCGCTTCCTTCTTCACCCGTGGTTTCGAGCTGGGTGTGGATTTCAAAGGTGGTTATTCCTATAACGTAGAATTCGCCCAGCCGGTCAATGACGACCAGCTGCGTTCCGCTCTGACGACCTCTTTTGGCAGCAATCCGATCATTAAGGCCGTAAATACGGAAAACACCTACAACATTACGACCTCCTACAAGATCAACGAACAAGGACCTGAGGTGGCGAATGAGGTGGTTGCCAAATTGCATGAAGGCCTGAAAAGCGTCAATGCCGTAGAAAACGATCTGGCTACGTTTAAAAAAACCACCTCGACCGGCACGCACATTACCTCTTCGAGCCAGGTGGGGCCAACCGTTGCGGATGATATTCGTAACTCTTCGTTCTACTCGGCTTTTGCAGCCCTGTCGCTGATCTTCCTGTTCCTGTTGATCCGTTTCCGGCGCTGGCAGTTCTCTTTGGGCGCTGTACTGGCTTTGTTCCACGACGTACTGATCACCCTGACGTTCTTCACTTTGCTGCATGGCTTAGTACCTTTCTCGCTGGAAATTGACCAGGCCATCATCGCCTGTATCCTGACGGTAATCGGTTTCTCGGTGAATGACACCGTGATCGTATATGACCGTATTCGTGAGTTTATCAACACGTTTGGCGGTCGCCGCAAGGAAGAGGTCTTCAACATGGCTATCAACACCACCCTGAGCCGAACCCTGATCACGTCGGGTACGGTGTTCCTGGTGGTGCTGTTGCTGTTCCTGTTTGGCGGTAGTGCTATCAAAGGCTTTGCCTTCGGTATGCTGGTGGGTATTTTCTTCGGTACGTACTCTTCTGTTTTCGTGGCTTCGGCACTGGTGGTCGATTTCCTTAAAGAAGACGTGGTCAGCGGTGGCGGCAAAACGGCAACGGAGCCGGCTGTTAGTGCGGATGCAAAACCGGCCAGGACGAAAAAAGTCCAGACGGAAACCAAGTAATACCGTAAACAGTTTCCGGGTGAAACTTAGATGATAAAAGCCCTCTGTTCCGGTTAACCGGAGCGGAGGGCTTTGTTTTTTAAGCAACTAAAAATAAAATAGCTTGTTTCAATCCTGCTAAAGTGAGACCAGTTCGGGCCGGAAATTTTTTCTATTTTACATCCCTTCCACATTATCTAAGCATCACTAATAAGCTTGCATGATGAAGACCTTCCTACTAGTCGCTGCTTTTTGGCTGGCGCTTTCGCACATGTCGGCCCAGGATGCTTACCACCTGGCGCTTGCCGCCCAGCTGCAAACCGAGCATGGCTTGACGGCCGGTCAGTGGGTGTTGCCCAATACCGAAGCGGCAACCTTTGCGGCTTCTTCCAGTTACGGGGCCACGGTGACCAATATTTCCGTTACTGGTTTTCCTTTTACACAGGGGCGAAGCTTTCTGATAACCGCGGGCCAGAATCCTTATGTGAGCGGTCACTTGTACAATAACGGCCAGACCATCACTACTGGCGATAAGTGCCTGCTGGTGTTGTGGTTACGCAGTCCGACTCCCAATGCGCAGGTGAATATTTTTGCGGAAGATGCCACGACCTATGCCAAGGAAGTTTTCGCCACGGTTCCGCTGACCGAACAATGGCAACAGTTTGTGCTGCCCTTCGAATCCACGGCCGCTTATCCACTCAACCAGTTGCACCTTGGCCTGCACCTGGCCTGGTTAAACCAGACCGTGGAAGTGGGTGGTTTTGCTCTGCTGAATTTCAAAAATAATTATCCGCTTTCGCAGTTACCACTGAACCTGCACAATGACGTGTATCCCGGCTCCGCACCCGATGCTCCCTGGCGGGCCGATGCCGCCGCCAGCATCGAGCAACTGCGCAAAGCGAATTTAACGGTAACCGTAACGGATCAAAATGGTCAACCCCTGTCCGGTGCGGAAGTGAAGGTGGAAATGCTGCGACATGAATTCGCTTTCGGCACAGCCGTGATCAGTAATCGGTTCGGGGGCGGGAATGCCCAGGACAACGTGTACGAGCAAAAAATGCTCGATTTGGACGGCCATGGACATGGTTTTAACTGGGTTGTGTTTGAAAA
This sequence comes from Saprospirales bacterium, assembly GCA_031425035.1. Lineage (GTDB taxonomy): Bacteria > Bacteroidota > Bacteroidia > Chitinophagales > Saprospiraceae > M3007. Next base: position 1,285 of record JANPIN010000110.1, on the reverse strand, counting down.
TGACCTGAAATGGCCGGCCTGGGAACAGCACTGGTATAGCAGCCAGGCCGAAATTGCCGAAGCCGTACAGTGGCTACAGGCGCACGATATTCAGATTCGCGGCCATAACCTGGCCTGGCCCGGCTGGGGATATTCGCCAGCCGATCTGGAGCCGAACCAGGGCGACCCCAATTACCTGAAAACCCGTATTCGTACGCATATAAATAATATTCTGACCTATCCGGGGGTAGGGGCCGCCTGTCAGGATTGGGACGTGCTGAATGAAATCACCGCCAATGTCGACTACGCCAACGCACTCGCCAATACGCCCGGTTATCCCACGGGCCGGGAACTATACACCGAAATATTTGAGCAGGCCGACAGCCTGGTGCCCAACAGCACCCTTTACCTGAACGACTACGTGGCTTTGGAACGCGGGCAGACGGACAATGGCCAGACGGCAGTTTGGCGCAGCCGCATCGATGAGTTGCTGGCGGCGGGCGCGCCGGTAGAAGGCATTGGTTTTCAAGGCCATTTCGGGGCTTTCCCAACGGGCATTCCAATGGCTAAAGCTATTCTCGACGAGTTTTATACTGCCTATGGGCTGGAAGCAAAAATTACAGAATACGATATCAGCAACCTCGTGCCGCCGCAGACCCAGGCCCAGTATATGCGCGATATACTGACCATTAGTTTCGCCCACCCCAGCATAACCGGCTTTATGATGTGGGGCTTTTGGGACGGTGCGCACTGGATGAGCAACGCCCCCTTGTTTAATACGGACTGGTCGATGAAACCCAGTGGCGTAGCCTTTGTGGATCAGGTTTATCATCAGTGGTGGACCGACACCACGGTGGTAAGTACCGCCACCGGAACCGTCCTAGTGCGCGGATTTAAAGGCAAGTATAAAGTCACGGTGAATTGCGGCGGCCAGCATCAGGAGCAGATTCTTGTGCTTGATGGCGATAAAACATGGGATGTCAATACCAATTGTACGGTGGGTGTATACGAGAATACCGGGATCGCTTTTACGGTAACTCGCCTGCCAGCACAAATTCTGCTGAAGTGGGACGCCCAGGCAATGGCCGGGTTGGTTCATGTACAGGTCAGCAATACAGGCGGCCGGTTGATGATGCAACAACACCGGGATGCCTCCATGGGTGCGTGTAATTTTTCTACCGCTTCCTGGCCGGCGGGGGTGTATTTTCTGACGCTGGAAAATGGCGGGCGGCTGCGAACGGAGCGGATTATAATAGAATGAACTGGATCTGATAAACAGAGCCATCCCGCATTTTTCGCAGGATGG